>JAUIKE010000175.1 GCA_030430845.1 Bacteroidia bacterium | reverse complement strand
ATTATCAAACCATTCAAAGACCCGGGCCTGCCCCGAGATATTGCCATTGTCCTCTTTACCAAGCGCTCCGATCGCAAGTCGGTTGCCATCCGCAGAAAGGGAAGCCGCACATCCCAGGTTATCTCCGCCCCCACCTACAAAGTCATCTCCCAGCTGTATCCAAAATCCATTGGTCCATTCATAGACCTGGACTTTTCCGTCAAAAGCTTCTCCTCTGGCTCCGACGGCCAATCGGCCACCATCAGCTGACAAGCTCAGGGAACAACCTAAAAAATCGTCGACATTACCATTAATATCCGCTCCTACTTGTTCCCAATCATTATTTTTCCATTCATACACCCTGACCTGACCTGCCTGAGATCCATTTTCCTCACTGCCTATTGCACCTACCGCCAGGCGAAGGCCATCTGCCGACAAATTAACCGAACTGCCTAAAAGATCGTTTTCCGTTCCATTAAAATCTGCTCCCTTCTGTAACCAACTTGATCCATTCCATTCATACACCTGGACTAGGCCACCTGAATTCGCCACATTGCTGTTCAAAGGAGAACCGATAGCCAGTACGTTACCATCTGAGGACAGGCTGACAGATCGTCCGAATAGTTCACCATTTACGGAGCCGTCCAGGCCGGTACCTAGTTGAATCCAGTTACCGTTCATCCATTCATAAACATATACTTTCCCGGCAAAACCAAGCTCTCCTAACCTACCCGGACCACCCATTGCTATTCGGGAACCATCACCTGAAATCGCCAGGGAGGCCCCCAATTCATAACCGGAGGTTTCTCCTAAAAAATCTCCTCCTAACTGGGTCCAATCTGCCCCCGTCCAATCATAAACTTGTACCAATCCTGCATCCGCCCCATTTACGGTATTAGCTAAAGCTCCTACGATCAAACGATTGCCATCATCTGATAAAGCGAGGGTACCTCCAAAGAAATCGAGAAAGTCATTCCCATCTATATCTGTTCCGATCTGAACCTGGGCAAGAGAAAATTGAAAAGAAAGGCATAAAAGTATTATCAGGGGAAAAAAGGTATTGGGTCGTTCCATGATCTTTTGGCTGTTAAACTAATAATTTTTTGTAAAGAGGTTCTGCATATAGCTCCAAATATTGAAGTTTAAAAGTTCCTATTTACGGGTCTATGTTCAGGGCCTTTTTACAATTTAGTTGCCTGTTCTGGGAAAAGGTCAATATAAGCTCGTTTTGTTGTTAAACAAAACGCTCTCGCCTTTGCAAATTGATAAGGGCGGCCAAAATAAAAACCACGGTCCCTACACTCAGAAAAACCCGGTTTTTCCAAACCACCTGTTGCCAGGCGATCTCGCTAAAATCTCTGGGTGTATCAAAAGGGTTTAAGAATACATTCCAGTAGGTATCTTCCAGAATATCTCCAAAGATGGTTAGCGTAAAACCGATCAGAACCATCACCACAGCCGTTGCATTGCCGTTTTTTATCCAGGTAGAAACCAGGAAGGCCAAACTACCTAAAAAACAAATAGGAAAAAGTAATTGAGCGGCCAATGTTATGGGGTCAACAGGATATAAAAGGTAAGCACCCAGGCCTGCAAAAGCGATGAGAAGCACAAACACCAAAGCGAAGATCAGCAGGATCCGGACCAACCATACTTTGTAGCGATAATCCGGTATCCCGAATAAGGTTTCCAGCATACGGGCATCCTCATCTCGCTGAATACCGAAAACTGTGGGATAAAATATCAGCAGGATGCCCGGAAGAAAAGTTTGATTATACAGCACCCCAATGCCTAAGTCGAGGTTTTCCACAACGCTGATAATCATAAAAAAGATATAAAAGGCCAGGGCAGCCAATACGAACCAAATAAAACGCCCTGCAAAGATGATCTTCAGATTGTATCGAATAATTCGGCCGGTCAGTGTGATAGCGTTCAGCATTATTTATGGATATTTTTCAGTAAACACAAATAGGCATCTTCCAGCACGGGCTCCACCGCTACTGCCTCTTTAAATGGTTTTTCAGCCGCAATACAGCGTACCCTTATCTGACTTCCTTCGCGAAGGTGATTGACCACTAAGGCCCCGGCTTCCGCCTGGTCAAATTCGGAGGCGGGAATGACATACTCCCAAACCAGACCCTGAGCCAGCTGCACCATATCCTGCGGTGAACCTTGATACTTCAAATTACCTTTGTCGATCACTGCTAATTGATTGCAGGAACTGGCGATGTCCTCAATGATGTGAGTTGAAAATATGACAATCCGTTCGCGGCTCAACTGAACTAATAAATTCCTGAAGCGAATCCGCTCACGAGGGTCCAATCCCGCAGTAGGCTCATCTACGACCAAAATACGCGGCAGGTGAAGCAGGATCTGAGCAATACCAATGCGCTGTTTCATCCCTCCGGAAAAGGAGCCGATCTTTTCATCCTTTCGGTCCAGCATATTAACCGATTCCAGCACGTATTCAAGGCGTTCTTTTCGGATTTTGTTGTCCGTCAGGCCTTTTAGAATAGCCTGATAATCCAGATAAGTCCAGGCTGACATATTTTCGTAGCTACCGAAGGCCTGAGGCAGATAACCGATCAGGCCTTGTAATTCTTCGCGTTTCTCCTGCGTATCGATACCGTTGATCCAAATTTTCCCGTAGCTCTGATCAAAGATACC
Organism: Bacteroidia bacterium; assembly: GCA_030430845.1. Lineage (GTDB taxonomy): Bacteria > Bacteroidota > Bacteroidia > Chitinophagales > Saprospiraceae > JANQPA01. The sequence continues at coordinate 16,174 of JAUIKE010000175.1, read as the reverse complement.
GCTAATGGTGCGCATGAGTGTCGATTTGCCGGCACCATTTGGTCCCAGTAATCCATACATCCCGGGGCCGATCTCCAAAGAAATGCCGTTCAGGGCCCTGAAAGGAATCCGACGCTTTCCTATTAAAGGGATATTCACGATCAAGCGGTAGTAAAAGCGCCGTAGCCGGCCCTTGATCCGTTCAATTTTCAACTGTCTTCTATGCAAATAGGCGGATGACTGTACAATGATCAGTATCAGATACCATACAATGCCGACAAATAAGGCATATCCCATAGATTCCCATTTCGCATTTAATTGCATGACCAGAATAAGGGGGCCCAGCCAAAGAACCAGATTACCGATCAAATTGGCTATTCTTTTTAGCCACCGGCTCTGTCTGGATTTGAGGGTCCTGCCGATCGGCTGCCAGATCTCCAACAATAGAAAATAAATGCCTATTGCCATTAAGGTCATCCAAAAACCAGACCTGAGATAGGAAAAGGTAAACCAGTTCATAAATACCAGTAAGGGAAGCTGCCAAATAAGGTCCCTCAAAAAGCGCCCCCAGGGAATGCGCTCCCTTTGCTCTACAAATTCTGCGGTGCTTTGGCTGCCCGACCATTCCCTGGCAAATCGGCCAGGCCGGTTATAAACCTTTACGAGCTTTTGTATTTTGATGTGTAGGGCTTCATCCGCCGGGATCAACTCTGCCTGGGCCTTTTTCAAACTGGATTGAATAAAATAGGTAATGGCGGGTAGTAAAAACAACAATAAAAGAATATCAGCGATTTGCCACAACAAATTGCTCACCCTAAAGTAAACCAAAACAAAACCGGCAATGAACAATCCAATGTTGAGCACTTTTGCCCACCAAGGCAACTTGCTGAACCATTGAATGGAGTTTTCCAAGCCCAGGTATACCGTGGGGATCACGATCAGCGTCAGCACGGTTCCCAGCGCCAGACCACCGATTACGGTAATGGCGAAAGGTGCCCCGATCAGACTAACGTACTCGGCCGTCCCCAAAGCCAGCGGGAACATCGCTACAATGGTCGTAATGGCAGTGATTAAAATGGGGCGCAAGCGGTGCAGGCCGGCTGTGATCAGTGCCCTCGTTTTGCGATAGCCTTTCCTTCTCAGCGCATTGACATAATCGATCATTATGATGCCGTTATTCACAATAACCCCCAGCAGGATCAAAAAGCCGGTCAGGGTATTAGCATTAAACAGGCTGTTTCCGGTAATGAATAAGCCCAGTAGGGCTCCGGTAGCTGCCAGCGGGATGGAAAACACCAGTACAAAGGGAGCGGACAAAGATTCAAATACAGAAGCAAGGATAATGAATATCAGAAGAATGGCTGCTCCTGCCAGGGCCCGGAAGTCCAGGATTTGCTCTTGTGTGCCGGACCACTCTATCGCGATTCCGGCCGGAGCGGGGTAATTCGCAATTAAGGTCTTAATACTTGCCCGGTAAGTCTCCAGCAATTCTTTTGACTGCATAGCACGCCGGGAGGGACTGTACAGGATCTCGATTTGTTTTTGCTGATTGATGCGCTGAATATCATCGGTGCTTTCTCCGGTGCGAATGGACGAAAAGGTGTTCAACTCGTGCAGCCCACCTTCCTGGTCGGCCACTTCCAGTTTTCTCAGGTCTGTCAGTGTTTTTGGCTGATAATCCGCCTGCTGGTTATCGCTTTCTCTAATGATGATATTGAACTCCTCATTGCCGTATTGAAATTTGGTATCTGCCGGGGCTTCCTGACCGAAATCCCGCAGGGCAAGGGCAATATTTTCGGGAGTGATATTTTTTCTGGCCAGGGTTAGAGGGTCAAAAGCCAGTAATACCTCCGGACGATTTCCTCGGGTGCTCAGATTAGTATTCCGGGTATCTTCCAGGTTTTGGATATAATACAGCAAGTCTTGCGCCACTCTTTGAAGCAGATCGTAATCCTCACCTTTGACGATCACCTTCTCCTGATTATTCCCAAAGCCGAGCAACTGCCCGAAATCGCCCATGCCGCCGCCGCCACCGCCCGATCCTCCTTCTCCGGAGCTTGTTTCTGACAGACTAATCCTGGCATCACCGATATTTCTTGTCAGGCGTTCAATCTCCGCCTTTATATCGTAAAAAGAGCGTTGGTCGATTTCTTCAAAATTTTCCTTCAACTTAATACTCACCACCGCATCTTCTTCCCGTATGCGGCTATTGACATCTTCCTTCTCTGCAACCTCCTCTATTTTAGCTTCTATTTCACTAACGACTTTATCCGTATTGTTCAATGTACTTCCTTTGGGCATGGTCACAAACACATCGATCTGATCTGACTCTACCTCTTCCAGGGCATTGATATTTACAGCCAAAACGGCGAATGTGGTAATAAAAAATAACAGTAAGCCCCCAATGATCACCCGGGAGGGGTTACGCAAACTACTTTTTAAAAAAACCAGATAAAGACTTTCCACGCGCCCCCTCACTCTGTTTTTTCCAAAAGAAATATTGCCTCTTTTGGAATAAAGGCCTAATACCAAGGCAGCAAGAACCGGAATTAACAACAGCGCCACCAAAAGAGACATCATCAGGGTCGAAATGATCGACACCCCAATATGCTTCCCGATCAGAGCGATCATATAATCGCCAAAAAACAAAAAGGGAACAAATACTGTGGCTGTTGTCAAGGTGGCAGCGATGATTGCCTTAGCAACGCCTCCTACTCCTTTGATTACCGCTTCATCTTTGCTCAGTCGGGTATTGGCCAAACGATAAATATTCTCCAACACCACAATGCTGTTATCAAGGAGCATACCTACGGCCAGGGCCATCCCCACCAAGGTTAAACTATTGATACTGATCCCGGCGCCATAAAAAAGGTTAAAGGCGGTAAAAACTGAAATCGGAATGGACAAGGTGATCACGGAAATCAAACGTAAGTCCTTCAGAAATATCCATAAGACAAATACGGCCAGCAAACCCCCAATGAGGGCCAGGTTAATGATCTGCTGGATATTAGCCTCCATAGTGTCGGCCAGGTTGCGCTGCACCACGATCTGAACGTCTTTGGGGCGTAGTTGCTCATTCAGTTCATCGATCATTTCCAGGCATCGGTGCGACAGGTCGATGATATTGGCCTGGGATGCTTTGGTGGCCGTTACGGATATGGCATCTTTCCCATTCACCCGGCTAATGCTCGTTTCCTGGTCAACGCCAAAAGAAACCTTGGCCACATCCCTAAGCAAGATGGGGCCCGGAGCCACTACAATATTCTCAATGTCTTTTACATCTGTATATTCAGAGGCTGTTCTGATGTGATACTTGCGGCTCCCCTCGTAGATGAATCCGGCCAGTGTTCGGCTGCCGGCATTTTGAGTAAGGGAAGATCTGACTTTCTCTGGAGTGATATCATAGGGTTCGCAGGCTTCTTTATCCAAAAGGATCTCCAGGTTCTGCTGTCGGCCTCCAAAAGTATTGACCGATGCGATACCGTCCAGGTTCTCCAGGGCCGGGCTAATCTCATTTTCGGTAATGGTGCGAAGACGATCTGTCCCTCCACTGCCCCGGATCTGTAGTTCCAGGAACATATTCGACAGTTGTTGAAGGTCGATCTTAGCGGCCATAACGAACAGGTCCTCCGGCAGCTGGCTTTTCACGGCATCCAGTTTTTGCTGTAGCTTTAGGAAGGCATACTTAACCCGAACGCCTTGCTCAAAACTGATCTGGATGGATGCCTGGCTCCCGTTGATCCGAGTATCTATTTTTTCTACACCTTCCAAAGTACCGATGACGCCCTCCACCGGAATCACGCCCTGCTGCTCGAGGTACTCCGGGCTGACCTGCGTGGCCGCTCCGACCCGTACGAATAGCATGGGTAGTTCTGCATTGGGCAATAGCTCCACCGGCAGCTGCTGGTAGGATATGTACCCCAGCAGGGTCAGGCCTATGAAGACCATGCAGATCGTTACTTTTTTATGGATGAGGGTTTTCATGTAAATTGATCGATATCAAGTTCGTTTATTGTTTATCATTTTGGCTCCAATGGCTATTAGTTCTTCACACTCTGCTAAAAGCCATTCTCCTTTTTCTTCTAATCCAACTCCTGTATATCTTAATATTTTCAGTGTACATCTGGATTCTTTTAGCTCCTTAACCACCAGACTCATTTTATTCACAAAATCTTTATTCGTTACTGTTCCTTGGGCTTCACCGTAGTTCAGTGCTCCACTCCCAGATGATCTCACTAATTGATTACTGTAATATTTCCCTTCATAATTTTGAGGTATAGTTCCACTAAAAAACACCACCTCCCCAGCAAAGCGTACGAGGCGATCTTCGTAGTCATATAGTTTTTCCATAGTTGTTTAGATTTTTTCAATTTCTGCTCTTTCTATGACATTCTTCAATGTCAATCTCAATCGCAATGGCAATTTCAATTTCTCTCAATCCTGCTCTTTCCATTGTTATTGTTATTGACGTTGATATTGCTATTGCTATTGATATTGATATTGCTATTGCTATTGATATTGCTATTGATATTGCTATTGCTATTGCTATTGCTATTGCTATTGCTATTGATTTCCCCCTTACACAATCTCCGACTCCTCCCTTCTCCTTCCACCCCAATCCAATACAGCATACACACACGGAATCACCACCAGCGTCAACAAAGTTGAGGTCACCAAACCGCCGATCACAGCCCAGGCCATAGGTGCACGAAGCGAGGCACTCTCCCCGAAACCGAATGTTAAGGGGAGAAGGGCCAGGACGGTGGTCAAGCTCGTCATCAGGATCGGGCGGATGCGCTGCTGCCCGGCCTGGGCAATGGCATCTGCCCTGTTCAGACCGTTTCGCTTAAGTTGATTGATCCGGTCCACCAGGATGATCGCATCGTTCACTGCTATCCCGACCAGCATAATCACACCGATGATGGCCATGATGTTGAGCGGTGTTTGGAGCCAGTAGAAGGTCGCGATGGTCCCTACCACAGCCAGCGGAATCGTCAATAAAATGGTAAACGGGTGGATCAGAGATTCAAACTGGGACGCCATCACCATGTAAACCAGGATAATCGAAAGGAGCAAGGCAAAGGACAAACTTTGCAATGACTCTTGCCTCCGTGCCTCATCCCCAATTACGTTGATTGAATAGTTGGCCGGCAGATCAACCGATTTCACTTCCTCCCGGATTTGATTGGCCACAAACTCTAAAGGAGTATGATCATCGGTTTGAGCATATATTTTGCCGATGCGATTTTGGTTGCGGCGATGAATTTCGCGAGGAGAGCTGGATATATTTAAAGTAGCAATTTCTCTGAGGCGGTATACCTTGTCGCCTCCCTTAATGGTAATTTCTTCAAAGCCGCTAAGGCCCTGTTCGGGCATCAACAGATTGATATCAACCATCTCACCGGACTGCTCTAGCTTACCAGCCGTTTTCCCTTTCAGTTGATCCTGAATCTGAGTGATCACACTGTTCATATCGAGGTTATAAAGCCCTAATTTGAAGCGATCGAAGAGTATTTCGACTTCCGGAGCGCCCTCTTCAACGGTAGTTTGTACATTCAACAGATCAGGAAGCGCCAGCATTTTATCTCTGGCCTCTAAGGTTAAGCCTTCAATAGTCTCGAGCTCTACCCCTTTTATTTCTACCACTAAGGGCGTTTTTTCCACCCGTAGAATACTATTTAGAGAAGACATTTCAGGGGAAAAAGTAAGCTTGACTCCCGGTATGCCTTCCGTAGCTTTATCCAGGGCAGCAATTACTTTTTGTACCCCCAAACGAGTACTATCCACCAAAGCGACCTCCATACGTGCGGTATGTGTTCCCTGAAATACATCTGATTGGGCCCCTGTCAAATCAGTTTGCGGTCCGATGTGGCTATAAATAAATTTCACATCCTCTTTCAAAGCATCCCGGATCAAGTCTTCCAAATTAGCTACTGTGGAGGCAGTCCGGTCGAGGATGGTCCCCTCCGGCATTTGCACTTCTATCTGAAATTTCTTACCGGCAGCATTGGGCATAAATTCGGTTCCGATAGAAGGGTAAACCCAAACTGCTCCGGCCACCATCAGGCCTGCCAATAAAATGACGGGCCACCTCCATTTTAACAAACCTTTTAAAAATCGACCATATCCGGTAAACTTTAAAGACCTCGATTGGGCAGGCAGGCTTCTTTTTCGATAAAAACGATGATACATCATAGGTATCACAAAAAGGGCCACAAAAAGAGAGGACAAGAGTGAAAAAGCTACTGTCCAGGCCTGGTCTTTGAACAATTCACCGGCAGCATCCTGTAGATAGATGACCGGCAGGAACACGATAATGGTCGTCAGCGTAGAGGCAGTAATGGCCCCGCCCACTTCAGCCGTCCCTTTTACCACCGCCGTTTTGGGGTCTGCACCGGACTCATGGTTTCTGAAAATATTTTCCAATACCACAATGGCATTATCTACCAGCATACCGGCTCCAAGGGCTAAGCCCCCCAGAGTCATAATATTGATTGTGAGTCCGTTAAAATACATTAAGGTAAAGGTGGCCACAATAGAAATAGGAATCGCAATGCTAATGATCAATGTAGTACCGAAGCGATGTAAAAAGAAAAAGAGGATCACTACGGCCAGGGCGATTCCGATCAGGGCGGTTTCCTGTACTTCCGAAACAGCATTTTGGATAAAGACCCCTTGATTGGAAATGAGCTCGAATTGATATCCGGGTAAGGCTTCCTGAATAAGAGTCAGTCGTTCTGTTACCTCTTCTACCGCCTTCACCGTATTAAACTGATTTTCTTTATACACGGACAAACCGATACAGCGCCGGCCGTTCATCCGAACGATGTTGCCGGGATCCTTTTTGGTGAAACTCGTGACGGCTACATCCTGCAAAAAGATAGGTGCACGATTCGGATCGGTACCAGCAGCAGCTTCCGACGCAGTAGACTGGGTTGTGCTTGTTTCCTGAGGAGTATTTTGTTTGTATCCTATGATCAGGTTATCAAAATCTGCCTCGGTTTCCAGCATCCCCACCCCCTTTACCGTATACTGCAATCCTAATTCCTGTACCCGACCACCAGAAACGTTTTGGTTAAAGCTTTGGATCTTCCGGGTAATATCATCCATGCTGAGCTCATAAGCTTCCAGCTTATGAGGCTCGAGTTGAATAATGATTTCCTGCTCCTGCTGCCCGGATAAAGCTACCTGAGCGACGCCTTCCAGGCGAACTAATTCATTTCGGACGTAGTTTTCAGCCACCTTACGCAGTTCATTCAAATCTTCTATGGAAGAATGGCTCAAACCGATCTGCATAATGGGGGCACTGTTGGGGTCGAACTGCGTAACGCTGACACGGTCCAGTGCCGCCTGTTGATTGAAGTCATTCAGGGCTTTTTGCAGATCGAGAAATGCCTCATCCATGTCCTTTTCCCAGCTGTACTCCACGGTTAGCTGAGCAGAGCCGATACGAATCAGAGAAGAAACCTGTGAGGCCCCCTGCTGCCGCATGGCCAGAGCTTCGATTTCTTCTATATACTGTTTCTCAATCTCTTCCGGAGATTTTTCACCGGCTTGAATATCCACGAAAAGCCGCGGGGCATTCAGATCGGGGAACAAGTCTACTCCCAGACGCGAGTAGGAAATGTAGCCCAATATTCCAATACCCAGAATGGCCATTAGAACGGTGACCGGGTAGTTTACAGCAAATTGAATCAGTTTTTTCATCTTAACACTTTCACTTTTGACTTATCCCGGAGCGTTTCAAAGCCTTTTATGACCAATCGTTCGTTATTGTCCAATCCACTCACCACTTCCACCATATCCTCATTTTCCAAACCGGTTTCAATAATACGCTCTACAGCTGTATTTTCCTCCACGACGAACACCCGCTTGCCCCGCTGATCCGAAATGATCACTTCTTTGGGTATCGTAAGAATATCTCTTTTCTGGTCGACCTTGATGAGGATCTTGACGAACATCCCCGGGCGGATCAGCAAGCGAGGGTTGTTAAACCGTACTTTGGCCAGGTAAGTCCTTGTACTCACGTCAATAGCGGGTGAGATTTCCGAAATGCTTCCTACTAAGGTATCGTTAGGCAGGTTGTAATTGGTGATTTCTACTCTTTGGCCTTTTTTTACTTCCGTCAGGGTAGTTTCGGGTAAATTTACATCCACATACATACGTGAATAGTTCATAATGGTAGCCAGTGAATTCCCCTGTTGAATGGTACTGTTGGGGGTATAATGAGGCAGGTCCACAATAACGCCTGAGATGGGAACATTTACCTTCATCTTTTCAAGTCTGATCTCAGCATTCTCCAATTCGTCTTCTGCTTGCTTCATTTGCAATTCTGAATTGCGCAATTCACGAAGCGTGACCCCTCCTTTATCGTAGACCGATTTTTGTTTTTCATATTCCTGCTGGGCCAACTCCAGATTCATTTTTTTAGATTCCAAAGCAATCCCGTTGACGTACTCCTTGTCTTCAATCTTGACAAAGGCCTGCCCTTCCTTCACCGCATCACCTAAGCGGAAAGGGCGTTTATAACTGGGATGATTTTGTAGGATGTATTTCCCGCCGATATCCGCTTTAACCTCTATTTTCTCTTCGGCCAGGGCATTACCGGTCGCAATCGTATACCTGGACAAGGAAGTCGGCTCCAACTGCAAGACTGACACGGGAGCAGAAATATCGATTTCGGGGCTTTCCTCTTCGGCCTGATCACAGGCAAAGAGAAAAAATAAAGCAGCGAGGAGTATATAATATTGTTTTTTCACGAGCATCATTTTTTAATTATTGATCGAATGGAAGGCTAATGGATACCGGCTCCTTTTTTTCCCAATCGTATAAGGTCAATATTTTCAATTCTAATAATTGCGTTTTATAATTGATCAATGCGCGGGCATATTCAATCTTTTTTGTCGATAGCTGGTTTTGAAACTGGTTCAGGTCTATACCCGTCAAATCACCGTTGACATAACGCTCCAGGTTGATCTCGTAGGTCCGCTCAGCATTCTCTACATTTTTTCGGGCGATCTCAATACGAGGCATTTGCGTTTGTATGCTTCTAAAGGCCCGGCGTACATCCATCCGGATCTGCTTTTGATCTTCACTTAAGTTGAGCCTTTGAGAGCGAAGCGACACTTCCTGGGCCTGTACCCGAGCATTGCGAGCCCCCCAATCCCAAATCGGAATATTCACGGACACCCCTACACTGGGGTTCCGAGTTGGGGTTCGGTAGATCCGGCTCAGCTGCTCATCATCTCCAAAGATCCCCAGGGTGAGCTGCAGATCCGCCCTGAATTCATTACTGGCTCTCGTTCGCTCCAGGTTAAAAAAGGCTTTTTCGATATTGATTTGCCGCTGTCGAAGCTCCATCCGGGATTTTAAGGCATATTCGATGGCCTTTTCCAGGTCCACTTCTACGGGAGTCACCTCCAGATCAGTAGACAACTCTATGTTCTCATCCAGGTTCATGCCGATCTCCCTTTTGAAGGTTTCTTCGGCATTGGCCAACGACAGCTCATTGTCTTGCACAGAAAGCTGTGCATTCGCATAGTTCAGTTCGGCCTGGTATAATTCTTCCTGAGCTAAAAGGCCGGCCTCTACCTTGTTTTTGACGATCTCGAAGTTTTTCGAAGTGTTTTCCAACTCTTCGCGGGCAATATCCAGGTTCAGCTGGGCCAGGTAAACGTCAAAAAATTGTGAGGTGATGGTCTGCTCGAGCGATAAACGCCGGATGGCATAGTCCAGGCTGGTATTTTCATAGTCCAGTTGAAGCTCATCCAGCTGCATCTGTCGGCGGTTGTACGTAAAAAGGGGTTGGTTAATGGATAAATACAGGTTATTGTAAAAAGCCTTGTTTGAGTTTTCCCCAAAGCCGGCGATCTCGGTTTTGTTATTCCGCCAGCTAAAAGTATTGATCAGGGCAACCGTTCCGTCCGTGCTCAAAATGGGCTGTTCTACCCGGAAAGTACCGGAAGAAAAGGTATTGGTGTTGGTAAACCATTGTGAAAACTGGTTATCAAACGTCCGGTTATTACTGAAGTTGAACGGATCCAGTGTCAAGGAGAATTGCGATTTCAGGGAGGCCCGTTCGGCCTTCAGGCTATACTGGGTCTGCTCTATATTTAAGAGCGCCTGCTGAATGGAAGGGCTTCCCCTCTCCGCTATTTCCAGCGCTATTGGCAGCGTTAGCATTTGCTGAGCAAAGCCTATAAAGGGGATCAGCAGTATACTGATGATCAGGGTAGGCTGAATAAGGCCCGCTTTAAAATTGAGTGTTTCGAATTGCTTCATAATCAGACGTTTATTTTAGTCCATTCTTACCAACTTGACTGCATCGGCGAAAATAGCCCGCAAACGGGACTCATTGCTCAAAGAAATAGTAATGGTATCGGCGGCAAACTCATAATCGCCCAAAGGAGTCCAGCCACCCGGTGAATCCTGCTTTATTTCAATAGCGACGCGTTCCGATCCGTTTTCATGAGGAATATCAAACTGATAGCTCCCCCTTTGATTCCGATCCCAGCTAAAAGAAGGGTCTTTGAAAACATGATAGAATACCTCATATCTTCCAGGCTCGATGACGGGTATTCTCCAATTAGCTGCTTTGGAGCCGTCCCCTGATTTGATATAATAGGCTGACCTCACGAACTCTCCGAAAAAATGATCATCCGTAGTGGCCGTCCAGTTCAAAGGCGGGCGCCATACCCGGGTTCCCTTGTATTTAAAATCGTTTTCTTCGCTGGTATTCAACCACCTCCTCAAGCGGCTGACCTCTTCAAAGTGTGTGAATTCAAAGCCGGCACTTTCATTATCCACAATAATTTCCCGGCTATTCGTAGAAAGAAAAGGATTGTCAATGATCATTTCTTTTTCTTCGGCATTGATAATCGATGTTTCATTGATCTGCTCGAAAGCGTATTCGATCTGGTTCGGCAAATTCCCTGAGGTAAGCGTGTTAAAACGAATCCCGGAAGGTTTGGCGATCGATAAGTAATGAACCTCCTTGGTTTGCCCGGGTTCCAGAAACAGCAGTTTGTCAATAGGCTCTTCTGTAAGAATAACAGATTTAATGACTCCTTCCGCACTGCCGTAATTGGCTACTTTGAAGCGTACCCGTGTCATTTCCCGGTTGTTAGAAACGACTAGCTCGGCAATAGGCGTGCTGATGAGATAGCGCGGCATATTGGTTTCGTTGAACCACTGGTTCATATGTCTTGTCAAGTCTATATTAAATTCTTCGTTCAGGTAGCCCTCAAAGTTTTCAAAGGACAAGTTGGAAAAACGATGTTGCTGCAGCAGCTCTGTGATGTAATCCCGAAAGCGGTCTGTACTCGCTTTTACCTGCATTAGGGAAAACAGCGTTTCGCCCTTTAATTCGATGACGTTATCAATCAACTCTCTATTTTCACTGAGGGTGAGAATTTCGGCGAATGATTTTTCCTGTAAAACCATATTGGCCAGCTCATTTTGGGTACTACCGCTGGATCGCCTGACCCAGTCCGAACCACTGTTATTCTCCTTTCTTAGGTAAGATTCAAATACCCGGTTCAAAACGGGCCACTGCCTGGAATCCAGATTGTTGCACATCTCATACATCTGCGCAAACAGATAATAAGGATTAATGCTCTCCTCGACGACCGATTGTCCGCCGTTGCCGGACGTTTCTACATTTTTAAACCTGAAGAATTCGGATAAAAAGTTGTTGAGCACCTGCATTTGTAATTCCTCCGGCGCACGGTTGCGGTTGCGAGACCATCGCTTCCGGCGATGCACTGAGCCTTCAAAGTCCAAATTTCTCGTGTACATGCCTTTTTCAGGCATATATACCATACCCGGTTGATTGGTCTCATGAGCAGAAGTCCATGTCCGATCGTATGACTTAAATTGCCCAGGCACTTCGACTATGGCAAATTCCCTGAATGGATATTTGAGGCCCGTACGTCGTTCAAAATCGCCAAGTTTTTCCCGAAAAATGAATGATAGCGTATCTCTTATGTCCGGAAAAGCCGTTTTAAAGTAATCATGCCCGGCGATATGGTATACCGAAAACTCGAGGCTATCCGTCTGCATACTGCTCTTTTGATAGCGGCCGATGGATAAAGACACTTGAGGCAGGGCATAATCCCAATCAAAAAGGAACGTACGCTCATCTAATTCTTTAGCCTCCCCATGAGCAATGGGTTTCATATTGGGCAGGGTCTCTATTTTTAGCTGAAAATGGATAAAGTCTTTTCGATACCAAAAGGGGCTTACATTGCTGTAACTCACGCCTGGCTGCGGGTACCAGTGAGCTTCGGGTGTTAGTAAAAGAAATTCCGGGCCGACAAAAGCATACCTTCGGCCTAAGTCAAATAGTAAATTATCCGGTTTTTGGTATTTCAGTTCAGGGTCCACATCAATAAAGCAGGCATCTTCGTCAATGGTTCCGCCATATTCAATGAGCAATTCCAATTCCGTTCCGGCCGGTGCCAGGCTATCCAGTTGTATGAATAGCAGATGCAGTTGACGATCGAAAGAAAGTTCACGGCCCTGAGAGGTGACCTTTTGTACTTCAAGGCCAGGGTTGAGATTAAAAACAATATTATCACTGTTTTTTTCCAAAGTTCCTCTAATACCAGAGGTGGCTTCAAAAGAATGTGTTCCTTGTTTGAAAACAATTTCATGTACATTGATGTCCATACGGGCATGCCCTACATACTCATTATTCAGAGCGATCATTTGCCCGGGCAGTTCCAGTTCTGCCCGATACGCTTTCAAGTGTTGGTACCCCAAGAACAAACCAAAGCCGGTAAAGCCCAATGCCAATAATACGGACAGGGCATTCATAAGCCTGGATTGAGGTAAGCGCTTAATCATTAAACCTGCAAAGAACATGAACCCAATACCCAGGCAGGCGTACATCGACCGCAAACGTAAGATCATCGGCCAATCGGTAAAACCGGCGATATCAGAACGGAACAAAGGCAGATAAAAAGCCATGTAATCAAACAGATAACTGTAACTGCTTTTGATATAGATCAGACTGGATAAGATATAGCCCAGTAATAATACGAATGTCAGGGCCTGATTGCGAATCAGGCTCATAAGCAAAATCGAAAGGCCGATAATAAAAAGTAGGGTTGGCAGCGATATGAGCAGCGGATAATAAATAAAGGCCTGCCAATCGACAGTGGCGTTTTGAGCGAGCAGGTTAAAAATAAGGGACATACTCAGCACAACTATATTGATCAGTAAGAAGACAGATAGGATACTCCAAACCTTTCCCAGCAGATAAGTTGTATTGCTCATGGATCGGGCGTAGATCACCTCGGCGGTGTCTTGTTTGCGATCCCTTTTTACAAATTCAGAGGATAAAAAAACGGCAATGATCGCTTGAGCGATGTTCAAAATAAACAAGCTGACGTACGGAATATTAGAAGGAACAGCCCGGTATGCCCACCGCATATCTCCTACCTCAGAGATCTCCCCCATATTAAAAGCGAAGATGATGAAAAGGGTAAGCCCTGAGAAGATGCGGAAAAACCAACTCCTCAGCAGGATCTTTCTTTCATACTTTGATATGGTTCGGAAGGTATAGAACATCAGAGGTTAGTTTTTTTCAAGGTATGTTCGACAAAATAGACATAGGCATGCTCCAGGTTGGGTTGAATCATCTGGGCATCGTAGCCTTTTACTTCATCACCGACTACGGTTACCTTCCATCCGTCTTTCATCATGACCGTAGCGACTACCTGAAACTTTTGGTTAACCTCCACATATTCCTTTTCTGTTACATTAATGGTCCAGACGTGCCCTTGGGCCTGCCTTAGCAGCTCTTCCGGAGAACCTGTGAAGGCCACCTCTCCCCTGTTGAGCAGAGCCATGTGTTCGCAGGTACTTGATATATCCGCTACGATATGGGTAGACAAAATAATGATTACATCTTTCGAGCTCAGGCGTGCCAGGAGGTTACGAAAGCGGATCCGCTCCTCGGGGTCCAGGCCGGTGGTCGGTTCATCCACAATGATGATTTGAGGGTCATTGATCAGGGCCTGGGCGATGCCCAGGCGCCGCTTCATACCTCCGGATAATTTACCGGCTTTGCGGCTGCGCACGTCAAACAAGCCAACGGACTCCAGCATTTCATCTACTGCCTGGCTTCTCCTGCGTTTACTTCTCATTCCGGCCAGCCGGGCTGCGTAGTCTAAAAATTCATAGGTTTTTAAGTTGGAAAAAAAACTGAAGTCCTGAGGCAGATAGCCAAGCATGCCTCGTACATATCCCCTGTTGTGTGCAGCGTTCTTTCCATTCACCAATATTTCGCCACTACTGGGCTTCATCAGCGTAACCAGGATACGCATCAAACTAGATTTGCCGGCTCCGTTCGGGCCAAGCAGACCGAACATACCTTCATGTATGTCCAGGTTCACATCGGTTAAGGCCTGATGGCCGTTTGGATAGATCTTATTGAGCCCTTGTATTGAAATATTCATAGTGCATCGGTAAAAAGTTAAGATCAAGTTAAGAAACTTATGCAGGGGCAAAGAATTTATGCTTTTGATTTTAGATCAATGCCGGGATGAGTTCGACTAACCTGAGAAGGAATTCTCCAGCCACTCCGCAATCGTCCGTCTTTCTAATTGAAACAAGTTGCGATATAGCTCACAATTGAATGTTATAACTGTCGGAAACGCTTGGTTGTGGAAGGCTTGGACGAGAAAAAAGGAAAAGGGGTTACAGGCAGTCCGATGGAAAAACTTATATTTAAACTCAATCTTCCATTGAAAAACATCAAAACTCACTCAAATGAAAAAGTTATTTCTTTCCATTCTATTCATCACTACCGCTTTTTTCACCTTCGCTCAATCCAGCGAGGAGGTTTCGCTGGGAAAAGTAGTCAAAATTGATTCAAAGATTCTTGATGAAGAACGAAAAATATGGGTGTATGTACCTCAGGAAGGCCCTGAAGGTTTATACACAAAGCAGCAATACCCTGTTGTTTATTTACTGGACGGAGATGGGCATTTCTTTTCGGTGGCCGGCATGATCCGGCAATTGAGCACCATCAATGGCAATACCATCGTTCCTAAGATGATCGTGGTTGCCATTCCAAATACCAACCGAACCCGGGACCTGACGCCCACCAAAGGAGCGGCAGGCCATCCATTTGTCAATGAAGCGATGATCGAGGCCTCCGGTGGAGGAGAAAAGTTTATGTCTTTTATCAAAGAGGAATTAATCCCTTATGTTGAGGCCAATTATTCCACAGCCCCCTACAGGATGTTGATCGGTCATTCTTTTGGGGGATTAACGGTTATGAATGCTTTTCTGAAACATACGGATGTTTTTAATTCCTATGTTGCGATTGATCCATCCATGTGGTGGAGTAATAACCAGCTGCTCAAAGAAATTAAGAAAACACCATTGGATAAAAAATTCAAAGGTAAATACCTCTACCTGGGCATCGCTAATACCATGGACGAAGGTATGGAGCTTCAGGAAGCTTTAAACAGTGAAGATCCGATGACCGGGCACATCCGTTCTATTTTTGAATTAGACGACTATTTAAAAGAAAAGGCAGCGCCTCATGTAAAATATGCCAGCAAATATTATCCTAAGGATACCCATGGCTCCGTACCGCTCATTTCGGAATATGACGCCCTTCGCTTTTTCTTTCCTTTTTATGAATTGAAAATGGGGCCCCAGGATGTCATGGACCCCAAGCGTGATGTAGTAGCCAAAATCAAGAACCACTATCAAAAGGTTTCGCAGGAATTTGGATACGAAGTAAAACCGGAAGAAAGAACGCTCAATGAAATGGGCTACCAGCTTATGCAAATGCAAATGATGGATAAAGCAGGCAGCCTTTTCAAGTTGAATACGGAATATTATCCGAAAAGTGCCAACGTCTATGATTCCTTAGCCGATTATTATCAGGCGGCCGGAGAAAAAGAACTGGCGATAAAAAACTATAAGAAAGCTTTGTCTATAAATGACAATCCAGACACCAAAGCCAAGCTGGGAAAACTGGAAAAAGAGTAATTATTATTCAGAGGCTGTCTCAAAAGACCTACGGCCTTTTTAGGACAGCCAATAATATTTTTTTAGGGGGTTGTGTAAAAACTCGTTCCTCGTTTTTACCCACCCCCGAAAATTTTGTTTAGGAGGTTGTTTTAAGAAAAAAACTTCGTTTTTTTCTTAAAACAACCTCCTAAAAGAATATTAT
>JAUIKE010000378.1 GCA_030430845.1 Bacteroidia bacterium | reverse complement strand
CCCAAAAAGTCGCCGTCCAAAAACAGCCAGGCCTCGGTAATCTTCGTCGATGCCGAACCCTGAATCCCCGAGTTGGTAACCAATGTGAAATGGTCGATGTAAACATAGGAAGGGATGTCTTCCTCCGGGTTGATGAGCTCGCAAGAGGAGGTAAGTAAGGATAGTAAGACAATCCAAAACAAAAATTTAGGTGAATCCAAAAATCTTTCCTTCATGTATTTGATTAAAGTGAACATGAGTCATGCGAATCAAGGGTTAAAATGAGGTCTTAAAAAATCAATTAAAACCAAATCAATCATTATTTTTTCGCGTCGACTGGCCTTCTGATTATCGATTTGTTTGTTAGGTTCCGTAGGAACGATACATCAATAGCCCCATGCTTTAGCTGGGGACGGTAGGTGGCACCCTAATTGATTCACATGACTCATGTTTTACAAACCTCTCATCTTTTCTTCAATTTGCCGGTCAATTTCGTGGGCCAATTTTAAGGCCCGGTATCCATCTTCAATACTTACCCTTGGCAGGGTATTGGTTTTTATACTTTCGGCAAAGGTTTCCAGCTCTAATTTAATGGCATTGACCTGCTGGATCTCCGGCATGCTCACGTGAATCAATTTCTCGCCCTTCGGAGTAGGTAGTTCCATAAAAGCCTCCCCTTTTGGAAGGGCAGCACTATCTTTTTCAAACAAGCGAACCACCTGCGCCTTTTTATCCAAAAAGTCAAGACTCAGATAAGCATCATGCTGGAAAACCCGCACCTTGCGCATCTGTTTCAGGGAGATCCGGCTTGCCGTCAGGTTGGCCACACAGCCGTTTTCAAATTCGACCCGAACATTGGCGATGTCCGGCGTATTGCTCACCACCGCTACCCCACTGGCCCGTACTTCCGTCGGCTTAGAGCGGACCATGCTCAACAATATGTCCAGGTCATGGATCATCAGGTCTAAAACGACGGAAACATCCGTCCCTCTGGGATTAAAAACGGCCAGCCGATGAGCTTCTATAAACATAGGATCGAGCGTCATGTCTTCCAAGGCCAGCAGCGCCGGATTAAAGCGCTCTACATGCCCAACCTGCACTTTTACTCCATACTCACTACTTAGGCGCAACAACTCTTCCGCTTCCCCGGGCGTCCGGGTAATGGGTTTTTCGATAAAAACGTGTTTGGATTTTTTGATCACTCTGGAAGCCAGGTCAAAATGAGTGACGGTTGGCGTGACAATATCTACTACATCAACGGCATCGATCAACTCATCCAGATCTGTAAAGCGCCGGATATTGTACGTTTCGATGGCCTTTTGCGCCGCCTGGTCATCTACTTCGTAAAACCCAACCAATTCATAGATCTGGTCGGCTAGTTGAATACATTTGGCATGGATCTTTCCGAGGTGTCCTACTCCTAAAAGCCCGATTTTTAACATAGGAAAAAGTTGTTTGAGCAGGAGAAAAGCGATCGCTTTTCTCCTGCTCAATAAATAAATAGATGGCAAAACTAAAAAGAAAAATGAATTAGGCCCTGCCAGCAGCTGACAGAAATAGAATTGGGTTCAAAACTTCACATTTAGTTCATAAATAAGTGGGCGATCCGGTGATGGACATTGCGATAGTTAACATCGCTGGAGTTCGTAAGTACGGCCACCACGATTTCCTGCTCCGGATAAATGATCAATTGAGTGATCCCTCCAACGGAGCCTCCACTATGCCCAAACCATTTTTTCCCATTGTACTCGCCACTGCGCCAACCGATACCGTAGTTAGTCAGCTTCCCATCGTTGGTTTTCTGGGATCGACGCCACAGCTCAAGCGTAGCTTTTTTCAGGTAACCTTCTTTGAGATGCGCCTGTCCAAATTTGGCCAGGTCTTCCGTAGTGGCAATAAAACCTCCGCCGGCCCATTTGTAGGAGTTATCCACAAAAGGAGCATTGACGATTTCTCCGCCGGCAGTTAGGGCGTAATATCGGGTACGATTAGGGATCAGGCTATCCACATGATCGGCGGCCGTATGCTCCATCCCAATTTCGTCAAAAACGATGCGATCGACGTATGACAGGAATTCTTCTTCGGCTGCTGCTTCTATTGCGGCGCTGATCAGGTTCCAGGCGTAGCTGGAATAGGAGTATTTCTCTCCGGGCTTAAAAAGCAGCGGATCCTCCTTGAAGATATCCAGGCCTTCCAAAACGGTTTCATAATTTTTGGCACTCAGGAATTCATTCCCTCTGTAGTGGCGGATACCTGCAATATGCCCGGCTAGTTGACGCAAGGTAATATCGTGTTCTTTTTTGGGGAAAGAAGGGACATATTTCTGAATAGGAGCATCCAGGTCTATTTTCCCGGCCTCATACAATTTTGCAAGGGCAGCCGCAGTCATTGGCTTCGACACACTACCCACCCGGAATTTGGTGCGGGAAGGATCAACCGGTACGCTTTGCTCCAGATCGGCATAGCCCAGACCTTCAGAGAAAACGATCTCCCCTTTTTTCATGACGGTGATCGATACGCCGGGGACTTTACTTCCGGCCTTCATATCCGATAGGTAAATAATAGCGCTGTCGATCTCAGTGGTATACAGAGCTGGTTGAGCGAGGAGGGAAACAAAAAAGAATAGAAAAAACGAAAACGAATAAATCCTTTTTTTCATTATAGCAGAGTTTTAAGGTTGCAAATAGAATTGATCTTTACCGGCATGCTTATCATCTAAAATACATCAAAACAGCCCCAAATAGTGTAATCAACAACATCAGCACCGAGGCCATTTTGATGGAATATTGCATATGCCTGCTGAAGGTCTCGATCTCTTCTTTCATGTGAGGGTATTTGGGAAAGATCTCCTCTTCCATTTTAGCCTTATTAAAAAGGTGTTTGGCTCCAAACTGCACCCGGTTTTCCACCAGTTTGCGATAGGTGCGCATTACTTTCACCCTGAAATAGATGTTTAGAAAGAGCATCGCCAAAAACAGCCCAGCCAGAATCGTTACCAACAGTATATACATTGCACTTAAATTTTATACAAGTGACTGGAGCTTCATAGCTACGCCCAGGTCACCATCTACCTTCACTTTGCCGCCCATAAAGGCCATCATTGGATTCAGAGAGCCGTCCATTAATTTGCCGAGATTTTCTTTGCTGATCTTGATGGTACAGTCGGCTTCTTTGTCTTCTGTAGATACAGCATTCTCGTCTCCTGAACCGTCGAGAAAAATAACATCTCCATCTTTAAAATCAAATTTCAGGGTGTTTCCCAGTGGAGCGGCCTTGGCGGCGCGAGTGGTTATTTCTGATAATAAAGTTTGGTAATCCATGTTTGTTTTTTAGAGTAAAAAAATAATGCTATAATCGTCGTCAACTTCGTTTTAGAAAAATCCGCCTAAAACCACTTGGTAATAAATGCCACTATCCTCTTCACCCCGTTTGTATATGG
>JAUIKE010000377.1 GCA_030430845.1 Bacteroidia bacterium | reverse complement strand
CAATTTTTTCTTTAATTGTCTGTATTATCATTTTTTTGCTGTTTGGCTTTAAGCTTACGATTTTTATATTAAGCTGCCAAACAGCTTTTTTTATATTACGTTTTTTTATCTTGATGCCTATGCGCAAGGCGGCTTTCAGATGAAGCAATATCAACCGAAAAGCGGTGACAGCTTCTAGCCTACGGTGCCAACCGTAGGCAGAAAATTGGGCCCCAAATAAAGCTGCAGCGCAGCGATACTTTACGCTTTGCTGCGTAAGGTCAGTAAGTTATTAATGCAAACTACGTTTACCAAAAAACGAACCAGACATGAATCTATCCTTAAAGAAGGCCAGGCTGAAAATTCCTTCACCGAATATAACCATCAGCCTTTTCATCTTTTTGTTTTGTAGTTTCTTTCTCAATGGTCAGGAACTAAGGACCCTCACCAAACTTCCTAAGGTCGTGAACGAATCCTCCGGCATGGAAATCACCGGCCCCAACCGCATCTGGACACTCAATGACAGCGGTGGCAAGGCCGAGCTCTATCTCTGCGACACCACCGGACAGCTGATCCGTACCCTGAAAATTGCCAATGCCAAGAATCGCGACTGGGAGGATATGACTCAGGATGATCAGGGGAACTTCTACATCGGTGATTTTGGCAACAATAACAATCAAAGAAAGGACCTAACCATTTATAAAATTCCCAATCCGGAGCAGTCACAAGCAGATTTTACCCAGGCAGAAATCATCACCTTCTCCTTTGAGGATCAACAGGCCTTCCCGCCTCCGAAATCTGAGCTGAATTTCGATTGCGAATCCATGATCTGGAAAGACGGGCACTTATACCTTTTTTCTAAACACCGAAGCTTCCCAATGGCCACCAAATTGTATCGTATTCCGGACGCTCCCGGTGACTATATTGCTAAAAAGATCAGTAGTTTCCAAACCAGTGGCCCTGACGAAACCGACCTTTTTAATCACTGGATCACTGCAGCCGATATCAGCCCCGACGGCAGCAAGGTATGTTTGATCAGTTCGGGGAAAATCTGGATCTTCTACGATTTTGAGGGAGATGACTTTTTCAGCGGGAAGCACAAGCGGATAGACTTGTCGGACAGCAGTCAGCGGGAAGCGGTTGTTTTTGTTTCTAACACTCAACTTTACATTACGGACGAGGAATGGTTTGGAGGGATTGGAAGGAATTTGTATGTCATTGAAATTTCGGAAAAGTAAATCAAAGGTGTGCAAACTAATACCTAAACTTAGAATACTTCAGAGGGTGTGAGACAATTACTAATTTGAGAAAAATCAACCCGTGTAAATCAGTTGAAGTCAGTTCCAGTCCGTGTCCAAAAAAGTTAAGCCAAGTACAGGAATTTAATGTACTGCTCAAAAGTTTACGTTATTATATGGTGCTCCTAGTAACTATGCTTCCACTATTTGAGTCTTTTAATGGGAAAAAGTTACGGATATATTAAATGCAAACTATCGTCGAATTAAAATCGTCCTTTCTCCCAGGAAAGCTTATTTTTATATGATAATTCCTAAGCCTGGAAACAAATTCATACGATGGAAACCTGTCAACGACTATCAAACAAACAAAGATATTTTAACCTCTTCTTCAGAGGGCTCTTTCTGTTTTTATGCCTATCCGTTTTCCTTGTGCATCCGATGCAGGCCCAGCAGGTCAATATCGAACGTTTGGAAGACAATCTAAAAAACGTATATGGACTTAAAAAGCTAAAAGCGCTGAACGAGCTGACGCAGCATTATCATCGGGAAGATTCCCGCAAAGCTGTCCGATACGGAAAAATGGCCGTCCGATTAGGCGAAAATATTTTTATTGAGGGAAGTTTGGATTTGGAAGAAAAAGAAAAAGTCCATTTACTCAGAGCTTATTTTCAATTAGGTGAAATCATGTACCAAAGAGAAAATTATTTCGAGGCGATGGAATACCTGGAATCCTGTAAGGCCCTGTCTCAGGAATTACAACAAAGCCGGTATACGGACCGCACCTCCGACTATCTATCCAGCATCAACGAACGGATTGCCTCGGGGGACATCAAACAAAACTTTTTCAACAAAACCTTCAATGACATCAAGATCGGCGAGGTCATCAGCTCGGCCACCAATGACCTGACCATCAAATCACAAATCAACCTGGGTGAGGCAGACGAGAAGAAAGGAGACTACCAGGCTGCGATGAAGCACTACCAGAAGGCCATGAACTTGCTAAAAAATAAGGGAGATGCCGAATTGATCAACGAGCTCAACCTGCGAGTGGCCTTTATTTTGGACAGCCTAAACCAACACCTGGCGGCCCAGGAGTTTCTGAGTGTAGTCATTGACGATATGGAAAGCGAGCGTGCCCAGGCCTCCGTAAAAGCCTTTGAAAATGAAATAAAAATAGCGCCCATCCCGGATGTAAAGGCCCCTTTCCCGTCTACGCCTCCAAAGCCCCCCAAAGTAGAGCCTAAAAACCTGAAAGAACTCTCTGACAGATATGCCAAGGAACAGGATTATGAAAAGTCGCTGGCCTACTACAAAATGTATAATGAGCTGACGCAAAAAATGGTAGAGGACAGCCTGCTCGCAGAAGCGGAAAACCAAAAGCGGGAGGATGAAATCCTGATGCTCAAGCAACAAAAGCAGATCGCCGATCTGAATGTCAAAACCCTGCAACAGGAAAGAGAGAAGCAGGTTCGGCTTCGCAACACCTATCTGTTGATCTCCTTTTTGATCCTGATCAGTGCCTTTATCACGCTGTTTTTCTACCTCTCCAAGCGCCGGCAGCACAAGCGCCTGGAAATCGCCTACCGCGACCTTGACAAAACCAAGAACAAGCTGGCCGGTGCCGAGCAAAAGATCGTTAAGCTCCTTTCTCAGCACGTTTCGGGGGATGTCGCCCGTCAATTGCTCATGAATAATACCGACAAGCCCGGCGAACGCTGTTTTGTGTGCATTATGTTTCTGGACATCCGGGATTTCACGCCCATGGTTGAAAAGCTAAGTCCGGAAGAGATCATCGAATACCAGAATAATGTATTTGGCTTTATGATCGATATCGTTCAGCAGCACAATGGCACGATTAACCAGTTGCTGGGTGACGGTTTCATGGCTACCTTCGGGGCTCCTGTTTCCAAGGGCAACGACTGTCAGAATGCCTTCGAAGCCTCCAAAGTCATCCTCAGCGAATTAAAAGACCGCACCCAAGCTGGTCTGATACCCAAAACTAAGGTGGGTATTGGGCTGCATGCAGGCTTTGTTGTTACCGGTAATGTCGGAAATGAACAGCGCAAGCAATACTCTGTCACCGGCAATCCGGTGATCATTGCCAGCCGGGTCGAGCAGTTGAACAAGACCTACAAATCGCAGCTGATCATCACCGAAGAAGTCTTTCAAATGCTTGACAAGCCGGTCAATTTAAAGCAGCCTTTCCTGGAAGTGGAGGTAAAGGGG
>JAUIKE010000376.1 GCA_030430845.1 Bacteroidia bacterium | reverse complement strand
TTCGGACTATAGACTGGAGCAACGGAATGATGATGAATGCGGTCCACTATTTGTAAAACTGCGCGGATTCGTTAATTTGTGGTCCAACCATCCATTCAACCACTATGAAAGAGTACCGTGTAGAATCCCTGATCTACTACAGCAAAATCACCCTGGACCGGGCACACATCCTCAAAGATTCCACCAAAGACATACAAAAAAAGCTGGACGAGTACGCGGCCGATGGCTGGCGGCTGGCCTCCACTGATATCGAAGACTTTGGTTCTGGAATGTACTTTTACCTTTACTTCGAACGCGACAAACGCTAATGGCTCACCAATCCCCTTCTCCCACGCCCTACGAAGACCTAAAATGGCTGGATACCGTTTCGGACCTGCTCGATACCCGCTACCGTATCCCCGGTACGAATATCCGGTTTGGAGCAGATTTCCTGCTGGGCCTCATTCCCGGTGCAGGGGATGCCCTCACCTTTGGTATTTCCGGATTGCTGGTACTGGTGATGGCACGCAAGGGCGCGAGCGGTATGGTCCTCTTTAAGATGATTGGCAATATTGTACTGGACGTGATCGTCGGCGCCATACCCATCCTCGGCGACCTCTTCGACCTCGGGTACAAAGCCAACCGCCGCAACCTCCACCTCATGGAAGAGCACTACAAAGAGGGCAGGCATCAGGGCAGCGCCTGGGGGCCGGTAATTTTGGTCGCCCTGGTTTTACTTGGCCTGTTCGTACTCACCATTTTTGTCATTTGGCGTATCCTCAGCGAACTGATCCAACTCATTTTTTAAGTGCATGTAGGGCGATGGGATAAATAACATTTGACAAGATTGATTTCCAACAAAATTGCACCTCATTTTATACAAATTTAAGTACAAGATTTAAAGAAATGAAAACAGTGTCAATTTCGTCATTAAGGGCTAAAATGAAGACTTATTTTGATTCAGTTAGTAAGTCATTAGAGGTGATTATCGTCCCAAGAAACAACAATGACGATGACGCAATTGTAATCATGTCAATAAAAGAATATAACTCGTTAAGGGAAACGGAATATCTGCTCTCGACTAAAACGAATAGAAACAGACTTGAAGAATCTATTGAGCAACTAAAAGCAAGCAATGTAACGGCTCCTTAAATTGCTCAGACTTGATTACAGATCAATAACTGGAACTGGTAAGGAAGTATGACTTATAGTTCTCCAAGGCGAGATTAATGCATTTTGACTTGCTCTTTTTTCCGCTCGCTGCGTTGAAAAGCCTCGCCGTAGCTGAGGCTATGCCTGCGTTTTTCGCCTTGCGAGCGAAAAAAATACCTGCGTCAACTTTGCACAAATCCTGCCTTGGAGAACTATATAAATAATGTGGACTCAAGTTAAACGATTCAAAATGCCTATAACAGATGGAGCTTATATTTGGACCCATGTAAAAAATTTTAGGCCATCCGTAGTAGTTTACCCACCTTATTACCCGTACTTTAGGAGCATCAGATAAATATTTCACAGGATGATCAACAGAGCTGGAATTTTTCGCCTAACCCTCAAGGCACCATCACTATTCTTTTTTTTGTGCCTTGCCCTTCTTTGCTCCTGCTCGAAAAGAGAGGAGAAAGTGCTTGTTTTTTCGAAGACGGAAGGGTTCCGGCACGCTTCTATAGAAGCTGGAGCTACCGCCCTAAAAGCGTTATACGAATCAGAAGGCATACAGGTCGTCCTCACCGAGGATGCCGCTTATTTTACTGAAGATACGCTGGAACAGTTTTCAGCGGTCGTTTTCCTGAATACCACCGGTGATGTTTTAGATGCTGCCCAACAGGCGGACTTCGAGCGCTATATTCAGGCGGGCGGAGGCTTTGTGGGCATTCATGCGGCGACCGATACGGAGTACCACTGGCCCTGGTACAATCAGTTGGTCGGGGCTTACTTTGATGGGCATCCGGCCATTCAGGAAGCTGAACTGCATTGTATAAAGAGAGAGGATCCCTGTTGTCAGCATCTCCCCGAAATCTGGTCTATTGAAGAGGAATGGTACAACTTCAAATCCATCAATCCTGCCATCGAGGTGCTGATGAAAATTGATGAATCCTCCTACGAAGGGGGCCGCAACGGCCCCAACCATCCTATGGCCTGGAAGCATCATTTCGACGGTGGAAGAGCCTTCTACACCGCCCTCGGACACAAAGAAGAAACGTATCAGGACTCCTTGTTTCTAAAGCAGGTTTTGGAGGGGACCAGATTTGCGATCGGCAATAACAGCCTGGACTACTCAAAAGCTACAACATTCAGCGTCCCTGAGGAAACCCGTTTCAGTAAGCAGGTGCTGGATTTCAACCTGGACGAACCCATGGAACTCGATGAGCTGGGGGACAGAGGCATCATCTATGTCGAGCGAAGAGGTGCCATTAAGCTCTATGACTATCACACCGGGCAGGTCCAAACCTTAGACACGCTGGATGTGCACTATGATAACGAAGATGGCTTACTGGGCATCGCGGTTGACCCGGATTACCAGAAGAACAATTGGGTTTATGTATTCTACTCGCCCAACATATCAGAGGCGACACAGTACATTTCCCGTTTCACTTTAGCGGAGGACCAACTGACCGATGAGAAGGTACTTTTGAAAATCCCCTTAATTCGGGAATGCTGTCATAGTGGCGGCTCTTTGGAGTTTGGGAAAGATGGCCTGCTGTACATAGGCGTGGGAGACAACACTAACCCGTTTGAATCTTCCGGCTACGCCCCAATTGACGAAAGGCCCGGGCGCGAACATTTTGACGCCCAAATATCAGCAGCAAACACCAATGATTTAAGAGGTAAAATACTCAGGATTAAGCCGGAAGAAGATGGCAGTTATTCCATTCCGGCAGGCAACCTGTTTCCGGCAGGGACAGCAAACTGCCGCCCGGAAATCTTTGTGATGGGGTGCCGGAACCCTTTCCGGTTTTCGATTGATTCCAACACAGGTTATTTGTATTGGGGTGATGTCGGCCCGGATGCCGGCGCCCCCGACAGTTTGCGGGGCCCGGCTGGCATGGGAGAGTTCAACCAAGCCAAAGCGCCGGGTTTCTATGGCTGGCCTTACAGCCGGGGGAATAACCAAATGTATACGGACTATGATTTCCGTTCAAAAAAATCGGGCGCTGTTTTCGATCCCAAAAACATCATCAACGATTCGCCCAATAATACGGGGCTTCGAAACCTGCCGCCCATCCAAGAGTCCATGATTTGGTACAGTTACGAAGCCTCTGATGAATTTCCGTGGCTGGGATCGGGAGGCGTCAATCCCATGTCAGGCCCTATCTACCATGCTTCGGATTATCCGGAATCTGAACATACCTTTCCTTCCTATTTTGATGGCAAATGGTTTGTTTATGAATGGATGAGAGACTGGATCTACCTGGTACATCTTGATGACAACCACCAATTTGTTCAGGCCGATCCCTTTATGCCGGGCACAGCGTTTTCTCATCCGATGGAC
>JAUIKE010000174.1 GCA_030430845.1 Bacteroidia bacterium | reverse complement strand
TGCAGAAGGCGATCAACTCTACATTATGCAAGGGGGGATTTGGGATAATGGCACCGCTACCATTAGTAATCAGGAGCATGATGCCGAATATATTGGCGGAAATGTCCTCTATGCTATCAATACCAGTAGTGTATGGGTTGATTTTAATGATGATGCTTCCACTTCCGGTTTACATCCGGACCTCAGCTCCTGCGGCCATATAGAACCTATAGCCGGCGATGCCCGATACTTTTCTTATCAGGGGCCTGCTCAAAGCGCCACACAATTGGAATGGATGGCTCGAATAGCTGACGCTATGAACTGGATTATCTTTTCCGATTGTGAATCTTACCAACGACCCAACGAAACTTTTGCGCTCACATCCACTAATATTGGCCTGAGCTGTACCATTTGCTCTGGTTGTGGCCTTGTTGACGAACAACTTACGCTCAGTCTCCCAAGTACTGGAGGCCCCTTTAATATTGAATTTTATAATGGCGTGGATACACTCGAAATTCAAAATGTATCAGACGGGGATAATATCAACGCTTCTATAACACAAACGACTACCTTTTACCTGGTCTCTATAAGTGATACGGACGGATGTGCTATTTCTTCCAATCTGGGAAGCCCTGTCACAGTTGAAGTTTTTAAAAAACCGATCGCGAATACCATTGGGCCATACAAAGTATGTAATGAAAATGGTGTAGGTAATTTTGTGCTAACCAGCCTGAATGGAAGCATTCGTGGAGGCGCCAGTGGAGTGGCGGTTCGTTGGTACACAGATCAGGCACTAAGCAATCCTATTGCAAATCCACAGAGCTTTATGAGTGGACCGACAACTGTTTTTGCAACTACCTTTAACGGAAACTGTGAGTCCGACCCGGTAGCCGTCGAACTTCAATTAGGAACCGAATCAAATCCAGTAATTGTATTGACCAGCCCGGTGAGTTGTAATGGGGCGGCCGATGCCTCTGTGGAGGTCCAGACCTCGGGGCAGGGAGCACCTTACGATTTTGACTGGAGTGATGATAATTTGGATGGTCAAACATCGGGGGGGGGCCTAAGCGCCGGCGTTTATGAGGTGACGGTAACAGATGTAGATGGATGCGAGGAGGTAGCGACGATTACGATTACAAATCCCGTTTCACTGGACCTGTCCTGCGGCCAGCGTCAGGCAGTGAGCTCCATAGGCGGATCAGATGGCATTGCCACCGTAAATATTACCGGAGGTACGGCTCCCTATACTTTGGAATGGTCAGGACCTGCTTCCGGTATGCAATCCGTATCGACCAGCGGGAGTGCAGATATCTCTGGTTTGGTAGCCGGTACTTATACTGTTATTCTTACGGATGCCAATGGATGTAGCCTGGATTGTATTTTTACTATAAATGATCCGAACTGTACCCTTACCGTAAGTGCGGTTATAGTTCAGCGGCCTAGTTGCCCGGATGTGGATAATGGCCAGGTGGATCTGCGAATTAGCGGCGCTCAAGGTAATACGACGATTGATTGGAATGTTGATGCCTTTGATGGACTTACCAGCGTTACCGATATGGGTGTTGGGAGCTATAGTGCACTGGTCACGGATGAACAGGGGTGTACCAACAATGTGACCGTTACACTCAATGCTCTAAACACTAGTCCTTCTGTACTCATTCCTGAGGTAGGCACCATTTGCCGGAATGAGTGTTACGAATTGGTTTTAAATTATACCGGAACAGGCCCTTTTGAAATGCCGATACGCCTGGACGCAGGCAAAGGAGAAGTGTCCATTACCATTCAATCTGATTCCAACCGGGACACCTTTTTGATCTGTCCTTCTGACTTTGGGATCGTCAATGCTACTAATATCCAAATTTTCTTTGACGCCCTTTTTGATCAAACAACCTGCCCGGTTAGCCTGAATGAAACAAGAACCCTGCAAGTCCTTCCAACCGATCAGGGCTTTTTAGATACGGTTTTGTGCCAGGAAGATTTCTTGTTTTACAACGGTACTACCTATGATATCAATAATCCTAACGGCATGGAGGCCCTAGATGCCCAAACGGTCAATGGATGTGACTCTATTGTCAATATCAATCTTTCCTTTTTTCCGGTAGCAGAAAGCAGGATCGATACCTTGTTGTGTGCAGATGAAACCATTATGGTAAATGGAACCTTATACGGGGCGGATCGAATGTCAGGCTCGGAGGTTTTCCCTAATGCGAGCGTGAACGGCTGTGATTCCCTGGTTGCAGTGAACGTGGAAGTTGACGAACCGGCCACTACCGTTATCAGCACTACCTTATGTGAAGGAAGAAGCCTTGAAATTAATGGAATTTTGTATGACATTAATAATCCCAGTGGGAGTGAGATTTTCCCCAGAGCGGTAGGCTGCGACAGTACCGTCTTCGTCAACCTTAATTTTATTGAAACCAAGCGGGATACTGTACATTATAATCTCTGCCCAGGAGCCAGCATTGACATCAACGGAGTGACCTACAGTGAGGCCAACCCCGGTGCTACCGAGCGCTATATTGCCAGTACAGGCTGCGACAGCCTGGTGGTTATAGACCTTGATTTTAACTTCATCCGCGAAAGCTTTTTCGATACGACGATTTGTGAAGGAGATCAGGTTATTGTGGGCAACACCATTTATGATATTAATAACCCATCGGGTCGGTCAGTTTTTCCGGTGCTGAATGATCAATGTGATAGCTTCGTGAATGTTAGCCTCAACTTTTTAAAGGCCATCAAGGTAAGGCTTAATGGAGGAGGTTCGGTTTGTCCGGGCGATTCCATCAACCTGGTGTTTAGAGTGACGAATACCAATGCGGTGGATCTCGAACTGACGGACGGGCGAGGCAGTATCATTACATTGGATGGCGTGACGGATGGCTACGTTTACAGAGTTTCCCCTTCTATTTCGTCCACTTACTCCATCACTTCTATTTCAGGTGATGATATTGGTACGGGATGTCCGCCTGTGGCGGAAGGAGTGGCGCTTGTTGATGTCCGACCGATTACGGCCACAGGAGATGTGGTAAGCAACTTTGGAGCATTTGACCTCTCTTGTCCGAATGGAAATGACGGCGTTGCTTCTGTGGATATTGACGGAGGGCTGCCTCGATATGTTGTAAACTGGAGTACAGGAGAGATAGGGGATACCATCAGAGGCTTAGCGGCCGGAAGTTATGAGTTTACGGTGACGGATGCAAATGGATGTCAGGCGGAGGGATCTGTGTCATTGGAAGCTCCCGAACCGATTGATCTGGCCACCGATGTTTTACCTCCTTTGTGTGCAGGGGAATCTACCGGCGCCATTATTTTAAGAGGTATTTCGGGCGGAACCCCACCATATGAATATTCAACAGATGGACAGAATTTTCAAACCCTTGATCAAACGACGCCAATTATTACCGACCTGGCTTCCGGCACGTATTCATTTTCTATACAGGATGTGAATGATTGTTCCACAGTAAGCGTAGTGACAATTCCAGAGCCAAAGATCCTGGATGTGGATCTGGGCCCGGATGTAACCATCAAATACGGAGACAGTCTTCAACTTGATCCCATTTTGAACTTTTTGCCGGATCAGTTTAGCTGGAAACCGGGTGAAAAGGTGTCAGATCCTTCAACATTGACTCCATTGGTGATCCCGACAGAAACAACTACCCTGGTATTCACTGCTATGGATACTGCCGGTTGTGAAGTATCTGATCAACTTACGATTACCATAGATAACAGCCGGAATGTTTATTTGCCAAATGCATTCAGTCCTAACGGAGATGGTTTAAATGACTTCTTCTCTCCGATTTTAGGAGAGAATGCCCGCCGGATCATCTCTTTGCAGATCTTTGACAGATGGGGCGCTATGGTGTATGAGGGGGCTGATCTTCCGGGAGATACGGATTCGGGATGGAACGGCCGGATCAACCGGGAAATTGCATCGTCGGGTGTATACATTTTCTATGCAGAAATTGAATTCCTGGATGGCTTTTCGGAGATTTATCAGGGAGATGTGATCCTGATCCGATAAAAAAAAGCCCTATGGCCGCAGCCATAGGGCTTTTTTTTATCCAATCACTTAGCCGGTTGCAGTAAAAAATTCAGAACCGTCTGATTGAACCGTTCGTATTGTTCAATATTGACGACATGGCCGCATTTCTCGAAGACTACCAGACTGGCTTTCGCATGTTGTTCTACAAAAAGTTTGGCTGCTTTAAAGAAAACATGGTCTTCTTCTCCCATTACGATCAGGCTGAGTGCATTCATTTCCTTATGGAAAAAACTTTTAAGGAGTTTGAAAAACTCTTTGTACAGATCCACCCATTTGAGGTATTCTTTGGGAGCGAGTTTCTGAGATTGAAGCCTAAAGATCCTTCTCGACTGTGCATGATTCTTTTTCGGAAGCACGATAAGCGAAAATAAATTGTACATCACACGATAAGGAAGGAAATAATTCAGGAACTTTGCACTATGTACAAATAGTTTGATCTTGAGGTCTGCCTTGAATACCCCTCCGGCCATGATCATTTTGTCAATCAATTCAGGCCGTTTTTCATCAATTTTTTGCAAAACCACACTACCTAGGGATAGAGAAAGGAAATGGGCGCGTTTGATCTCCAGATGGTCAATCACTTCCAGAATATCGTCACAAACAATGTCGAAGTTATAGGAATCATACGCTGGTTGCATATTTTTGGACATTCCGTGATCCCGCATATCCAACAACAACAGGTTGAAGTAGGGCCGAAATGCCTCCTTTTGATATTTCCAGGTAACGATACTTCCTCCTGCACCATGAACAAAAACGATCCAGTCCGCATCTTCGTTCAGAAGGTAAGTTTCATAGTGAAGCATAAATTTGATTTTTTATGACAGGACAAGTTAAGATAATTATTTTCGCCAAACCACTGCATCCTCTTCAAAACGCTCCTGGACAATTCTAAGTTTTTCATCCACGTCAGATTGGGTTTCATAGGCAAACTGGACTCCTACTCTTGTGTATTTTCCTTGTTCTTCCAGGTAGGGTTCAAATCCGGCATCATACAACTTTCTCACCAGTTTACTTACATTATTTTGATCTCCGAAAAGTCCGATCATGATGATACCCATTTTTTGGTTTGGAAGCATACTGGGCTCCTCTACCTCGGCATTGGCTTCTTCATCTTCGATGTAATTACCTTCAGTTATATCTGTTGTATCACTATTGTCGCCGGGCAGTCCTCTTTCTCCCTTCTTGAGGTTCACCTGATCATCCGGGACCTTGTAAACGGATTCCGGCTTTAAAGAGTTGTCATAGATTAGTAAGAAGATGATCAGGGCTATAATGATAACGGAAACTGAAATGAGTAGGGGGAAGTTTTTTTGTACCCAAGCTGCGATTTGGCCGCTGAAGTCTTCTTTTTTCTCTGCAGGATTATTAACGGCAGCCACCATTGGCGGAGCTTGCTGTAGTTCTTCTTTGGATCTAACGATCGGCTGAAATTGAATAGCAGGCAAGCCATAGGCACTAGGGTTGAAGTTCGTATTGTCCGGCAGGAATTCATATTCCCCTTTGTAGTCCCGATAAAGTCGACCTACCTTTGGGAAAACGACCATTTCTTTCCTTTCCAAAGAAGCTAATATTTGCTCGACATAATCCTCTACTATTTTTTGCGCTTCCTGCTGGCCGAGTTGGTTGTGTTCCATGATGTGACGGACGAGCAAACCGTCGTTGACTCCAAGGTTTTTATTGAAACGAATCTCCTTTGAAGGTGGCTTCATAACTCCCTGTATCTGGTCAAAGGTGGCTCGCCTGTATTCCGTTGTAAACCCTCCCAGCCTTGGAACGTTCACTGTCTGGTGATCGAAAAGCAGCTCCGCGATATGTGCTCCAACATCAATCTGCATATTAAAGGTTTGTTTGTGGCAGTCAATTTAAATAATTTTTCTCACTTGGCTTCTTACAAACAAAAGACTCAATTTATCTTGCTTATCCTTACCTTTGTTCAATCGTAGGTATATCTAATGGATGCTCCACCCCAGCTGGGGTAAGGATGGTTGGATCTGAATGAGGGGCCATTAATATTTGGGCTCATTCTATCTCCTTTTATTAGAACCAATCATCTCTGCCGGCTTTGGCGGAGCATCCATTAAATATTATACCTGCTAACATCCACCAAAAGTTGCACAGAAAACGGATTATTCAAGAAATATTTTTTTTATATATGAATTTCACGGATAACAAAATTAAGCGTACGGAATCGGCCAAATTATTTGAGGAAGCCAAACAATATTTTCCCGGAGGGGTTAACTCCCCGGTTCGGGCGTTCAAGTCGGTCTCAGGACCTCCCTTATTTATTAAAAAAGGAGCAGGTTGTAGAATCACGGATGAGGATGACAATACCTTTATCGATTTTTGCTGTTCCTGGGGACCGCTTATTCTGGGGCATAATCACCCATCGATCAAAAAGCTTGTGATGGAAACGGCCGAGAATGGTTTGTCCTTCGGCACGCCGAATCGAATGGGGAATCTGTTAGGTAAGCTGATTACCGAAAATAACCGCTATATAGATAAGATTCGTTTTGTCAGTTCGGGTACAGAGGCCGTAATGTCAGCCATTCGCCTGGCCAGGGGAGTAACTCAAAAAAGCAAGGTCATCAAATTTGAGGGTTGCTACCATGGGCATGTGGATTCTCTTTTGGTAAAAGCGGGCTCCGGCCTGGCCACTTTTGGTGTGAGTACTTCTGCGGGTATCCCGGAATCCTTTGCCAGGGAGACCATCGTTTTACCCCTAAATGATCGAAAACTTCTGGATGAAACTTTACAAAAGCACGCGGACGACATCGCCTGTATTATTGTGGAACCAATCCCTGCCAATAATGGATTATTAATTCAAGACCGCTCCTTTTTGGAATACCTGCGTATCAAATGCCATGATTATGGGGTGTTGCTGATCTTCGATGAAGTGATCTCAGGATTTAGAGTCGGCTTTGAAGGAGCTGCCGGATATTATGATATTCAGCCGGATATTATTACATATGGTAAAATCATTGGAGGGGGTATGCCGGTTGGAGCTTATGGAGCCAGTAATGAAATTATGGCCCACATCGCACCGGACGGCCCGGTTTATCAGGCGGGTACCTTATCGGCCAATCCAGTTGCGATGGCCGCCGGTTATGCAGCCCTGCAGGAGGTGCTCCAGCCAGGCTTCTATGAGGAAATGGCGCAAAAAACGGCTGATTTTACTAAGCATATCCAGGCGTATTGTGATCAAAAAGGATATGAGTTGAGCATACCCCACATTGGTTCTATCTTCTGGCTGGCCTTTACCAAAAACCGGATCCTCCGGGCCGACCAGATCGATCCGGCCGATATGGAGAAATTTAAAGTGCTCCATCACGAACTGCTTCAGCGAGGTGTATATCTTGGGCCTTCAGGCTACGAAGTAGGGTTTGTTTCAGCTGCGCATACTCCCGAGGATCTGACGGAGGCGGCAGAGAAAATAAAAGAAGCTTTGGATGTGGTTTTTTAGGGTGGAGGTGCTCAAGTGTTTAAGTGTTCAGGTTGAGATAGACTTTTTCACGGAGCCCCAATCAAAGAAGCTTTCACAATGAAAAGGAACATCAACTTAAGGTTACTTTCCTATACAGTCATCGCCTACATGATGCTGGCATTTGCCTGGTGGTCCGTATTACTGTTTGTCAAGAACAGAGATGCTTATATGGCCAAACGTGATAAAGACCGAATTGTGTTGATAGCCAGGGGAGTGGTCAGTTCGGATGTAGAATATTTCGAGAGTGATTATTATAAAGACCTGACCAGAAAATATAAACGTCAGGAATGGATGATCCTGGGAGAATCCATTGTTTTTGTTATTAGTTTGGTCATAGGTATTTGGCTGATCAACCGGGGATACAATAAAGAAGTGAACGCTGCCCGGCAGCAACGCAATTTTTTACTGTCCATTACGCACGAACTCAAATCACCCATTGCCTCTATCAGACTGGTATTAGAAACGCTGGCCAAACGCCGCCTGAAGAAAGAACAATCTGAAAAACTGAACAATAGTGCATTAAAAGAACTCGACCGGCTGAATGGGCTGGTTAATGATCTGCTGCTTTCGGCAAAGCTGGAAACAGCCTACCAGCTACATCTCGAACCATTTCAACTGGATGAATTCCTTGCTGATCTGGTATTAGAAATGAAAGAGAAATACCCAAAGGCTCAGTTCTCTTTCCGGTCTGCAGAAGAAGATCTTACAATAAATGGAGATAAGACCGGGCTGACCTCTGTAGCCATTAATTTATTAGAAAACGCGGTTAAATACTCTGGGAAGGAACCGAAAATCGATGTTTTTTTAGAAAGTGATGAAAAAAATGTGAGATTTTCAGTAGCAGATGAGGGAATTGGTATCGATGACAAGGAGAAAAAAAATATCTTTGATAAGTTTTACCGGGTAGGCAGTGAAGATACTCGCAAAACAAAAGGGACCGGTTTAGGGTTGTATATCGTAAATCAAATTGTTCGGGCTCATAAGGGAGCCATAGAGGTGAGTAACCATCCACCTCAAGGAACGGTTTTTACGGTTACGCTGCCTTATAATCCAGCTGAAATTTCTTAAAAAATCAGGGGTGATTCCGGCCGACCGGCGCGATTTACCCTTGATCAGAACTATTAACTTTACGCTTATGATGCGGATACTTTTAGTAGAAGATGAGGAAAATATTCGGGACGTAGTCAAGCTCAATTTAGAGATGGAAGAATACGAGGTTGTTGCTACTGACAATGGGAAAGATGCCCTGAAATATTTTAAAGAACAGCATTTTGATTTGCTAATTCTGGATGTTATGCTGCCGGAAATTGATGGCTATCAAATCTGCGAACAAGTTCGGCTAACCAATCTTGACGTGCCCATCATTTTTCTTACCGCCAAAGATGCCTCAAGTGACCGGATCACAGGCCTGAAAAAGGGCGCAGACGATTATCTGACCAAGCCTTTCGTTTTGGAAGAATTACTGCTAAGAGTTCATAACCTTATTAAGCGTACCAGCAAATCTCCCGATAACACACCCGAGATCTACACCTTCGGTAACAATACAATTAATTTTGCCACCTATGAAGCCGCAGGAAACCCTGGTAGTTTCAGTTTGACAAAAAAAGAAGCTATGCTCCTAAAACTCCTCATAGACCGGCGAAACGAGGTCGTCTCTCGACAGCAGATCCTTCAATCAGTTTGGGGATACGATGTATATCCCTCCACCCGAACCATCGATAATTTCATCCTGTCTTTTAGAAAATACTTTGAGGAAGATCCTAAAAACCCTGAATTTTTCTTATCCGTTCGAGGAGTCGGTTACAAGTTCGTCGGATAAAAAAAAAGATAATATTTTTAAATTTACTTTGAAACAAAGAGGAGCGGACCCCGTATCTCCTTGTAGTAAATTTTTCCCCCCTCCCTCTTAACTCAATTAGTGGAGTTTGTGTAAAAAGCCTTTGGGCATTTTCATACAACCCCAACGCCAGTTAGATCAAATTCCCAAAGATTATCATTATTCATTTGAAGCATAAAGAATTAAACTTTCTTTTGGCAAGGCTTTTTCATTGAGGCTGGAAGCGCCTGTCAGTGGATAATAAGAACGTTTTCTACTTACCAGAAAAATTTAGCATAAATATCCAAGCGGTTGTCCCTTTGCCGGGCAATTAACCGAACAGGCAGCCTATGTTGTAAAAGGTTATCCTCTATAGCCATTGTCTTTTTAGGTGATATGAAAATCCTGGCCTTCCTATCAGGTGGGAGGTCATTTTATACGCCCGTGGATCGAGACAAGGCTTTCTTTTTTTTAAGACAATACGAATTAAATAAAAGTGCAATATGTTTTATTGGCCAGCCTAACACTGTATACAACAGGCCAATGAGAAAAGATAAAATGGGCTTTTGTAATCATATATTTTTCGGAGATCAAGTCCCTTGCGACTTATCAAAGGCGGAGCCCTATCCAACCAACCGATTTTTTAACAAAAGAGGCAAGTTTAGCTATGAGAAAGGTTCCGATTTACACTTATTACATTTCATTTGGTTTTTTGATACTGATGTTCAACAGTTGTGGAAGTGTCAGAATAGACGACATGGTCATGATGCAGGACGTTCAAAATGAACTGGCATTAGTTGATAGTTTGGCGGCTATCGAGATTCGACCGGACGATATTCTTAGTATTAAGGTAGCGAGTCGAAACCCGGATAATGTTCGGGCTTTTCAGGAATTCAACGGCATTAGCCGGAACCCTACATCGGGTTCGGATGCGCTGGCTTCGGCGGAAGGCTACCGGGTGGATGAGGAAGGAAAGATTTATTTGCCGTTTCTCGGTCCGGTTTCGGCGGCCGGCAAAACGGTAATCCAGTTAAGGCAGGAAATTAAAACTGCTTTGGAACAGTACGTCCGGGAGGTAACGGTTCAGGTTCGCTTCCTTAACTTCAAGATTACAGTTTTAGGGGAGGTGAACAGACCTAATACTTATTCTATACCCAATGAGAAGCTCACTATTCTGGAGGCCATCGGCATGGCGGGCGATTTTACGCATTATGCCAAAAGAAATACCATACTCGTTATCCGTCAGCGTTCTGATATCCGGGAATTTGCACGGATCGATACACAGGATAAGTCACTTTTTACCTCCAGATATTTCTTTCTGAAGCCAAATGACATCATTTACGTTGAGCCATTGAAAGCAAGACAATATGCTACTACCGGCGACTTTTTCGATCGAAACGGCCGATGGATCGCTGCCTTAACCGGTGCGGCTACTTTTACTCTGGGGCTTTTGTTAAGGTAGGTTCGATTGTAAGTTATACCCTCAAATCAAAGTAAATAATTGGATAATGGGAGAAGATATCATTAATATAAAACAGCTGATTAATAAGTCTATTCGACTTTGGTATTTATTTGCTATTTCGATAGCCATTGCAGTATCTGCTGCTTATTATAAAGTTAAGACGACAACTCCGATGTATAGAGCGAAAGCGCTTATGCTGATCGAAGAAGAAAACAATTCCGGCATCATTAGCCAGGAAGATTTATTCAAAGATCTGGGGTTGTTTTCGAATAGCACAAACCTGGAAAATCAGATAATAGCTCTGTATTCCACCTCGCTATCCGCCAAGGTGGTCAATAACCTTAAGCTTAACTATGAATATTATCGCGTAAGTAAATTCCGCAACTATTTACTCTATAATATTTCGCCTATTCAAGTGGTGGACTGGAAACCTAATGACCCCGATGAAAGTTTTTTCGGAGAAGT
This sequence comes from Bacteroidia bacterium, assembly GCA_030430845.1. GTDB lineage: Bacteria > Bacteroidota > Bacteroidia > Chitinophagales > Saprospiraceae > JANQPA01. The sequence continues at coordinate 7,982 of JAUIKE010000174.1, read as the reverse complement.
TCAAATTAAGGATGACGGTAGTTTTGAAATTACTGCTGACGAGAAATCATACCAGGGAGATTTCGGCAGTACTTTAACCATTGATGCAGGTGAAATCACTCTGACCTATAAAAGGGAACTAAAGGTTGACTATCCGATCCTGGTGGTCATACATCCTGTAAGTATTTATGCAGATTATTTATCGGATATGCTTAGCGTCTCGATTGAAGAGGTGGGGTCAACCACCTTAAGGCTGACTATATACGATGAATCTCCTCAACGGGGCAAGGATATTCTGGACGAATTAATCAGGGTATATTTTGACGATAATGTCAATGACAAAAAACGGGTTTACGAAAATAGTATCGACCTGATCAATGAACGTATTCGGATGGTCAATTTAGAATTATCTTCTGCCGAAAAAAGTGTGGAAAGGTATCGAAGTCGTTATAATGCTACGGATTTAAGTGCAGAAGGAAATTTATTATTGCAGGAAGTAACCAATTATAATCGGGAACTTTCCCAAACTGACATCCAAATTGAAATCCTGAATTCTATAGAGGACTTTTTGATCAAAAACAGAGAAAACTTTGAATTTGTCCCGACCAACCTGGAGTTGAATAACCTGACACTATCTAATCAACTCGAAAGCTTTAATGATATCATTAGAGAGAGGGCCCGTATGTCCATTGAACTAGGGCCTTCCAATCCGGACATGATCCTGATCGAACGCCAGATAAAGAACCTTCGAAGCACTATCATCAATAATATTATTTCGATCAAAAAAGACCTCACTATCAAAAGAAATGCAGATGAAGAGTTGAGAACGAATATTGAGTCCCGCATGAGGACCATACCCAGGCAAGAACGCGAGCTGGTAGAGATGGTCCGCCAATCAAGTGTAAAAGAAAATCTATATCTCTATCTGATGCAAAAAAGAGAAGAATCGATTATTTCACTTTCCGTAACTATTCCGAACGGAGAAATTGTGGAGCCAGCCAAGTCAGATAGTAGGCCTAGCAGCCCAAAGAAATACTTTATTCTTGGGCTTTCCTTAGCTATTGGGACCTTAATTCCAACCGGGCTAGTGTTTATAATGGAGTTATTTTATAATAAGATTCGGATGGAAGATGACCTGAATAGCCATACCGATGTACCTGTCGGCGGATTAATCCCTCATAGTTCTACCAAAGATAACTTGGTGGTGTCAGCGAATAGTCGGACAGCTGAATCAGAGATGTTCCGTTTGTTGAGGGCCAATTTAAAGTATCTGTTTCCTGGAAAGACCATGAAAACGTTATTGATCACTTCTAGTATGACAAAGGAGGGGAAGTCTTTTATTGCTTACAATATGGGAATGACGATGGCTCTTGCCGGTAAAAAAACGGTGATTATTGATTTTGATTTGAGGAAACCCCAACAACATAAGTTAAATAATATTCAGCTGGGGGGAGAAGGATTGGTCGATTACCTTCAGGACGAAAAGGTACTTTTGAAGGACATTGTTTGTGTAAATAAAGATATGGAGGGGCTACATGTCATCCACTGCGGAAGAATTCCAGCTGCTCCGGGAGAATTGATACTATCTAAGCGTATTCCAGAGTTGTTGGATGCCATAAAACAAGAATACGATTTCGTGATTTTAGATGCTCCGCCGGTAGGCATGGTATCTGACCCTCTCCATCTTAGTGATTTTGTAGACGCATCGATGTTTGTAGTCCGGACTAAATATACAAAGAAGTCTCAGCTCAAAATTATCCAGAACATAGCTGATCTGAAAAAACTTCCTAATCCATTCATAGTAATTAATGATGTTTCGCTGAATAAAGGGGGAGCAGCAACTAATCACAAATACGGATATAGCAGCATAAGCAAAGGATATTTTTCGGTAAATTGATTTTATACAATCCCTTCTGCTGAATTAGATTTTCAGGATACACATATGAATAAGGTACGGGCCACTGTTTTTATTTATCTTCTGATATTTTTTCCCTTTTTTAGTTACTTTTCAAAATCGGAAATGGGGATGTTGGGAATTTATTTGTTCTCCGTTATTTCCATTTTGCTGAGTATAGAACTGCTTTTGACAAAAGCGGCTTTGAATGTACCGGTCCGGCTCCCTTTGTATTTGCGATTTCTGGGCTTACTGGTACTTTATCAGATGCTTACTGCCATTTTCGTTTCAGAAGAATTCATGGATATCGGGCCTTTTAAGTACATCTATTCTAATAATTTTATCCGGGCATTTTTGGCCTTCTTCATTCTGGAAAATACGATGTTCTCTATTCGATCATTGAATGTCGTAAAATTTTTAATTCTTCCTTTATTGGTTATTGCGGCAGGGGTGGCTATTGTTCAGATTTCCGATCCTTTCTTTTTCACAGACACAGATATGTTTCTTAGTGAGGAAGCCAATTCTGTAAAAAAACTCGAACAAATTCTCAGAGACGGATCGGTGACTTCGTTGAGCAAGTTATCAAATGCGGGCTCTCGCTTCCTAGTAGAGGGCTATCGAAATTCGATTTATTCCTGGATCAATACAACGGCCGTCGGTTTAGATTCGCTGTCTTTATTTAGTATCGTGATTGGACTGAAGAGTTACAGAAAGATACAGCGAGTCATTGTATGGGTTGCTAGCGCCCTGATCAGTTTTTTGTGCAGTTATCGATGGGTGATGCTGAATTTTATTGTGACTTCAAGTCAATTGGTCATTCATCAGAAAAGTCTTATTCTCAATTCCATAAAATTAGTTTTGCTACTAGCGGTTATTTTAGTTGGGGTTTATTACACGGCACCGCTATTAGGTATAGATATTCAGGCATTTGTTGAAGAGCGGCTGCTGTCAGAAAGTGCAGGTACCCGCCTATACGCTTTTGAGGTATTTGGAAAAGTGTTTCCTGATAACGCGATTTTGGGCACAGGAGCTGAAGACACGGGTGCGATGAACCGCTTGATCAGGGGCAAAACAGGGCAAATTCATGTGGGCTATCTCAAATTCTTGTACTATTATGGAATGATAGGTTTTTTGATTTATATGGTATTTCTGGGGGGCTTGTTCAGTTATTTGTACAAGAGGGCTAAAAAGACAAAATACTGGGGGAGCTTTTTTGCATTTTTGATGGTTCCTATCGCTAATTTGACACTAGTAGATATGAGTTTTGATCATCATGGTCTTTATCTGGCCATGATCTTTGCCAAGTATATTAATGAAGACCATGTTTTTGAAAGCCCTTATAATCAGATTACTGAGTAGGAAGGTGAAAATTAGGAGATTGTAGAATAAAGGCTGTTATCAGGACAAATCCACGTGATTACCGCAATTAAAAATAAAGTACAGGCTTTCTTCAAAAATGGAGACTTGCGTACTGTTCAGGCTAAAAAGCATATTATAATGTCTTTGGGCATCAAAGGCATTAGTATGATGATTGGTTTTGTGATGGTTCCGCTGACCCTACATTATTTGCAGAAAGAACAATATGGTATCTGGCTGACCCTGTCATCGATTGTTGCCTGGTTTAGACTATTTGATGTAGGATTGGGATCGGGTATGCGTAACAAACTGGCTACAGCCATGGCTCAAAACGATTTTAAGGAAGCCAGAGCTTATGTCAGTTCTACCTATGCGATCGTGTCAATTATTTTCGGGGCATTACTTCTACTGTTTTTGTTAGTTAATACTTTTGTCGATTGGTCGGTGATCCTGAATACGGACCCTGAAATGGCTGCAGACTTAAAAGTAGTGGCGATCCTTACCTTTTCTTTTTTCTGTGTTACCTTTATTCTTCAGCTTCTCAACTCAATTTTTTTAGCCGATCAAAAACCTTCTAATCAGGGAGTAATCAATCTGATTAGTAATTTTCTCTCTTTTGTGGTGGTTTATATCCTTTCCAAAACCACGGAAGGGTCACTCATCTATTTGGCACTGACAATCGGACTGATTCCTTTCCTGGTTCTTTTGGTTGCTAATCTTTATTACTATTCAAAGGAATACTACGCTATCCGGCCGTCTTTAAAGTTTGTGAAGGCCCGTCATTACAAGGGGTTAATGGACCTTGGCCTGAAGTTCTTTGTTATAGAAATTGCCGGTCTGATCATCTATTCTTCGGACAATATCATTATCACCCAAATTTTTGGCCCTGCTGCTGTTCCAGCTTATGATGTTACCTATCGGTTCTTCAATCTGGCTGTAGTTATTTTTGCCATCATCGTGGTTCCGTTTTGGTCAGCTACAACAGATGCTTTTGCCAAAAATGATATTGCCTGGATTCGACAGGCCAATAGAAACCTGTTCAAAGTGTGGCTTGGAATGTTGGTGGTCAGTGCGATGATGTTGACTATTGCTCAACCGTTCTATCGTATTTGGGTGCCTGGGATCGAAGTCCCTTTTAAATTAAATCTGCTAATGTTTGTTTATATCAATGTCCTGGGCTTAGGCAGGGTCTTTATCATGTTCATAAATGGTATTGGAAAGGTCAAACTTCAATTGATAGTTACGTTGATCGGCGCAGTGGTCAATATTCCGTTGTCCTATTTCTTTGCCGTGAATTGTGGCCTGGATACTGCCGGGATCATTCTTGCCAGTACGGTTTCAATTGCCTTTGGACCATTAGTGGCCCCTATCCAATTGAGAAAGATTCTAAGAGGCACCGCCCGGGGAATTTGGAACCAGTAAGCTGGCTTCTTGCCCCCTTTACAGTAGAGGGCTTGCTTCCTGATAAAGGGCAGAGGTAAGCCTGGTATAAGATTTATTTACTTCTTCAATAGATTAAACGTATGTGCGGAATTTGTGGTAAAGCATTTATGGACCCTTCGCGGCCTATCGACCGGCAGGAACTCAAAGGAATGACCGATGTGATTACTCGTCGCGGGCCGGATGATGAAGGCTATTTTGTCGACAAAAATATTGGACTTGGTTTTCGAAGACTCAGTATCATTGACCTACATACGGGGCATCAGCCTTTGTCTAATGAGGATGATTCTATATGGATCGTTTTTAATGGAGAGATATATAATTATCCCGAACTGAGGAAAGATCTGATCAAAAGAGGGCATGTATTTAAAACAAAAACAGATACAGAGACCATCGTTCATTTATATGAAGAATATGGAGTAGACTGTGTTTCTCATTTAAGGGGAATGTTTGCTTTTGTCATTTGGGACAGTAGGACAGATAAGCTGTTTTGTGCTAGGGATCATTTTGGTATCAAACCTTTCTTTTATTATTTCGATGGACAAAAATTTCTTTTTGGGTCTGAAATAAAGAGTATTGTGAGTGACCGAAGTACAGATCGTACGATTTCAATGCGGGCACTGGATAATTACCTGGCTTTCGGATGTACACCTGAGGATCTTTCCATTTATGAAAACATCAAAAAATTAAAGCCTGCCCATACTCTGGAGCTGAAAATTGGGCAAAAACCCATCATACGCCAGTACTGGAAAAAAGTCTATAAGCCTGATTATTCCAAAACTGAAGAAGAGTGGTGCGAATTGATCGATCATACGCTCGCAGACTCCGTAAAACGACAGATGGTAAGCGATGTGCCGCTAGGCGCCTTTTTAAGCGGGGGGATAGATTCGAGCTCGGTAGTAGCCTTAATGGCGAAGCAATCAGAACAACCTATCAAAACTTTTTCTATTGGCTTTAAGGAGAAAGCGTTCAATGAATTACCCTTTGCCCGAGAAATGGCGAAATTTTATGGAACGGAGCACCACGAGCAGATCATTGAACCTGAGTCGGTCAGTATCCTTCCCAAATTAGTAGGTATTTATGATGAGCCCTTTGCAGACTCTTCTGCGATCCCTACCTATTATGTATCAAAATTTGCCCGAGAACATGTAACAGTAGCCTTGAGCGGGGATGGCGGGGATGAATTATTTGCAGGATATCACAAGTACAACAAGTTTAAAAAGTTTCATGCATATAATATGATGCCTGATGCTTTTAACCGGGTTTTTTGGGGAGGTATTCATCATCTGATGCCGATTGGGATGACTGGAAAAGGAACCACTTATTATCTGTCCAAACCTCGTCAGACGAGCCTGGCGTATCATGCCCTGTGGCAATTTACGGACCGGGCAAAACTGTATCGAAATAATATTTGGAATGACCTTCGGGAAATGCCGGCAGAAAAAGAAAGGGAAAAGATCTTTCACAGGTCGAATACCGAGGATTTTGTATTTAATATGCAGCAAATGGACTTGCACACCTTTTTAGTAGATGATATCTTGACAAAGGTGGATAGAGTGAGTATGTACCATTCCCTGGAAGTCAGAGTACCTATTTTAGATCCTAAGGTGGCTGATCTGAGTTTTTCCATTCCTTCCAATCTGAAATTAAAGGGCACCCAAAAAAAATATATATTTAAGAAGGCCATGGAGAGGCATCTGCCTCCACCAATCTTATCACATCGGAAGCAAGGTTTTGGAGTGCCGTTACAACTTTGGTTTAAGAAAGACCTGAAGGAGTACATACATGATAAGTTAATCCTGACTGATGGCCCCCTTTTTAATTTTGTTAATCGCGATTTTGTAGCCAAGATCATTAAAGAGCACAATCGGGGCCAGCGGAATTTTAACATGCGGATCTGGTCGCTCCTCTTTCTAGATGAATGGTTAATGCAAAATAACTTTTAATTGACCTACACTCTTAACATTTAATCACCATGTTATTTAATTCCATAGAATTTGGCATCTTCCTGCCGATTGTCTTTTTCTTGTATTGGTTTGTAACCAACAGGAATCTTAAGGTGCAAAATAGCTTGTTACTGGTAGTCAGTTATATTTTTTATGGTTGGTGGGATTGGCGGTTCCTTTCATTGATTGTATTTAGTTCTTTTGTTGATTATTTGGTAGGTATTGGGTTGTCTCGGAATGATGACAGTAACCGTCGCCGCATGTTGCTGATAGTTAGTGTTTTGGTTAATTTGGGCTTTTTAGGCTTCTTCAAATATTTTAATTTTTTCTCTGAAAGTTTTGCGGATGCTTTTACCTTATTGGGACGCCCCTTTGAAGCTAGTAGACTGAATATTATTTTACCGGTCGGCATTAGCTTTTACACCTTCCAAACCTTGAGTTATACCATTGATGTTTTTCAGCGGCGTCTTGAGCCGACTAAAGATATAATTGCATTTTTTGCCTTTGTGAGTTTTTTCCCGCAGTTGGTGGCCGGCCCTATAGAACGTGCGACTAGTTTGCTTCCTCAGTTTTATTCTTCCCGCAGCTTTGACCCTGTTCAGGCGGTAGATGGTTTGCGACAGATACTCTGGGGGTTGTTCAAAAAAATCGTGATAGCTGATAATTGTGCCCAGTATGTGAATGAGGCGTTTGCTCAGCCGGGAGATTATTCAGGAAGTACATTATTATATGCTGGAGTACTATTTGCCTTTCAAATATATGGTGACTTTTCCGGGTATTCCGATATAGCCATTGGTACGGCTCGTCTTTTTGGGTTTAAGCTGATGCAGAACTTTGCTTTCCCCTATTTTTCAAGAGATATCGCAGAGTTCTGGCGACGATGGCACATTTCGCTATCTACCTGGTTTCGGGATTATGTATACATACCCTTAGGGGGAAGCAGAGGAGGTATTTGGATGAAAGTGCGCAATACTTTTATCATTTTTATTGTCAGTGGTTTTTGGCATGGTGCCAATTGGACTTTCATATTCTGGGGTTTTTTGAATGCCTGTTACTTTCTGCCGTTGCTACTTCTAAATCTCAATCGAAAAAATACGGATACAGTAGCCGAAAACAGCTGGTTGCCTAGTGTGAAAGAATTTTTTCAAATGGGCATTACCTTTTTCATCACCATTATCGCCTGGATTTTTTTCAGAGCGGCTAACCTGACGGCCGCTTTCGATTATCTCGGTTATTTGTTCTCTCCATCCTTATTGAGCGTTCCGGAAGTGTTTTCAAAGAAACTCCTGATAATCCTTGTTTTCTTTGTGTTGATGGAATGGACGCAGCGAACAAAGCAGCATGCCTTGGAATTTGAAACCATCCGG
>JAUIKE010000173.1 GCA_030430845.1 Bacteroidia bacterium | reverse complement strand
GCAAACCGTCGAAGAAGTCCACCGGCAGATCCTGCCCTTTCTGGCACATGACAATGAAATTGAATTCTTATTGGAAGCGCCTAACTATATGATGACTACGGACCTTCTGGAATATATGGAAGTAAGCAAAACGCGGGAACATATTAATTTGACTGTAGAGGAGGCTTCCGGAAAGGTGGAAACTGTTCAGGTAAAGGCCATTCAGCGTGCGGACTATTCAAAAATGGATTGGATCTCTGCCAGAGGAGAAAGCAAAGCTCCTCTGTATCTTGAAAACAATTCATCCTATTACTGGTACACCTTTTTTGAGAAAGAAAAAGCGCTCTATTTTAAGTGTAATCGCATCAATAATCAGAAAGGAGAGAAATCTCTGAAAAAAATAGTGGATGAATTTTTCAAGGAATTAGATTCCCAAAAAGCAGATAAGCTGATCATTGATCTACGACTGAATCGCGGGGGTAATTACCATAAAGGGGAGAGCCTGATCAAAGAAATCCTTAAGCGCCCACCCATTAATCAAAAAGGCAAAGTGTTTGTCTTAACTGATCGCTATACTTTTTCGGCTGCTTCCGCTATTACTGGTTTCCTGAAACGGGAAACCAATGCCCTAACTGTGGGAGAGCCCGCCCGAAGTCGTCCCAATGGAGCAGATAACTATGAACCCTACTCGCTGCCTAATTCAAAAATTGGCTTTGGGGTGACCAATCGATTGAAGGATCTCTTCCCTGAACTGGGAGATGCTCCTTTTATTCCCATCGATATTCCTGTAACAACTTCCTTCGAAGAGTATCAAAAAGGGGAGGATCCGGTGCTGTTGAAAGTTCTTAGTTACTGACCTTACGCAGCAAAGCATAAGTATCGCTGCGCCCATACGGCCCGTATGGGCGCAGCGACAAATGGAACATTTTTTCAAAAGTGCGGAACATCTGTTTTTTATTTTATTACGATTTTTATCGTAATAAAATTTGCTATTACGACAAAAATCGTACATATTTGCTACGATTAAAATCGTAATAGAGTTTTTTTCCCCGAATGGCGCCTCTTAGGGAAAAGAGCTTAATAAACATTATTTATGAAAAACAAGGATTCTTCCAATCCAACTCCATCAGAGTTGGCCATCCTACAGATCCTCTGGAAAGATGGGCCTTCTACCGTCAAACACGTACACGAGAAATTGTCTGAAGAAAAAGAGGTCGTGTATACCACCATTCTTAAAACCATGCAGGTAATGAGTGAAAAAGGCATGCTCCGTCGTACGGCAAAAGGCAGAAAGCATATTTATCATGCGGCCGTCAACCAGGACGAAACGCAGGATGCCTTGCTCGATCGTTTTTTGGACAAAACCTTCGGCGGCTCTGCTTCCAAATTGGTGCTCAAAGCACTGGGCAACTACAGTGCCAGCAAAGAAGAACTCGACCAAATCAAACAATTTATTGAACGGAAAAAAAATAAATAATAATGAACCCGATTACCCAACTGTTTTCTGAAAACCTGGTTCAGGCACTGGGCTGGACACTTTTGCATTCCCTGTGGCAAGGAGCTGTTTTGGCCATCATTTTAGCCTTGATGCTCATTCTTATGCGGCGTTTTACTTCTAACACCCGCTATCTTGTATCCGTCATCTTGTTAGGTCTATTTTTTGCCGGCACGGCAGTTACCTTTTCATTATATCATCAGGATGTACCTCTGAATAGGGCATATTCAGATAATATGTATCCTTCAGGGGATGAAATTTATGAAGAAGTTCCGTTTGATGAAGAATACGACCGCATGATAATGGAGGAGGATTTTTTTGAACGGGAGGAATCCAAACTTGGAATGGTCGTGACCTATTTCAGCGACTATTTTAGAGGAAACATTCCCCTGATAGTCACCCTCTGGCTTTTGGGAGTAGTGATTCTGATACTGAAATTTCTGGGCGGCCTGGCTATGGTACAAAGGATCAAGTATTACAAATCTGATCTGTTGCCCGAATATTGGCGCACGAAAGCCGAAGAGCTCAGCGATCAAATGAAGATCCGTCAAAAGATCGTATATCTGCGCTCCCGTATCGCTCATAGTCCTTTGGTAATAGGCTTTTTCCGGCCGGCTGTTATCATACCGGCCCGGGTACTGACAGGCCTGAACGAAGAACAGATCGAGGCGATTCTTATTCACGAATTGGCACACATTAAGCGACATGACTATCCGGTCAATATTCTTCAGTCCCTGGTGGAGATCCTCTTCTTTTTTAATCCTTCAGTTTGGTGGATGTCCAATACCGTTCGTCATGAAAGAGAAAATTGCTGCGATGACATTGCCCTGTCTATCACCGGGGAAGCATATGACTACGCCAGTGCACTCATTCAACTCGAAGAGCAGCGGATGCATACCGATGCTCAGACGGCCTTAGCTTTTGTAGGAAATCAGCACAAATTCACCCACCGCATCAAACGACTGTTTAATCAACCTACTCTTTTTGCCGACTTTAAAGAAGGATTTGTAACTGCACTGGTGTTATTCGCAGGCTTATTCCTGATGACAATGTATGTGTGGGATACTCCAAAGGTATTCGGTGATCAAAACCGCGAACGAGCAATCGATATGACGGATGTGTTCGAGGGGGAAGAGGATTTCTTTGCTGCCGATGAATTAGTTGTTGAGAATAATGACGACGGCTCTTTCCGGGTCATCCTGGAATCGGATCGCTTTGGGAAAATTGACAATGACGATCTAAAGGTTTTATTGAATGCCATTTCCGACGGAAGCTTTGAAACCGTCAAATTCATTGTGGACAAAGGTGTGGACGTCAATGGCCAAACAGAACACGGCTGGACCCCGCTTCTGGAAGCCATCGACGAAAGCCGGATGAATGTAGTGGCGCTCCTGGTAGAAAAGGGCGCAGATGTCAATCTTTCAAATAAGCACGGCTGGACGCCTTTAATGGAAGCCGCTGATGAAGGGGCATTGGAAATTGCTGACTACCTTATTAATAAAGGGGCTGACATTAATCAAAAAGATAAGCAAGGCCGTACCCTGCTGATGGAAGCCATTGACGAGGGCCATATAGAGTTTGTCAAAATGCTGGTGGATAAAGGGGCGGATGTGAACCAAGCCAACAAACATGGCTGGACGCCTTTGATGGAAGCGGCCGATGAAGGCCATACAGAAATAGCCAAGTATTTGATGGAGCATGGCGCCGACGTAAATCAGGCTGTCAGCAACGGCCGAACTCTGCTAATGGAAGCTATTGATGAAGGTCATTTAGAGTTTGTCAAAATGCTGGTGGATAAAGGGGCGGATGTGAACCAGGCCAATAAGATGGGCTGGACGCCTTTGATGGAAGCGGCCGATGAAGGTAATCTCGAAATGGCTGAATATTTGATGAGTAAAGGGGCGGATATGAACCAAGCCGGCAATAATGGCCGTACCCTCTTACTGGAAGCCATTGATGAAAGACAATTAGAGTTTGTCAAAATGTTGGTAGATAAAGGCGCGGATGTCAATCAAGCTAATAAGATGGGCTGGACGCCTTTGATGGAAGCCGCCGATGAGGGAGATGTGGAGATTGCCGAATATTTAATCAGTAAAGGAGCAGACATCAACAAAACCGGCGCCAATGGCCGCACCTTATTGATGGAAGCTGTCGATGACGGACATAAAGAGTTCGTTCAGCTCTTAATTAATAAAGGAGCGGATGTTAATCAGGCAACTGAGCACGGCTGGACACCTCTCATGGAGGCGGTCGATGAAGGCGACCTGGAAATGATGGAGCTACTACTCGATAAAGGAGCAGATATGTCGGCTGCTATGAAATCAGGCAGAGGACTCCTGGCAGAAGCCGTCGATGAAGGGGATAGGGATATCGTAGAAATACTGATTGAAAAAGGAGCCGATGTCAATGGAACCGGAGAAGGCATGACTCCCTTAATGGAAGCTGCTGATGAGGGACATTTGGAGATCGCTCGCCTGCTCATTCAAAAAGGGGCGGATGTTAACAAAGCTTCTGAGAACGGCTACACAGCTTTAATGGAGGCTGCTGATGAAGGGGAAGAAAAAATCGCTCGTTTATTGATCGACAATGGTGCCAATGTGAATGGAACCGGAGATGGTGGTTCCACTCCTTTGATCGAAGCGATCGACGGAGGCAGTGAGGCCATCGTTGAAATGCTGCTGGATAAAGGGGCCAACGTCAATGCCCGCATTTCCCGTAATTGGACATCCATCTACGAACGGGATAAAAAGATCATCATGATCGACCGGGAGTGGACGGCCTTAATGGAGGCCATCGATGAAGATGAACTCCAGATCGCTGAACTCCTTATCAAGAAAGGAGCTAAGGTGAATGATGGTACGCGCCGTGAGATCACCAACGTTAAAGAGAAAAGCACCGAAGTGCAAACCAATTGGACACCGCTCATGGAAGCCGTTGAAGAGGAAAGCCTGGAAATGGTGAAATTGCTGATCCGCCTGGGGGCTAATGTGAAAGCCACTACTGCGGAAGGATTGTCAGTCCTGGATGTAGCTAAAGGCACCGAAAATCAGGAAATGATTCGATTCATTAATTCCAAACTGTAGCGCGACTTTTAAGTCACCCCATTCCTTAAAGTAATAGAGAGCGTCTCATAACTCCTTCGTCGTTATTCGCCGCCAAATAATTTTCTTTTTGGGAGGTGTTTAATTATCAAAAACTTAGTTTTTGATAATTAAACACCTCCCAAAGAAATATTATTGGCTGTCGAAAAAGGCCGTAGGTCTTTTGAGACAGCCTCTATTATAACAAAACACTCCCGACTATGAAAAAAATATTCAGTATCTCACTAATGCTCAGCATTAGCCTATCGTTTACTTTCCCTCAATCAAAAATCGACTTCCCCGACCTCCAATTCACAGAAGTCATCAAAGGAAAGAGTTCTGACATCGGTTACTGGGGGGACGGCAAGGTATACGTTATAGAACTCTGGGGGACCTGGTGCGAACCCTGTATCAAAAACATGCCCAAACTGTCCGAACTCCAGCAAAAGTATGCCGAAAAGGACCTGATGGTTATTGGTTATAGCTGGGAAAAACCGGACAAAGTTCAACAACTCGTCAGCAAACTGAATGACCAGATCCAATATACCCTGGTCAACGACCAATCGGAAAAGTTTATGAAAATATTAGCGGAAGAGCTCGAAATCGTAGAAAGCTTCCCCTGCTCATTTGTAATCGATCGCAAAGGAAAACTCATTTGGTCGGGCCATCCCGAACATGGTTTGGAGATGGTGCTGGCGCAGCTCTTTTCTACGTAAAGTCTATCTCGGGCTTGTGTAAAAAGTCCTTCGGCCTTTTTACACAAGCCCGAGATAGACTCTACTCCAACGGACTCGCCGGTTCCGCCCCATCCACCAACAGCAAATACTGGAAATAATCTGTCTAAGCTCACAGGGTCTATGGATGCACTTGATCTGCCAGGTATTGTAAGGCTTCTGTCGATAAGTTTTTATCTGCCGGAAGTGGCTCCGGCTGGTCCTTGCTACAGGTTTGGAGAAAAAAAAGGAAGAGCAGGCCTATAACCTTTATTGGGGTATTCAACTTCATAATAGTCGGATTTAAGAATGAGCGAATACCCTTACAAGTTAGGTGTTTTTAGGTTTCTGTGCTAAAATACCCACTAAATCCGTTAGAACCGTTCTATCCGTGAAGATCCGTGTCAAAAAAATACTTTTCTAGACACGGATCTTCACGGGCAATACGGACATAATTGAGCGAAAAACGAGGAACTATGCTCCCGCCAACCACCTCATCAACTGAATAATAAACTGCTGATTGTACTCCGCTACTTCGGCTATAAAGCCAAATTTCGTTTTTCCATCATTGGCGACCTGTGCCGTGAACATGGCCGCTTCCGTAAATACCGCAATGCGTCCTTTGCCAACCTGCATAACCGCAGCCTGCACAAATTCAGAACCCGCCTTCGAAGGCGTATCATCTGAAAATTGCCAGGCCACTGCCGGGAGTAGTACTTTATATCCCTCAGGGAATCGAGATAAAATGCTTGCCTTCTTAGGGGCCTTGAGAGCCGATCCGGTGAAGGCTGCCAGTTTCGGAATACCTTTTGTAATGGGGTGCTCATTCAGCGTGCCGGCCGACTTTTCATAAGTGTCCGGTGGCCAGCTGCCCTGTTTTCCCATGGCAAAACCATTGGCAAATTCAAAACCGAAGGCCTCGCCTAATTTTTTGGCGGCACCCCCAAAAGGCATGTGATCGGCGATGAGCAGGAGCCGTCCGCCTCCCTTAACCCATTTTTTTACCGCTTTAATTTCTGCATCGGTGAAGGCAGATGGACAAGGATTTTGCCAATTCCCTAAATTGGATTCATGCAGCGGATTGGAAATTACCAACACATCAATTTCTTCCAACTCCTTTTTCTCAAATACCTGAATGTCCCTGACGGTATATCCATCCAAATTCATTAGTCGACCAAAAGGCTTAAACCGGCCGTCCAGTTTGTGAAAGTTGTTGTGCCCGCCATCAATGGCAATGATCGGCCCATTTCCGGAATAAGTCGGCTGTTCAACCGTGATCTTGATATCTTGATCGGCTCTTTGCTGAGAAAAAAGTGGGTGCCGGCATAAGCCTAAAATGAGGAAGAACAATAAAATAGGTAGTTTCATATCGAGTGATTTGGTGTAATTGTGTAACGGTGTAATTGTGTAACGGTGTAACCGTGTAACCCTGTAACCCTGTAACCCTGTAACCCTGTAACCCCTAAAAACTAAACATCTCCTTAATCTTATGTGCCTGCCTTCTCGAGACTTCTACCTCTTCTCCGGATGTCAGCTTTAATTTCATTTTTCCATTGAACCAGGAGGCACCTCCATCTACATATTTCAGGTTGATGATTTGCCGTCGGTTGATGCGGAAGAAAATCTTCGGGTCCAGTACATTTTCCAGATAATTCAGGGATTTTAAAATAAGAGGTTTATTGTCCTGAAAATAAATGCGTGTATAATTACCATATGACTCAAACAAATGAACCTCTCTGAGGTGAACAAACCAGCACTTTTCACCGTCTTTTACAAAAACCTGGCTGTCCTCCCTTAAGAGATGCGATTTTTGTTGATTTTGATGCAATTGGCGAGCTTTTTCTACCGCCTTTTCCAATCTGGTCGGGTTGATGGGTTTGAGCAGATAGTCCAGCGTATTGTATTCAAAAGACTGGATGGCGTATTCATCATAGGCGGTGGTGAAAATGATAAGCGGACTTTCATCCAGTTTTTCCAAAATTTCAAATCCATCCATACCAGGCAAATGAATATCGAAAAAAACGAGATCCGGTTGTTTTTCGTGGATTAACTGTATGGCCTGTTCTCCGTTTGCGGCTTCGCCTGTTAATTCCAGGTCTTCAAATTTGGAAAGCAGGCTTTTTAATTCCTGTCGGGCCAGTCGGCTATCTTCAACAATGGCAATTTTCATGAGTATTTGGGGATTTTGATACTAGCAATGACATAGTCGGGAATTTCTTCAATGGTTAATTGTGCTTTTCTCTTATACAGCAAGTCCAGGCGTTCGCGGATATTGTTCAGCCCGATGCCCAGGTGGGTTTTATCTTGGCTGTTGGAGGAGATTTTACCGGAATTTTGTACCTCAAACACAAGCTGGTCCTCTTGGTTGAAAACCTTTAATCGGATCGTCCCGCCTTCAGCCCGTTGGTCAATACCGTGTTTGATTCCATTTTCGACCAAAAATTGCAGGATCATCGGTGGGATGTGCTGGTCGCCAACTTGGAGATCCACCTCGATTTCGTAATGCAATCTTCCTTCGTACTGAATCGAAAGCAGCTGTAAATATCGTCTGACCATATCGATCTCGTCTTCCAGAGGAACTAAAGAAGACTTGCTCATCTGAAGCGAATACCTCAGCAATTCCGAAAAATTGATCAGCATGGCCCGGGCTTTATGCTTGTCTTCCAGGATCAGTGCCAGTATGTTGTTCAGCGTATTGAACATGAAGTGTGGTCGGATCTGAGTTTTTAGGGCACTCAACTGGGCTTCTTTTACTTGTGCGTCCAGCTGCCACTTTTCCACTTCTGCGGTTTGGAATTTGGCAAAATATTGGAAAAAAAAGTAGATCAGGTTCCAAATCAAAAAAACCAGACAGCCGTTGAGCAGGTTTCCGATGATCTCGCCGGGAGCGAGGTCACCTCCCTTGCTGTCGAGGAAAAATAAGAGTGCAATCAAGGTGATCCAGAGAATAGCCAATACGAAAGAGGTTGCAAAAACGAATAATATGAGGATCACGATCTTCTGGTTTTTCCAATCCACTCTCCTGATCAATTCCCGGTATGCCGAGGTGACTATTATTCCAGCACCTGCTGCATAGACCGTGTTTTTGAATATGAGCCAGGCCGGTAAACCAGCCAATATCTGGAAAGTTACGTTCACCAACGCAAAAATGGCCCAGCCAATGCTCTGGGCCATCCAAAAACTTTTATTTCCTAAGGGGATGGGTTTCATCCTTTATTGTTTTTTGATCCAAGTAGTTATTTGCTCCATGACCGGCTCGTGAAAGGTTTCTTCGATCTTGCCGTATTCAGTCGGCGAGCCGGTTTCCGCTTTTTGGAATAAATGATTCAGTCCTTCCAAAGCTAAAATTTCTGCCTTTTTATTGCCTGCTTTTTTTAGGGCAGATTTTATTCCTGCCAGGTTGCCCTCAGCAATGACCTGAAGATCCAAGGTGCCGTTTAATGCCAATACAGGGACTTTTACCTTGCTTAAATAATCAGCCGGCTCAAAACTGATGAAGTGGATGAACCAGGGGGTAAGTACTTGCTTGGTTTCATTTTCAAAGGTCTTGCCACTTTTTTTGAAGTTCTCCTGTTCTTCTTCGGGAAAGTAAGTCAGGCCTTTTTCAAAGATCTTTTCGACTTTTGGCCGTAGCTCCTCGATGGGTTTATCCTTATTTTGTTTGATATAGGAATAAACATCTCGATTGATTTTCTCTCCAGCCTCCAGCAATTCCACCGAAGCTCCTTCAGCACGACCTATCATCGTAGCTTGCTCCGCAAGGGCTTCCGAAATAGGCATACCCGGCCCAGCCAACAAGACAATAAAGTCTACATTTTTATTGCGAGAAGCTACCATGGGCGCTACCATTCCTCCTTCACTGTGTCCGACAAGGCCTATTTTCACTCCTCCTAAGTCTTTTCGGCCATTTAAATATTCGACTCCTGCCTCGGCATCCTCTGCAAAATCTTCAACAGTGGAAATGCTTCTGTCGCCTGTTGACTCTCCTACACCACGGTCATCATAGCGCAGTACGCCTATCCCTTGCCGGGTCAGATAGTCAGACAATACAAGAAAAGGGCGATGATTGATGCCGCCTAGCAGCTCCTCATTTCGGTTTTGCGGACCGGAACCAGAGATCAGAATGACTACCTTGTCTACCTTCTTTTCCTTTGGTAAAGTCAGGGTGCCTGCCAGTTTTACATCATCCTTCTGATTGAAGAACTCGACTTCTTCCTGATGATAGGGGAAATCTTTGGGGTCTTGTGGACGGGGCTCCGGCTTGGAGTCTGCTTTTTTCTTTTTTTCGAGAACCAGGGGAAGGTTCATACCTGCCTGAGAAAAAGTGCCGTTGAGCTTTCCTTCTTCTAATTGGGCCGTATACTCCATACCCAGATTCGCCGCTTTTATGGTAAGGGTGTTGTCGGCCCAGCTTGTCTGACCCGTTGGAATACCCAGGGCTCCCTGGTCGGGACTGTCCATCTTTGTCGTATAGCCGTCGGCCGTTTTTTCAATATGGAAAACGATCTTTAGTTTGGTTCCTTGAATGTCCAGCGCCCCATGCCAGCTGCCGGTGAGGTCTTGAGCTTGTATCATTTGGAAAAATAAGCATAAAAATGGGAGAAAAATAAATCCTTTTTTCATAATGGGTGTAAATTTGATTTTGCTCCCAAGTTAATGTCTGCTTCCTCTTTCCTCAATGATTTTTGTATAAACGGAGAAATAAAGGGATAAGTGGTTGGGGTTGTGTAAAAACTCGTTCCTCGTTTTTACCCACCCCATTAAATTTTATTTGGGAGGTCGTTTTAAGAAAAAAACAAAGTTTTTTTCTTAAAACGACCTCCCAAAAGAATATTATTGGTTGTGTGAAAAGGCCGAAGGACTTTTTACACAACCCCAACCACTTAATTTACTTTTGCTAGAGCTTTTAACGCCTCTTCATGCTCCGGATCGATTTCCAAAGCTTTTTTGTAGGCGTGCTTGGCCTCTTCATTTTTTCCATCCAACTCATACAACAACCCCAACCTCCAATAGGCAGAAGGAACATCCGGCCCATTTTTTGCCCCGCCTTTGTCGATGTAGACTTTCATCATTTCAATGCCTTTGGCTACATTTTTTTCGGAAAAAACAGCCGTTCGGGCGTATTGATAATAAGAAGGTATAAAAACATCATTTTTGGCCAGGGATTTTGAAAAATACTCAAAAGCCGAGGGATAATTTTTTTCCAATTGATAGGTGAAGCCAATTTGATACAGGACCTCGCTTTTTTGAGAAGCCTTATCCAGGTAATTTAAATACTCTTCTCTGGCCAGGGCATATTCCTTTTTTTGAAAATAGTAAGAAGCCATGGCGTAATAGCCCATCCGGGGATCGCGTGATTTGATAAAATCGATTTGCTCTTTGGCCTTTTTGACACTGCCTCCGGCGATGCCGGGAGCGCTTAAGTAGTATTGCGCCAGAGAGTTCCGTGCCGTCAGGTTTTCCGGATCCAGATCAACAGATCGCTCGAATGCTTCCTTAACTTTGGAGGCAATGATCCCCTTTTCAAAGAAATTTTTGCTCGCATTTAGTTTGCCCAGATAGGCCTGGCCATACCAAAAATGGTAATCGGAGCGCTCGGCCATGGCCTTTTTGATGGTTTTCAGCTCTACAATAGCAGATTCATGCTCGCCGGTTTTGATCAGGCTGCGGCCGTACAAAAGGCGGGCTTCATGATCCTCCTGATGCTTTTCAAGATGCGGTACAAGTAAGCGGATCGCCTCTTTAGGCTTATTCTTTTCAAGGAGTATCTCCGTTTTTTGATAAAGATCTGCCTGTGCAATCAGGAAGAAAGGAAATAGGAGTACCATACATGCAAAAATAGATCGTGGTGATTTCATAAGTCTATTGTTTTTTAATTTGTTGGTCTTTTAATTGATGCATAGGAATGTGCGGCAACACAAGCCGGGAAGGATACTTCTCTGAATGATAGATCCTCTGCTCAGCAGTCGCATAGTTTTTTGCATAAAAAGGATCCTCCCGGGTATTGGTATTTCGGTTGTACTTTGGAAAGTTACTGCTGCTGACCTCCAGGCGCAGCTTATAGCCGGCGGGTACTTTAAAAGCGGTTGTCCCCAACTGAATTTCGAATGGATAAACCTTCCCGGCCTCTAATAGATCAACTTGGTACATGCCTTTTCGATGTCTGGCCCGTACAATCCCATCACAGATATTCATGGCAGTGCCGTCCGGGGCCAGCAAAATCAACTTTGCGGTGAAGTCTGTGTCAGGGGCAGAAGAGGAGGCATGAAAAATAAACTTGGGTGTGCCGATAATTGCCATCTCGTCCTTGATCGTTTCACTGGTATACACTAATACATCTTCTCTTTCCTCCAGCTCCGTTTGATCTTTAATGCCTAATTGCGCGGGGAAAAAATGGAAGTTGGCTCCCCCGTGGGTCAACACCGGATTGGAAGGATCATAAGTGAAATGATCCCATGCTTTGCCTTTAAGTGGTTTTATTCCAAGGCTGCCGTCACCAGCCGAACTGTTGGCCGCTTTTTGACTGCCGATAAAAAAGTTAATGGGCTGTGTTTGTTCCAAGGGCCAGCTATCAAAGTCATACCATCTGTCGTCGAACATTAAAAATACCCGAACCTGCGGCCAATCCCTTAGCTCCTTTTTCCACATATGTTGATCCAACCAGTGGAGCGCAATTTGCCTGACTTTGTCATCCCCATACAAGGAAGCCGGTCCGAAATCGACTTCTCCGACTTCGGTTAAGGAGGTATGACTTTGGTTGTGAAACCAGGGGCCGAAAATGAGCTTTTGGCTGGACTTGCCTTTATTTTTCATTCCCACAAAAGCTTCCAGCGTTGCTTCCTTTACAAAATCAAAGGCGCCTGTCAAATGCAAAACAGGAACCTGGATATCCTCATACCTGAAGTTGGCATTCACATGACTCAGTAGCTTGGGATCTTCCCATGCCTTACTTTGAATACCGATGCGGGTAAAGACTTCAGAAAGTGGGAGATGGTAAAAAAGGGAATCGAGATCATATTCCAGAATATTCCTGCTTGTTTCGGTTTCTTCGTGCAAAAGCCAGGTCAGGTTCAGCATCAGGTGGTTGGCTCCGCCCGGCGCTGCCATGGTAGCCGGCTTGATCCAGCCGGAAAAATTAACGACCGATTTGAGGTTAGGATGTTTTTTGTTGCTTAAGGTGAGGCCACAAAAACCGGAATAGGAGATCCCGTAAATGCCTATTTGGCCGTCACACCAGTCTTGTTGGGCGATCCAGTCAAGTGTAGCAAGCCCGTCCTCAGTCTCATGCAGGAAGGGGGTGAAATGCCCCTCCGAATCAAATTTCCCGCGTACATCCTGAATAACAGTAGCATACCCATTGGAGGCAAAAAAATGACCATCGCCTTTGTATTGATAGCGGCCGTATGGAGTGCGGATCAATACCACGGGAAAAGGCCCCGATCCAGTGGGAAGATAAACGTCCTGTTGCAGTTGAAGGCCGTCAGGTGATTTAAAGCTCAGACTTTGGAATTTTATTTCTCCCTGCGCCATCAGAGAGCTATTCGGTGTGCATACCCAACAAAGAATGATTAAATAATGCAAGTTGGGTAGAAAGTAGAAAGTAGAAGGTAGATGGAACCATTCCTTCAAATGGAACTTCTTGTTCCCATTACAATGAGAACTCTTTCTACTTTCTACCTCATGTCTTCTACGATTCAGTTGAATTAAATATCGTATTACTTTTTTCATGTAGGATGATGATTGGTTCGGGATCAAAAATAGGCGGGATGGCCTATAGTTGCAGGTTTTAGGGAGGAATGGGAACATACAGGGATGAAGCGGACAGGGGTAGCAAAAGTCATTGATGGAGAGCGGAAGATTTGGTAAAATTTAGATAGTGGAAGTTGTCGGGATCGCGGATGACTGCGGATTCAGCGGAGGCCACGGAAATGTATTTTTAGCCGAGGCTAAAAATACATCAGTGTAATCTGTTAAATCCGTCAAATCAGCGATCCCGACAAAAAAGATAAGCCATGAACTACAAAACCACCAATCTACTCCTCCTTCTCGGACTCTTGTTGATGACGAGCTGTCACAAACAGGAGCATCTGGGATTTTTTGATATTTCACCTGACGAACGCTCAAAAAGCTCATTTCCTACTATTCACCTCATTGCTCAGGAAGTGAACATGGGAAATTACTTCGATTTCATGGATAGTCTGGTTTGCTTTTACGACTCCTTGTTGCCGCAGCCTGTCAATGAGCATTTAATAATCAGAAATAATGCCTGGGTGATTGATTCCCTGGAAGCGACCGATTATTATCGATTAGCAGAAAAAGGAGTTGTTAGCCTTGATCAAAAGAAGTTACGCATTTTTGGCCCTGGCAACTACCTGCTCATTCCCGATAAAAGAACTGTAGATAGTTTGAACCAACTTTTCGAAGAGACCTATCTAGATGTCAATATTCCTGAATTTACTTTGCGGGTTTTTGAAGGAGAAAAAGAGGTTTTGAAAACATTGGTGAGAGTAGGGCGAAACCAACGCAAATATCTGGCCATGGCTGGCCGGACGGTTGATCTGCGTACCCTAACCGGAGAGGGCACCATCATTCGCCACAGCAAAGATCCCACTTTTATCAATCCTTCTAATAATCACTATTATCACGTTACACGCAGAGATGATGGCATTGTAACGGCTATGCCGCGGATACCCTGGCTCGAACCAGAGATCAATGGGAAAAGGTATGGGCAACTCATCCATCCAACCACCAATATCGAAACTTTGGGTAGAGCCTATTCCAATGGCTGCATCGGAACCTCCGAAGCGGATGCCTGGCGTTTGTATTATTACGCTCCGCTGGGTACTCGAATTGTCATTCGCTATGATTTGGCAATCGTAAATGAAGAAGGGGATACGATTCAGTTGAAGGATATCTATGGCTGGAAAAAAGTGCTTTAGGCATTCTCTTGCAGAACTGATTTTAGTTCGCTTACCTTTTTTCGGGCCACCGGTATGGGATGCTCCACACCCCTAAGGTGAATTAAGGGTTTTTTGCTATTGCCATGCAGAAACTCGATTTGATGAAGGTTTACGAGGAAGGACCGATGACAGCGCATAAAGTTGGAGAACTTATTCAGCTCTTTTTCCATTCTACTCAGGCTGGAACGAAGGAGTTTTCTAGAAATGCCCTGTTCATCTTTAAAATAAATGGCGACGTAATTATCGGCGGATTCTATGTAGAAAATATGAGAGGAAGGGAGCTGTAATTGTTCATTTCGATAATCTGAGGTCAGCGTAATAAGTGTTTCCAAGGGCTGATCCAAGGAGTTAGAAATCTGGCTGGGCCGTGTTTTGACCCATTTCACCCACTGTATGGTCATCAGAGCGGCTAAAGGGAAGATTCCTATGGCTAAGGTTCGCAAAAGCATGAGGGGGTATCCCTCCATATCCAGAATGGCCATCCAGCCGCAGCACAAGTACTTCCAATAAGCATAAATTCCGAAAGAAAGCGTGAACACATGCCAGGCGTACCACAGTAAGCTCTTTCCAATGGTCCATTGTCCCTTGCCAATTCCTTTTCGATAATATTTCCATATCCAAAACTCATTCATCCACAACAGCATGCTTCCAATCAAGCCATAGCCCGACAGAATGAGCATGAATTCGATATTCATGTGAGGGTTGCGAATGGTGAAAGGCTGAAAAATATTCAGAAAAAGAGCCGTGAAAATGCCAGGCAATAACACGATCAGCCACTTTGATTTCCGGTCATCGTAGATCGGGAAGGGGTTCGTGAAAAAGGAGATCAATCGCTCTAACATAATTCTGCTGCTTTTCATTGGAAACGAAGAACTGATTAATACTTATTTTTTCTTTATCTCACCATTCTTTCTGAACTGGGCTTCCAAATTTTCAGTCCATTCCAGGTCATTTTGAATTTGTTGGTTTAGAGGCTCCAGTTGGATCATATTATATGTTTCCCAGAAGTTTTTGTTGTAGGGCATATTAATGTCATAAATGGGGATATCCTTTTTTTCCTGTTCTTTCCATTTTATTCGATCAAATGCTTTCCTGTTTGTATAAAAATCATTGATCAATAGTGTACGAATGGCATAGCTGCTTACTTTGTCGTTGCTTCCTTCCTGATTGTTTAAAAAGTCATCAAAGGAGGTCTTTTGGATTAAACTGAGGTGGTATATGTCCTGCACTTTTTGATACAGGTAAATGTCTTTATGGATTCCTGCTTTTTGACTTCTGTCTATTTTATTCAAAGTGCCTTCCTTAGATTGCTCCGGACGTTTAAAATTGAGATCGGTATAAAACTCCAGACGATGAAGCCCATAATCTTCACTGTCGAGGTACAGAGTGCCGGAAAAAAGCACGTCTTCGTAGTCAATGATGTAGATCTTGGTATTATCTATATAGGTGACCGCTCGGAGCTTGAGTTTGTCCTCCCGGTTTTTCATCAATTCAAGCGGATTGTATTGGAGACTTAGAGGGGATGTTTCATTTTGGTAGGAGCGGATAGGATTGCGCAGGAAAAGATCATACATCTTATTTCGGTCGCCGAAACGCTCGTTTAGCTGTTCGTTTAATTGGCTGTACGCTGAAAAATCGTCGCTTTTTCTCAATTCTCGAATGTGGATCCGGACATTATCCGGATTGCTTTTCAGGCCCTTGTCCTGAATGTCCACCGCAGCTTCTACCAATCGGTCATACCGCATGGTTTCAGTATTCACTTTGGCTTCGCGAAAGAAACCGCTCATTAGGTGTAGCTTCGAAGGATAATTTCTATTCAGGTTTTTGATGGCTTTGTTTACATAATAGCTTAACGGATATTCAGATTCGAGTACTTCGACGCCCTCTAATTGCACAGCCTGGGAGCTAAGTAAAATAAGGGCACTATCAGGATTAGGCCAATCGGAATACGTTTTTTGAATCGTAAAATGACCGATATGACTGATCTCAATAGACGCATTTTTCAATTGTTCCGGAAAATTAAAGGAGAAAGCACCTTGTTCGCTGGTAACGGTTCCGATTCCATGTTCGGGCATACCGATATGAGCAAAAGGAACAGGCGCCTGCGTGCTCTGGTCTAGAACAATCCCTCTGACCGTCAGATAGGACTGGGATCTTAGTCCGATTACGGAGATACACAAAAAGAATAAAATGGTATAAAAGGTACACGACTTCATCAGTATAATCGATATTGTAATAAATGCTTCCGCTGTTTTTCCAAATACACTTCCTCCGTTTTGACCCAACCGTTTTCTTCAAACAACTTTTCTATTTCCGCTCGTTCTTTTAGTAAAGTACAATGATTCTTGCTCTCATCGGTTTCCTTGAACTGTTCCAGCAGGTAGACGACCCCGTTGGGCTGTAAAGCGGATCGGATAGAGGCCAGCATATCCTTGGGTTCTGAGAAGTGGTGAAAAACATTGCGCATGATGATGGCGTCTAGCTCATAGCCTTCCAACAGGGTGGCGTTTTCTGTACCCAAAATGGGCTTTACTCTTTCGGCTTGCGTGGAGTCCGTCAGCATCAATGTATTACTGATTTCGCCTATCCTTTCATCACTGATTTCATTTAAAAAAAGCTGTATGTCGGTTTTAGAAAAAAGAAGAAAAAGGCCAAAAACACCGTCGCCGGCCCCTATTTCGCCTACTCTGGCACCTGGTTTCAGTTGATACTGTAGCAACTCTTCCACCCGGTAGTGTTCCTCGTTCAGTTGTACGGCTTCGGCATCCGATTCATTAATACGTAAGAGGCTGGGGAGGTATGTTCTTTTGAAGTTTTCCAGGACCAGGGGCACCAAAAGGGCCTGAAAGCTGTCTTGAGTCGTCAATTCCAATAATTGATTCCTGCTTTTTTGGGTTAGCAGGGGAAACCCCTTGATGTCATTAACAAAGTTGATCTGGGTTAGAAAATACCGCAATTCAAATTTGTCATCAAAACTCAGTTTGGAGGCATTCACCCGCTCGATCAGCTGATCGGTGAAATGGGGCGGAAGCTGTAATTGATCCGCTTTTCGAAAATGGAGCGCTGTTAGTTGTTCCAAAAGCGCCTCCTTTTGCTCGGCGGCCGGCTGGGCCGTCAGAGATGGAAGGAGACTGTAAAAACAAAGGACGGTTATGAATATTAGTTCACTTAATCTCATCATAGTCGGGTTGATAAAACGAAAACTATCAGTTGGCTTGCGGCGGCCGCCGCAAGCCAACTGATAGTTAAAAATAAGGAATAAATTTTCAAGTGAAGTAATGGGACTGTCTCATAACTCCTTCGTCCGCCTAAGGCGGATTCGACGCCCAATAAAGTTTTTTTTAGGAGGTGCCCGTACGGGCACCTCCTAAAAGAATATTATTGGCTGTCGAAAAAGGCCGTAGGTCTTTTGAGACAGCCTCATTACTTCAAGCATCAGGAACTTTTGTCCATAGTATAACACTTCATATGGGCCGATCTTTGCTTCAGAATTGATTTTTAACTTCAAAACCTATGATTATGACTTCTTTGCTCAGCTTTTTGAATCGGTCTTCTCAAGTTACATCTCAAAATATCAGCGTATGTCCCAACTGCTGGGGGCGCCAGGAGTGGTGTGATCAATATATTCCCGTATCTTTGAGCCGGGAAAAGGATAGATGGGACTTTAGTCAGTTTCGGAATGGATTCATCCTCAAATTTGTCAAAAAATATTTATGATCACTATTCAATATTCTGATTACGATACGAGTGTGCAGCATATCGAAGAGCGCCTGAAAGAAATGTCACTAGCCTTCCGGCTTAAGCAAGACGATAACATTCAGAGGGTGGTATTCGAAGATGGAAATATTCGCCTGGAAGGTTTGGAAAAAATAGATCCGGAGTTGGATAAATTGCAGTCAGAACTGAAGCAGTGGTGGTACTGTAACTGTTGAGCAAGGAATCGGTGGCTGCAGCCACCGATTCCTTGCTGTTTTTAATGGTCCATACATTCCTGAACTCTGTGGAATACATCGTGTAGTGCGTAGATCGCATCTTTCATTTCTTCGTCCGTTCCATTTTCTACAACATTTGCAAGGGCTGCAGATTCTTTTTCCAGATCTTTTAAAGCATTGGAGATCTTTTCAGATTGTAAATCCGTAGGTACTGTCAGCTGTACCCATTCCTTTGAAATAGAAGCCAAATCCGTATATCTTTCTTTGAGCGGCTCCAAATTATCTTCCTCTGCTGAATGGAAGGCGGCAGACATGGCATCATGGTATTTTTCCAGAGCTGCTTCCCAAGCTTTATTATCAGGCGCATCCACCGTTTCTTCAGTGGCTTCTTCAGAAGTAGTTGCCTGGTTGTTGCAGGAGTTGAGGCTTATGGCAGTGATAGCGATAAAAAATAGAAGCGAGATTTTTACAATTTTCATTCCTTGTTTTTTTATTGAACTGATTTAAACTTATTGGGCTGGGCTGCGGCCGAACCTCTTGAATTTCCTGGACGTCAGCTTTTTTTCGTCCCAGACCTTCCGGGTATGGAACTCAAAAAGAGCTTCGCCAGTAAAATCAATAGCTTGGCCTCGCCTACAGCCAATAAGTTTAAATCAGTTCATTGAACAAATATTTTTCCTGGTGTAAAAATAAGATCTTACTTTTTTTAATTTAGAGACAAATGTCATTGAATCGGATTATTTCAAAAAAACCATCCAAATGAGAATAGGCCTGTTTTTTTTATTAATGCTATTAATTGCTTCCTGTACGCCTTCCGAAACGGTAGAGGAAAGCGCTCCTCTAAACGTCGCTGAACTGGTTGACCTGGATCTGGCAGCAGAAATTCATGATTCCCATGAAAAGGTAAAATCATCACAGATCACTAATCGGCGATTTAAACATGCCGATATTGTGAAAATTATTGGTAACCTGGACCCCGAGACTTTTGAAGTAAAAACAGCCGGCCGCTCGATCGAAGGGCGCGATATTTATTTTGTAAAATATGGAGAAGGGCCGGTTAAGGTGCTCTTGTGGTCACAAATGCATGGGAATGAGCCCACCGCTACCATGGCCTTGATGGATCTGTTTAATTTTTTGCAGGATGATGAGGCCTTTCCTGAAT
>JAUIKE010000375.1 GCA_030430845.1 Bacteroidia bacterium | reverse complement strand
TCTCTTCCGCTATGGGAAAATTGCTTTTAGGCCGTTCAGCTATTTTTTGCTTTAAGGCCGCAAGTAGCTGATCAAGTATCTCTTTGGCATCCCCCTCAACAGCAATTTTAGCAGGATAATTTTTATGGAAAACCGCGGGATTGATATCGATGTGGATGAGATTTTCCGGAACTTTTACTCCATAACTACCGGTAGCCAGCTCTGAAAAACGAACGCCCACGGCCAGCATGGTATCACAATACTTAAAAGCTTCCTGACCGGCCGGTACGGCCGAAGCGCCAAAACCTACCCCTGTATGTAAGGGGTGATTGGCCGGAAAAGTACTTTTCCCCTGCAAAGTAGTGGCTACCGGAGCTGACAATAATTCGGCGATCTCCTGAAGTGTCTGGCTCGCATCTACCGCTCCCCAGCCAACATAAATACCAGGATGCTTCGCCGAAATTAGCAAATCGACTGCCTTTTCCAGCAAGTCGGAAGCCACCTGAAGGTTGTGAACGGCTTCTTTTTCAAAAACGGGGAGTTCTTTCACCGGCCCCTGAAACAATTGGAGTTCTGCCGGGATTTCAACAAAAACAGGGCCTGGTTCTCCGGAAATAGCCACACGGTAAGCTTCAAATATAATCGGCACAATGTCCTCGTGTTTTTCCGGCCGAAAAAATTGTTTTACCAGTCCTCCTACAATTGCTTCCTGATCAATTTGATGCAGCTGGTAATGGCGGCCGCTATCACGACGCGTTCCTCCGGAAATGACTAACAGAGGGATACCATCCAGGAAAGCCTCGCCAATGCCACTCATGGCATGCGTAGTGCCGGCAGCCGGCACGATGACCAAGGTCCCGATGGAGTCAGAAGTTCGGGATACGCCATCAGCCATAAAGGCAGCACCACCCTCATGAGTTACGAGTATCGGCTCGATAAGTCTTGAGTTATTGAGTGCATCGTAGATCTCTGTATTGTGCACCCCCGGAATGCCAAAAGTGAATTTTACCCCAATCTGTTCAAGGGCATAGGCGACGAGATAGGCTCCTGTTTTTTTCATTAGCTTATAGTTGTTGAATGTCCTTTTTGAATAAGGGAGCTAGCGGTCGCTAGCTCCCTTATTCAAGTCTTTTGATAAAAATCATTATGGAAAATAAGGAAAGTACCTGGAAAAATCTATTGACAAAAATCAAAGCCCTTTCAAACTTTCATCATTCCTTTTAAGCATAAAAGGTTTTAAAATAACTAATCCATGAGGTCCAAAGGGATCCAACTAACCAGATTCAATTTGCGAGGTACACAAGATAAATTTCATTTGAGTGGTTAAAATGTTTGAGACAGCCCCAACATTTTAACCACTCTAATAAAAGAATTTATTCAATTGTGAGCTGCATCGCGTATGAATAAACCAAATAAACCTTCTATCATGTTAGAAATACGCGGACATGCTAGAGGCGGTCAAGGTATGGTGACCGCATTCGAAATTCTGGCAAAGGTGTTTAGCAAACTGGACGATTTCCAGGTGCAAGCATTCCCGGCTTTCGGCGTTGAGCGAACCGGGGCTCCCATTCAGGCATTTCTAAGAATTGCCAAAAAAGAGATCCTCAACCGAAGCAATATCTACCATCCTCATTTAATCGTAATTTTCGATGAGAGCCTCATTGACCAAATGCCTGTTTTCGAAGGATTACAGGCCGGCGGTGCTGTACTCATCAACTCAGAACGTCCACTTGATCGTTTTCGGGGCTTTGCCGACCGGGTCTACACGGTTCCGGCTACGGCTATTTCATTGGAGCTGGGTCTGGGTAGCAAGTCCTTGCCGATCATCAATGCGGCTATGATCGGCGCCATCCTACGTATTTTCGAAGCAGACCTTTCCATTGGGCAAGCCATCGTAAAGGCCAATGTTCCTACCAAGCCGGAAGCTAATACTCAAGCCTTAAAAGAAGCCTATCACCAGGTAGTGGGAATAGAAAAAAAGGATGAAATACTCATTGACAGGCTCCAGGCTCCCCCCCTGGAAAAGAGTCGCAGATTAGAAGATCTTTTTTTTGAAGACACACCCGAGCCCGAAGGCCTTTCTGCTCCTTACTGGTCAGACCCCATGTCGAAAAACAAAACAGGGAACTGGCGCCTGATGACACCCCGCTATGTTGACCGCATGCCCCCTTGTACGGCCAATTGCCCGGCAGGAACCGATGTTCGTGCTTTCGTGAAGTTAGCTGCCGGAAAGAAGTTTCAAGAGGCCTATGATACCATCTATCGGCATAATCCATTCCCATCTATTTGCGGCCGGGTATGTCCTAACTTCTGCGAGCAAAACTGTAATCGTAATGAATTGGATGAAGGGGTGAATATCGGGGCAATAGAGCGATTTGTTGGAGATCAGGCACTACCCAATAGCATACAGCCTTCACCGATAATTCATAAAGAACGAATTGCCGTCATAGGAAGTGGCCCTGCAGGACTCACCGCTGCCTTACGCCTCCGCGAAAAAGGATATCCGGTAACCGTATTTGAAGCCTTGTCCCAGGCGGGTGGTATGATGCGAAGCGGGATACCTAGATTCCGCCTACCAGATGAAGTACTCGACCGGGAAATCGACCTCATACAGCGTAAAGGCGTAGAAATAGTCTTAAATCGTAAAGTAAGCGTAGCCGAACTTTCTGAGGATTATGACGCCATCATTACAGCGGTAGGTTCCCATGTTGGCTCTGAGCTGGGCTTGCCCAATGAAGAATTGGTGAAAGACGGCATTACTTTCCTGAGAAACTTCAAATTAAACGGCGACATGGCCGGTATTAAACCAGGAGAGAAAGTCGCGATCATTGGCGGTGGCAACACGGCTATTGATGTTTCCCGTACCGTACTTCGGCTTGGTGCTACTCCTATTATCATTTATCGGCGAACCATCCGTGAAATGCCCGCCATCGCACAAGAAGTACGCGAAGCACAGGTAGAAGGCGTACGTTTTCAATTCTTGACGGCTCCAACAGCTGTTTCTAAAGAAGAAAACCACTTAGCGCTCCATCTAATCCGTATGCAACTTGGTGAGCCGGATGAGTCGGGCCGGCGTCGGCCGGAACCACTTCCCCGGTCAAAATATAAGCTGGGAGTTGATCATGTTATCACAGCCATAGGGCAAGGATCCGATAATTTTGCATTTGGAAACCTCCAAATCAAACCCAAGCAGGGAAGGATCTCATACGAAGGAAACCAAGCCGTTTTTTGTGCCGGCGACATGGCCTGGGGCGGCACCGTAACCGAAGCCATCGGCTCCGGCAACAAGGTAGCGGTGGAAGTAGAAGCTTTTCTGATGGGCAAAAAATATGATCCGAAGGAAACATTGCCCGAGCTTGTATTGCCGGAGGACATCAACTTTACCTATTTTCTACCTTCTTCAAGGCACCACGCCAAGCTCTATCACTCACGCAATTTTCACAATGACTTTACGGAAGTATCCAAAGAGATGACCGAAGAAGAAATTATCGCCGAAACGGCCCGTTGCCTGCATTGTGGTGAGTGTTT
>JAUIKE010000172.1 GCA_030430845.1 Bacteroidia bacterium | reverse complement strand
AATAATATTCTTTTGGGAGGTCGTTTTAAGAAAAAAACTTTGTTTTTTTCTTAAAACGACCTCCCAAATAAAATTTAATGGGGTGGGTAAAAACGAGGAACGAGTTTTTACACAACCCCGATGCTGGATGCTTGGTTTTGTTGATGTTGAGTATAGTTTTCTATTTCACTCAGCAAAAACAAACGTCTAGCATCCTGCCGCTGCAAGCGGCAAAAGCATCAAAGCATCCGCAGAGTCCTGGCTTAGCAAAGCATCACATGCTGAAGAACCAGGAACCAGATCGTATAAATATCAATTTATTTCTCCTTATCTGATTTTATCTTTTCAAGTTGATCCTTTCTTAACGTAGGATATTGAATCCCCAGTTGCTTCAAATAAGAATCGTACTTCGCATCGTCATAATAAAACTTCTCAGATAAAGGCCGGAACTCGCCCATTATTTCGGTATTAAGATGTATGGCCGGTTGATCGTCCTCTGTGACCATTGGCTTGTATTCCTGCTTCATGCCTTGTTCGTTTTTGAAATAATCCTTGGCCTGCTGTACCAATTCAGGCTTGAGGAGCAAGTCGATCAAGGTCATGGCTTCGGCTTTAGCGCCGGCCACGACACCCTTGTGTGCGATGGGTGTGGCCATGGCAATGGCGTTCGACCAATGGTGGCCGGGCAAGCCTGGGATGTTAGACGGGAAACGCATGGTGATGGTCGGCAATTTCCAGGAAATATCGCCGATGTCATCCGAGCCTCCGCTAATCGGACGGCTGACGGGGCGGCCGATTTCTGCCAGTTCTGTGGGTAAGCCCTTTTCTTCACTTGGGGAATTCACCTCTGCTTGCACAGCCATGGCCAGGGTTTGATCCTCTTCCGACCAGTCGGGCAGGCCTACCTCTTTGATGTTTTCATACATTGCCTTGGCCATCGGCTCGTTAAAGTGACGAGGCCAGGCAGAACCCAACACCCTTCTCGACACTTTGGTATCGGTCATCAGCGCGGCTCCGTCTGCAATTTTGTTGGCTTTTTCATACAGTTTCATGATCCCAGGGTAGGTTACTTCCCGGAAATAATACCAGATGGATGCTTTTTGAGGCACCACATTCGGCTGATCCCCACCGTTGTTGATGATAGAATGCGAGCGATGAATCGGATTCAAGTGTTCGCGGGCGTACTGCCAACCGATGCTCATCAGCTCAACCGCATCCGCTGCACTGCGGCCTCTCCAGGGAGCGCCGGCCGAGTGGGCCGATTCTCCTTCAAAGGTATATTCTACAGAAATCAGGCCCGTCCCTCTGGCCTGACCATAGCTGACCGAAAGATTGCTGGAAACATGGGTAAAAATACAGACGTCCACCTCATCGAAATAGCCGTCGCGGGTAAAGTAGGCTTTGGTACCTACCAATTCTTCTGCCACACCCGGCCAGAGGATGAGAGTGCCCTGAATACCTTCTCTTTCCATGACTTCTTTCACAGTTAGAGCCGCAACGATATTTAAGGGAGAGCCCGCATTATGCCCTTCCCCGTGGCCGGGGGCTCCTTCCACGATCGGGTCATGATAAGCCACGCCTGGTTTTTGGGAAGCCTTGGGGATGCAATCCAAGTCACTGCCCAAGGCAATGACCGGCTTACCGGAGCCCCACTTGGCCCACCAGGCGGTCGGCACGCCGGAAATCCCGTATTCGATTTCAAAGCCGTTCTCTTTGAGAATATCGGTTAAGTACTTGGAGGTTTCGACTTCATGAAAACCCAATTCGGCGAAGGAAAAAACCTTATCCACCATCACCTGTGCCATTTTGGCCTTCCCGTCAATTTTTTCTTTGACTTCTTTTTTGAGCGCGGCTATTTTTTTGTCGGAAAGTTTTTTGGTTTGCGACCAAGCACTGACCATCAAACCCAAAGAGAGCAGGAGCATTAGCCCGATTTTATATAACTTCATTTTATTTATTTTTTTAAAAACTTAAAATGAGAAGAAGTCATGCGGCGGCGGCCGCATGACTTCTTCTATTTATTTCTCTTTCATTTTTTCCACCTGATCCTTTCTCAGTGTAGGATAGCTGATTCCCAGCTGCTCCAGGTACGAAGCATACTTACTTTCATCGTAATACACCTTCTCCAGTTGAGGGCGAAACTCTTCCATAATTTCTTTATTCAAATGGATGGCCGGCTTATCGTCCTTGGTAACCATGGGGATATACTCCTGTT
The DNA here is from genome assembly GCA_030430845.1 of Bacteroidia bacterium. GTDB lineage: Bacteria > Bacteroidota > Bacteroidia > Chitinophagales > Saprospiraceae > JANQPA01. The sequence goes on along the minus strand of JAUIKE010000172.1, from coordinate 17,327 downwards.
TCATGCCCTGTTCGTTTTTGAAATACTCCCAGGCTTGCTCTACCAGCTCGGGCTTGCAGAAAAGGTCGATCAGGGTCATGGCTTCTGCCTGGGCACCTTTGACTACGCCCTTATGAGCGATGGGGGTGGCCATAGCAATGGCATTCGACCAGTGGTGCCCCTGCAAGCCGGGAATATTGGACGGGAAGCGCATGGTGACGGTCGGCAATTTCCAGGAAATATCGCCGATGTCATCCGAGCCGCCACTGATGGGGCGGGTTACCGGACGGCCGATCTCTGCCAGTTCGGTTGGAAGCCCTTCCAGATTATAGGAATTTACTTCAGCCTGGACGGCTTTTGCCAGGGTTTGATCATCTTCCGTCCAATCCGGCAGGCCTACCTGCTTGATATTGTCGTACATCGTTTTGGCCATCGGCTCATTGAAGTGGCGAGGCCAGGCAGAGCCTAGTACTCTTCTCGACACCTTGGTATCGGTCATCAGAGCCGCCCCATCTGCTATTTTATTGGCTTTTTCATACAATTTCATGATACCCGGATAGGTCACCTCCCGGAAATAGTACCAGATGGAAGCTTTCTGAGGCACTACATTCGGCTGATCACCGCCATTATTAATGATAGAGTGAGAACGATGGATCGGGTTCAGATGCTCCCGGGCGTATTGCCAGCCGATATTCATTAATTCAACGGCATCCGCTGCACTCCTACCCCGCCAGGGGGCTCCGGCCGAGTGAGCCGATTCTCCTTCGAAGGTATATTCTACAGAAATCAGGCCGGTACCTCTTGCCTGGCCATAGCTAACAGATAGGTTACTTGAAACGTGTGTAAAAATGCACATATCCACTTCGTCAAAATAACCATCCCGGGTGAAATAAGCCTTGGTTCCCAGTTGTTCCTCGGCCACCCCCGGCCAGAGGATCAGGGTACCCTGGATCCCTTCTCTTTCCATGACTTCCTTCACGCTCAGGGCCGCGATGATGTTCAATGGAGAACCAGAATTATGCCCTTCCCCATGCCCAGGTGCCCCTTCGATGATGGGATCGTGATAAGCTACGCCTGGTTTTTGCGAAGCTTTAGGAATGCAATCGAGGTCACTTCCCAGCGCAATGACTGGCTTTCCGGAGCCCCACTTGGCCCACCAGGCAGTCGGCACACCGGAAATGCCGTATTCCACTTCAAAACCATTTTCCTTAAGAATATCGGTCAGGTACTTGGAGGTTTCAAATTCCTGGAAGCCCAGCTCGGCGAATGAAAAGACCTTATCTACCATAACCTGGGCCTCTTTCTGTTGGCCGGCTATTTTTTCCTTTACTTCCTGCTTGAGTGCTTCAATTTTTTTGTCGGAAAGTTTTTTTGTTTGCGACCAGCCGCTACATAGTAATGCCAGCAGAAACAAAGGCACTAATCCAAATTTCAAAGTTTTCATGATGTGATAGCTTTTTTTGTATATTTTTTAATCCGAAGAAAATTAATAATTTTTTTTTCATAAAAAGACTAAAGACTTTCCCGTAATTTTATATTTGCTAAATTCACAAAACTTCATTTTTTTGTTTTAATCATTTTTCACTATGTCCTTCAAACGCTTTTTTTACATTCTTCCCCTCATTCTCTTTTCCTTCAACCTATCTGCCCAAACCGAGCACCAAACGGTTGATCCGGCGCTTTTCGACGGCCTCGAATACCGATCAGTCGGCCCCAGTCGGGGAGGCCGGGCTACTGCGATTGCCGGTATCCCTTCCGAACCTTTCACCTTCTTCATGGGTGCCACCGGTGGAGGCGTATGGAAAACCGAAGATGCCGGGATGAGTTGGACCAATTTATCAGACGGCCAGATTCAAGCCGGTAGTATCGGTGCTATTAGCGTAGCTCCTTCTGATTCCGAGATCATATATGTCGGTACCGGATCGGCTTGCCCAAGGGGTAATGTATCAGCGGGGATCGGCCTGTATAAATCTGAAAACGGTGGTAAACGATGGAAATTTATCGGCTTACCCAAGGCCGGCCAGGTGGGAAAAATTGTGGTGCATCCGCAAAACCCCGACCTGGTTTATGTAGCTGCCCTGGGACAGATCTTTGGTAAAAACCCCGAACGCGGCGTCTATCGCTCCAGAGATGGAGGAGAAAACTGGGAACAGGTGCTCTTCCTAAGTGATTCCACCGGAGCGATTGATGTCGTCATGAATCCTGATAACCCAAGAGAATTATTCGCAGCCATGTGGAGGGCGGAAAGAAAACCCTGGACCCTAATCGACGGCGGGCCCGAAGGCGGCATCTGGAAATCTTCCGACGGGGGTACGAATTGGGAAAAACTGGAAGGCGGATTACCGGGTGGCTTGCTGGGCCGTATCGGACTGGCCATCTCCCCGGCGAACCCCAACCGGATCTGGGCCATCATTCAGGCGGCCGAAGAGGAAGAAGGAGGACTTTATCGCTCAGATGACGGCGGCGATTCCTGGAGTCGTATTTGCAGAGATCACCAACTTCGGCAAAGAGGCTGGTATTATTCCCACATCACGGCTCATCCAACTGATGAAAATACTATCTACTCTAACAATGTCAGCTTCCATAAATCGATCGACGGCGGTAAGAACTTCGATCAGCGCATCTCCGTCCCGCATGGCGATACACACGGCCTTTGGATTAACCCCAACAATCCGGAGATCATGATCAACTGCAATGACGGCGGAGCCTGTATCAGTTTGAATGGCGGCAAAACCTGGTCGACACAACTCAATCAACCGACTTCAGAGTTTTACCGGGTGACGGTGGATTATCAATTCCCCTATCGTTTATATGCAGGTCAACAAGATAACACCACCATCAGTGTACCAAGCCATGGCATGAGGGGCTTAACTCCTTTTGAAAATTGGTATGGTGTAGGGGGTAGTGAATGTGCAGATGTAGGAGTGCATCCGGAAAACCCGGATATAGTTTGGGCAGGTAGCTATAGCGGAGAATTGACCATCATGAATCGCAAAACCGGCCAGGTGCGGCAGGTCACTGCCTATCCACATTACACAGAAGGGACCCAGCAAAGGAACCTAAAATATCGCTGGCAGTGGAACTTCCCGATCGTTGTATCTCGTCACAATACCGGAACGGTTTACCATACCTCTAATTATGTACATCGTACTTCAGATGACGGACAGAATTGGGAAAAGATCAGTCCAGACCTAACCCGCGACCTGGATCAGTACCACGATATTCCCGGAGGGCCTATCCAGCACGATGCCACAGGTGTAGAGGTCTATTCTTCTATTTTTGCATTTGAAGAATCACCGCATAAGGCGGGAGAATTCTGGGCTGGTAGCGATGACGGCCTCCTCCATATTTCCAGGGATAATGGCCGGAGCTGGCAGAATATTACACCTAAAGGGATGCCTTACGAAGGCACGATCAATAAAATTGAGTTATCCTCCCACCAGGCAGGAAGAGCGTTCGTAGTAGTTTACAATTATCGGTATAATGATTTTAAACCCTACATCTATTTGACGGATGATTACGGCAAAAACTGGAAGTTGCTCACTGATGGTAATGGAATTCCCGAGAATCATTTTGTCAGGACCGTAGCCGAGGATCCCTCTAAGAAGGGACTGTTATATGCCGGGACCGAATTTGGGATCTATGTGTCTTTTGATAACGGCAAACACTGGCAAACACTGCAATTGAACCTGCCCACCGTTCCCATCACCGATATGGAAGTGGTCGAGAATGATCTGGTTGTTTCCACTCAAGGTCGGGCCTTTTGGGTGTTGGATGATCTTACACCATTACATCAGCTAAATGAAAAGCAGGCCTTATCCAAGAACATATTTTTTCAGCCCCGGCCGGCTGTTCGCACTTCCGTAGATGACTATGATGCCCGCGTGCATTTCTATCTGGCAAAGGCCCCCGATAAGAAAGATCCGGTGAGCATCACCATAAAGAATGCGGCTGGAGAAGTCATCCGAACTCTTTCAACAAAGGCCGAGAATCGGTTGGATAAAATCAGGGCCAAAAAGGGTTTCAATACGGTACAATGGGATCTCCGACATGAGGGGCCGGAGCTGGTGGATAACCTGGTGGCTATGGTCATTCGAAATCCTTCCCCCGGGCCATATGCCGTACCTGGAAATTATCAGATAGAAGTCAAGGCCGGCCACTGGAGCGAAACTCAAAATCTGCAGATCCAGCCCGATCCTCGCTGGAAGGATGTCCGGCAGGCTGATTACGAAGCTCAGTTAAAAACCGTGTTGGAAATTCGCGACCTGATCACGGATTCACATAAAAGGATCAAAAACCTACGCGCCTTGCGTGAACAGATGAAGTCCATCTCCGGCCTGGCTGTAAGAGCCGGCCATTCGGAGGAACTCAAGGAAATGAGCGGCTCCATCGCCGATAAGCTAATCGCTATTGAAGATCAGATCATCCAAAACAAAGCGGAGGCCAGCCAGGATAATATCAACTACCCTCGTGTTTTCACCAACCACATCGGCCGATTGTACGGCGTAGCTATGAATGCCCACCATCGTCCAACCGGTGGGGTGCTCGAACGTTGGGAGGATGTAAAAGTCGAATACCAGGAGATCATTGATCAGTACAATGCGATCGTGAGTAAGGAAATCACGAATTATAATGAATTGCTGAAAAAGGAAAAGATTAATGGGTTAATCGTTCCCGAAAAAGTTAAGTAGATATTGAAAGAGGGTGGCTGCAGCCGCCCTCTTTCAATAAAAAAATATTGTATGAAAAATATTTCGATACTCACCATTATACTCTTCACCCTATTCTCCTGCCAACCCGAATCCTATGATGTCATCATCCGGAACGGGCAAGTTTTGGACGGCAGTGGCAGCGAAGCCTTTTCTGCTGACATCGGCATACGGGACGACCGCATTATTAAGGTCAAAGCCAATTTAAAAGGAACGGCCCAACGTGAGATTGACGCGAGCGGGCACATTGTCAGCCCCGGCTTCATCGACCTGCACGCCCACCTGGAACCGATGGTCTTTGACCGGGAAGCCCAGAGTCATGTTCGCCAGGGTGTGACCTTTGCCTTGGGCGGACCGGATGGCGGAGGCCCTCTGAGTTTAGGTACATACCTGGACAGCCTGCAAGCAGGTGGCATTGGTATGAACGTCGGATATTTGATCGGACATAATACCGTGAGGAATGAGGTAATGGGCATGGTGGATCGCGAGCCCACCTCAGATGAGTTAGAAGAAATGAAGAGCTTGATACAGAAAGCTATGGATGACGGTGCTTTTGGTATTTCTACTGGCTTGAAGTACCTCCCAGGCACCTGGGCCAAGCTGGACGAGATCGTTGCACTATCAAAGGTCGCAGCCCAAAACGACGGTATTTATACCTCCCACTTACGGGAAGAAGGGCTCCAATTAATGAGCGGAGTAAAAGAAGCTATTGATATAGCTGATCAGGCAGATATACCCGTAGTCTTAACGCACCATAAGGTCGTCGGATTTCCCATGTGGGGTTCCAGCAAAAAAACATTGGCGATGGTCGACTCGGCCCGAACTGCCGGTTTGGATGTGATGATCGACCAATATCCATACACGGCCAGCCATACTAATATCGGCATACTCATTCCTGCCTGGTCTATGGAAGGAGGTCGCTATGAGAAATTTGCCGAAAGGTGTGAAGATCCGGTCTTGAGAGACAGCATCAAACAAGGTATTATTTTTAATTTGATCAACGACCGGGGTGGAAACGACCTGAAACGGGTACAATTCTCCCGCTTTAACTGGAAGCCCGAATTGGAAGGCAAAACGCTTTATGACTGGGCCCTGGCCGAAGGTCTGGAACCCACAATAGAAAACGGGGCAGAGTTAGTTATTCAGGCTCAACTCCATCGGGGTGCCAACTGTATTTTCCACGCTATGAGCTCCGAAGATGTCGAGCGGATCATGCAGCACCCACAAACCATGGTGGCCTCCGACGGGCGACTAAGCCAGCCGGGCAAAGGACATCCCCATCCAAGGGCTTACGGAACTTTTCCTATCGTACTGGGAGAATATACTCGGGAAAAAGGCGTACTGGATCTACCCACAGCTGTATACAAAATGACGGGGCTGCCGGCCAAAAGGCTAGGCTTCCAGGAACGGGGCATGATCAAAGAAGGCTACATAGCCGATATCACTATTTTTGACCCGGCCACTGTTAATGCGCAGTCGACCTTCGAGGAGCCTCATCAATATCCGGCGGGAATTCCCTATGTGATGGTGAATGGACAACTGGCGGTGGATGAGGGGGAGTATAAGCCTGTTCTTGCTGGGAAGGTGGTTAAACGGCTCAAAACTTCCAACTCAAAGTAAACTGCCCCCTTCTCGTATCAATCTTCTCCACATTTTCTCTATACAAATTCTGTACATCCAGAATACTTGCCTCCCGAAGGGTGTTAAAGAGATCGGACAACTGGAAGCTTAAGCTGGTTTTCTTTTTATTAAAATTCCATTTCAGGCCGAGGTCGCAGAAAAAATAGCTTTTTTGGTGTCCCTGAGATACTTCCGAGGGGCCAAAGTAGTTGGCTAAGAGTTGCAGGGCCAGATTTTTTTCTATCTGCCAATCCCCTACCCACTTCAACTGATACCCATCCCCCCTGTTATCCACCTCCTCGCTATCGAATTGATTTACGAAATAGATAAGACTGAACTGAATATCGATTTTTTCCGACCGAAAACCAAAGTTATTATTCCACCCGTAATTATGCAATCGATCGATGTTAATGGGCGAAAGCAAGGTCGTGCCATCCTCTTGTAGGCTCGTAATGCGTTGGATAAGGTCCTGATAGTTTCGATAAAAAACAGAAGAAAACCAGCTGATTGATGTCCATTGATGGCTATAGCCCAAACTAAAAAGGTGAATAAACTCCGGTTTTAATTCCGGATTCCCCAACTGAAGACGATAGGGCTGAGCAAAATCGGGAAAGGGGTTCAGGCGGTTGGGTGAGGGTCGATTGATCCGGCGATTGTAGGAAAAAGAAAAATTCTGTTTTTCCCCAGGCGAATACGCTACTTTTAAGGAAGGGAATAGACTGAATAATCGATTGCCAAAGTTTTCACCACTGTTTTCCACGGAATAGTTATTAAACAATTGTTCCAGCCTCAAGCCCAGTTCGTACTGCCAGCTTTCTCCCTCTTTAGCCCAGGTACCATAGACCGCAGCGATGTGATCTTGGTAGAAAAACTGGTTATCCAGGCTGTCTTGCAATTCGATAGAAGGGCCGGTACCGGAAGCAAACTGAGCCAGATAATCCTGTTCAATATTTCTGAAGATCCATTGCAGTCCCCATTCCAATTGCACATCATTATCGAGTTGGTATTCCAGGTCCCAGCTAAAAGCGATCCGGTCATTAAAATCCTGATAAAAAGTGGCCAGACTATCCTGAGTAAAGCCTGTATCCATAAAGCGATCTCCACGACGAATGGTTTCATCCTCCAAAGAGTGAAAAACCTCCAGTAAAGCATCCATCAAAGGTTTTCCGTTATTGGGTTTAGACCGATAGCGCAATTCTACACCATACCCATTATTGTTTTCAGGTTCCTGAGAAAAACTGTGCCTTTCCTCCAATAGCAAATTGGGGGATTGGATAAAATAAGAATTCAGCAATCCCCCGGCATCTTTATCCCGATAGCGGAGGTTGCCGGCCAGAGTGAGGTAGGTATTGTCGGAAAAATAGTAGTCTAAGCCAATTTCCAACTGGTGGCGTTTGTCATATCTTTTGCTTTGACCGTTTTGAAGTAACAGAAAAGACTCATTATCCAGAAGCTGAAGTTGTTCGGTGGTACTCCTGGCCCGGCGGGTTAATTGCCGGAAGCTGTAGTTAAAAAATCCATTCCAATTATTATTTCGATTATTCAAACGCAGAGCAGCTCCATACCGGTCTCGATTACCAAGGCTTAACTCCCAATTCCCCTTCCAACCTTCTTCCTGGTTTTTCTTTCTGATGATGTTAATGATCCCTGCTCCGCCCCGAGCGTCCTGCCTGGCAGAAGGATTAAGGATCAGCTCAATGCGTTGGATGCTCGACACATCCAGCTGCTCCAGAAATGAAACGCCTTGTGAAGCCGCAAAGCCCGAAACCTTTCCGTCGATCAAAATTTGGATGTCCGATTTACCGGCAATGGAAATATTGCCCTCCGGATCAAAGGTAATGAAAGGCATTTGTTTGACCACTTCCAGGGCTGTCCCACCCGCCGACAGGACGGCCTGATCCAGATTAACGGCAATTTTGTCCAGACTCTGTTCCAGTCGGACCCGCTGACCAGAAACGATCACTTGACTTAAAGATTGTCCCTCGTTTTTTAAGTTAATTACGCCAAGAGTCATATCCCTTCCTAAATCAAGATTCCTTTCGGCCCAGCCAAAACTTACATGTTGAATTTTAAGAATGTAGTCACCTTGATCAATATCTAATAATTCAAAGGTTCCCAGGCTATCTGTATACAAGCCGGCCACAAAGGAGCTATCGACTCCATTAATGAGGGTGACAGTGGCCTCAGTGGCGGGGCCTTCTGGACCCATGGCCTGGCCGCTAATCGTAAATTGAGCCCGGAGAAGGCTGATGGAAAAAACGAAGAGAAGAAAAACGATCGGGATGTGTTTCATATATTACTAGGTGCAGCTTATATCAATTTTGTTGCAGTCCCCCTTAAGCAAGCACAGGGAATCTTGTATTATCACCGAAATTTACCATATTGCACTTCTAATCAAGGTCTGATTTTTTTATGGGAAAAAAGAAAAACAATCGCTCCAAAGCCAGGTTAACCTATGTATCGGAAGATGATCGTTTATTAAAAAAACTGGTCATCAACTCCATCGAATTTGCGACGGGTAGAAAAAAGTTGGAAAAGCTTTATACGCAGGTACGGGCAGAAAAGCCTGGTCCTGACCGGGTTTGGGATGCCGTGTTGGGCAAGTTGGAAGTGGAGGTGGTTTATGATGAAGAAAAACTAAACAGCATCCCCAAAAAAGGACCTTTGGTACTCATTGCCAATCATCCGTTCGGGGTGGTGGACGGTTTGATCTTTGGCTACCTCGTCTCGAAAGTTAGGCAGGACTTTCATGTGTTAGTTAATGAAGTTCTTTACCGGGAGGAGATTCTTCGTCAATTCCTCCTACCCATAGATTTCCGAACGACAAAGGAAGCCATGCAAACTAATATTTCCAGCAGGAACCAGGCGCTGGAGAACCTAAAGGCAGGAGGAGCCATTGCAATATTTCCTGCGGGTGGCGTGGCAACCTCTCCAAAACCACTTAAGGGCAAAGCTGAAGATCTGGAATGGAAGAACTTCGTATTAAAGCTTATCAAGCAAGAAAATGTCCAGGTAGTGCCGTTATTTTTCCATGGGCAAAACAGTCGTTTATTTCAGCTCGTCAGTCACATCAACCTGAACCTTCGCCTGAGTCTGCTGCTTAATGAGGTTCGCAACAAAATGGGCCGGGAGATCAAAGTAGAGATTGGTACTCCTATCCCCGCCGAGCACATGAATGCCATAAAAGACCGCTCCGAATTACTTGCCTTTTTGCGGAGGAAGACCTATGAGTTGGCTGGTACTTAGAGTGCCGGAGCTCGCATTTTTCTAAGCTTTTTTCCAGGATTGGACAGTGGCGAGGCTTTTGGGGAGTTCTAAAAGCGGCTTATCTGCATTGGTCATCACATAATGTATTGGTTTTCAAACTTTTAATTGACTACAATGAGGTGCTTTGGGTTCGATTTTCAACCTCAAAGGTCTCGAGACCTTTGAGGTCTAGGGAAAAATCCACCATTATCCAGCATTATTCCACCCCACTTCAACAACAATCAACTATTTGCTAAAAACATTTTTTATCAGTAACTTATTCCAGAAAACTACATTTTTTCAGAATAAAATATATGAGAAATAAAAATTTGTGTCTGCCCTCCCACCTATTACTAACTAAAATACTTACGCATGCTATTACTGGAAATCCTGGGACCAAAGCTCTACATCGTCCTTTTTGCATTGCTCTTGTGGGGGATCCCCTATCTGATCATACGCCTCGTCTCAAGGCATTATCAGGATAAAGTAGACGAATTGAAGCGACTGAGAAAAGAAGTGAAAGAGCTACGACGAAAAACGCATAGCCTCGAGAAGTAAAAAAAAGAGAAAGCCGCCGGCCGGCGGCTTTCTCTTTTTTATGGCTTTATTTTGGTAAATCGGCGACTGTCCTTTACATGCAGTACCTCGCCAGGAAGTGTATTCTCCTTCAGTTGACCATCCTCCACCAAGAAAGTACCATTCACAATTACGTGATACATACCTTCCGGATATTGATGCGGTTCAAAAAAGGTAGCCTTGTCCTTTATTTCATCCAGATCAAAAATCGTAATATCAGCCTTATAGCCCTCCTTAAGCATGCCCCGATCTTTAAAGCCCATGAATTGAGCGGGCAGGCTGGTCATAGAGCGTACCGCACTCTCCACGCTTAACACCCCGCGCTCCTTGGCATACCAGGCAATTTTTCTTGGGAAAGTTCCATAGTAGCGCGCATGTACCGACTGCTCTTTGGAGCGTGCGATTCCCGCATCCGAAGCCGTAATTACCCAGGGCTGTGCAGCCAGTATCTCAATGTCCTGCTCATTCAGGGAAAAGCCCCGCAAGCGTCCGCCGCCCGGCCGTTCGGGATCTCCTTCTAGTTGCAGGTAATAGGCTACCTCCACATAATTCATTTCCTTTTCTTCGGCTATCTGAGCAATGGTTTTGCCGATCAGGTCCTTATCCAGAAATTCAAAAACAACCACATTTTCGGCCCCTCCCCTGCGCTCGATCTCACGCAGAATATCCTTTTCCAAAGGTGCATGGTTTTCCTTCTTAGCCAGTGTTCGAGCCAATGCTTCCTTATACGTTTTGGGCTTGTCTGCTCCGTCCTCCGCACTGCGATCCCAGCGATTGCGCATCAGCGCCCAATCAGGTAGTAAGACCGTATTGCCATCCGAGCCCGTGGTGTTGTACGGATATTGATCGGCCCAGACTTCTACACCTCGGGCACGGGCACGATTCACTTGCTTAACAATTGCATTGCTCACCCCCCAGTAATCGGCTCCTTTCACCTTGATGTGCGTCGCACAGGAAGGCACGCCGGTCTCTTCCGCAATCCGGATCACCTCGCGAATATTGTCGATGGCATTGCCGGGGCTTTCCCCGTCCCGGCTGGGCAGGTACCACATCGGATCAGAACCAGAGAAGCGCTCATGCACAATGTATACCCCGCCATATTCCTTTACCTGCTTCACCAACTCAACCACTTCTTCCGTATTACTCCATCGGCCCGGAACATATTCCAGAGCGGCCGACATACCAAAAGCACCTGCTTCCATGCCCTCCCGAATCGATTCCTTCATACGCTCTAATTCTTCTTTATTGGAAAATCGCTGAAAATCAGGACTCATAGCCAGTCTCCGAATGGTGTTGTGCCCGATCATCAAGGCCACATTAGGACCAATGCCTTCTTCTTCCAGTTCCTTACGCTGGGCCGGGATCGAACGCGGCGATCGGCCGTCGTGGTTGACCACAATCGTCGTCACACCTTGCATCACCATGTTGTGTGCCGCCTTCAGCATCGGATCATCAGCCCGGATACCGGAGCGATTACCAAAGGCACCGTCATCTCCATGCGAGTGGATGTCGATAAAACCGGGGGCTACGATTTTCCCCTTGGCATCAATAATTTTTTTCGCATCTCTCGAAGTGATATGGCCAATTTTCACAATTTCATTGCCCTTAACAGCTACATCCGCCCGAAACCAGGGGTTGCCGGTCCCGTCCATTACCTGACCGTTGAGGATGAGCAGGTCATAGGCTTCCTGAGCGGATAGATGGAATAGGGATAAAACAAAGATGCTAAGTAAAAGAAGGTATTTTTTCATATTGACACGTTTTTGTTGAAAACCGATGATTGGTAATTTAAAAAAAAGCCCCCTCATTATTAAGTCCTCCCTCCACAAACCGACCAATCTTAAAATATTCCCTATATTTCATCAAAGTTAAACCACGCCTTAAAAATGAAGTCAACACTATCACTCCTATTCATGTGCTTTTGCCTGCTTTGTGCTGCGCAAGCACCCCAAGACCCCATTCAATATGATCCACTCCTGCAGGATTTTAAACTTCGCAACATCGGTCCCGCCCTCATGTCGGGCCGCATCGCCGATATCGTGAAGGCCCCCCAAAACCCAAGTACCTGGTACGTGGCCACCGCCTCCTCAGGAGTTTGGAAAACAACTAATAACGCAACCACCTGGACACCCATCTTCGACCAGTACGGTTCCTTCTCTACCGGGGCTATTGCCATCGATCCTCAAAACCCTCATGTCCTTTGGCTGGGTACCGGCGAAAATGCCAGTCAGCGTTCGGCGGGCTACGGGGATGGCGTCTATAAAAGTACCGATGCCGGCAAAAGCTGGCAACATATGGGACTACCCCATTCCGAACACATCGCTAAGATTCTCATTCATCCAGATAACTCAGACATTGTCTACGTCGCCTCCCAGGGGCCTCTCTGGGCGGCCGGGGGCGATAGAGGCTTATATAAAACCCTGGATGGTGGAAAGACCTGGGAGAATGTCCTGTCCATTAGCGAGCATACTGGCATCACTGACCTGGTCATGGACCCTCGAGATCCGGATGTGTTGTACGCCGCTTCCTATCAGCGAAGACGCCATGTGGGAATACTCGTAGCCGGCGGCCCCGAATCGGCTGTCTTCAAATCTACTGATGGAGGCCAAAACTGGAAAAAACTAACTAGAGGTTTGCCAGGTGGTCATCTCGGCCGAATTGCCCTGGCCATTTCCCCGCAACAGCCGGATGTGGTCTACGCGCACATAGCAGCAGAGGAAAGCAAAAGCGGCTTCTTCCGCTCGGCCGATCGTGGAGAGAGCTGGACCAAAATGAGTGATTACATCGTTGTAGATCCTCAATACTACGGAGAAATATATGCTGATCCGCATCAATTTGATAAGGTCTATGCCGTGGATGTATTGATTCATTACACCGAAGACGGCGGAAAAACATTCCAACGGCAAAATACTCGCAATAAGCATGTTGACAATCACTCCATCCTCTTTGATCCAAAAGATCCGGATTACATCATGGTAGGTTGTGACGGCGGTATTTACGAAAGCTGGGACAAAGGCGATAGCTGGAAATTTGTCGACAACCTGCCGATCACGCAGTTCTACCGAGTCGGGCTCGATAATGACCTGCCCTTCTACAATGTGTACGGCGGCACGCAGGACAATGCTACTCAAGGCGGCCCTTCTCGTACCAATCGCATTCAGGGTATCCAAAACAGCGACTGGTTTACAACCGTAGGTGGCGACGGATTTCAAACCAGAGTAGATCCACGTGACCCCAATATTTTATACTCCATGTCACAATACGCCGGTATTGTAAGGTATGATAAAAAAAGTGGGGAACGCCTCGACATCAAGCCACAGTCCAAGCCCGGTGAAGACGCCCTGCGATGGCACTGGGATGCTCCGCTTATTATCAGCCCACACAATCCGGATCGATTGTACTATGCCGCTCAGAAATTGTTTAAAAGCGAAGATCGGGGCCACAGCTGGGAAGCCGTCAGCGAAGATCTCAGCCGAAACCTGGATCGGAATCAAATGGAAGTTATGGGGCGTATCTGGCCTCCGGAGGCAGTATGGAAAAACGTGTTCACCTCTCCTTTTGGGACCATCGTTTCGCTCAGTGAATCTAAACTGAAAGAAGGATTGATAGCTATTGGTACGGATGACGGCCTGATCCAAATTTCGGAGAATGGGGGGCAATCCTGGAAGAAAATCGATCGCTTCCCGGGTGTGCCGGATAGGACGTATGTGTCGGATGTTTTGTTTTCCCAACATGACCAAAACACCTTATACGTCACCTTCAACAACCATAAAAACGGTGACTTTAAACCTTATATCTTAAAAAGCACGGACCTTGGAAAAAGCTGGACCGCTCTTCACCAAACGGTACCGGAAAGACATGTCACCTGGTCGATCGTCGAAGATCATGTAGACAACAACCTGCTGTTCCTGGCCACCGAACTCGGCCTGTTCTGCAGCCTGGACGGCGGCCAAAAATGGACGCAGCTGAAAAACGGCGTCCCGACCATCGCCTTCAGAGACCTTGAAATCCAAAGTCGCGAAAACGACCTCGTAGCAGCTTCTTTCGGAAGAGGCTTTTTCATTTTCGACAATTATGCTCCTCTCCGGGAATTGAATGAAAATAACATGGCCAAGGAAGCCCACCTTTTTTCCATAAAAGAAGCCCTTCATTATGTGCAAGCCAGTCAATTGGGTGGACGAAAAGGATCACAAGGAGATTCCTATTACACTGCCCCTAATCCAGCTTACGGAGCCGTTTTTACTTTTTACCTGAAGGAATCTATGACTTCTTTGAAGCAGGAACGAAAAAAAGAAGAACAAGCCTTACTCAAAGAGGGCAAAAGCATTGATTTTCCCAGCTGGGAAGACCTAAAAGCCGAAGACATGGAGGTTAAAGATCGTTTGGTAATTGCCATCCGAGACGACCAGGAGCAATTGATCCGTCGGATGGACGTGCCTTCACGAGCAGGCATCCATCAGGTAGTTTGGGATTTCAGTCTGCCGGAGCTTTCTTCCAGTGAAGCCGGCCGCGTCGGATACGGGCCGATGGCCTTGCCGGGAGATTATACCGCCAGTTTGGAGAAAATTGAAAAAGGCCAAATCAGTACGCTGGGCACGCAGCCTTTTAAGGTAAAATCTTTGGAATTGGCCACGATCCAGTCCACTGACAAGGAACAGGATCTCCAATTTTACCGAGATGCTATGCAACTACAAAAAGACCTGAGTAACACTCAAAACGACTTACAGGAGAAACTCTCTAAACTTGATAAAGCCTACACCTTACTCATTCAATTGGGCGAACAAGGAGACATGCTCAGCAAGGTTTTTAACCTCAAAATGAAGCTAGAGGACCACCTGTTGACGATACGAGGCGATCAGATCCGGGCGGAGCGGGCGGAGTTTGTGAATCCGGGACTGAGGGCACGTGCCAGAACGGCTACCCGAGCCGATTGGAATTCTTCCGGGCCTACACAAACGCATAAAGACAGTTATTCGATCGCTTTTTCAGCATACAACAAATTAAAGACTGATTTAGAATCCCTTATGAAAAATGATTGGAGCTCCATTGAAAAAGGTATGCAACAAGCGGGGATCTGGTAAATAATAAATTATGAAAACACGCAGAAACTTTCTAAAAAAAGCCTCCTTAGGCTTTCTGGGTCTGAACACCCTCCCCTTTTTGTCATCAAAAGCGGAGGCCGCTTCTTTAGCACAACTGGCCAACATTCAGAATGACGATGTTTTATTCAAACTAATCCGAGACAGCTTGCTCATTCCGGAAGGGATGGTCTACCTCAACACCGGAAGTTTGGGCCCTTCCCCTCGCCAGATCGTCGATGAGGTGAGCTCTGCCATGCACGAACTGGAAAGCAATCCCGTGGGCAATAACTGGGGTGATTTGGGTAAAAAGATGGAGGCCGTTCGGCAAAAGGTAGCCGATTTCATTGGTGCGGAGGAAGAGGAAATCATACTCACACGAAATACAACGGAAGGGATCAATCTGCTTGGGTCTTGCCTTGACCTAAAAGCCGGAGACGAAATCCTGACCACCAATCACGAGCACGGAGGCGGGGAAAACGGGCTGTTCTATCTGGCCGAAACCAAAGGCGCCGTCCTCAGAAAAGTAGACATGCCCATGCCGGCTACCAGTGCTGCGCAGGTAGTTGAGATCATCAAAAAAGGCATAACGGAAAAAACAAAAGTCGTCATGCTTAGCCATGTCTCCACCATCACCGGCTTAAGAATGCCTTTTGAGAAAATTGCCGCTATTACTCAACCCAAGGACATACTTCTCATCGCCGACGGAGCACAGGCACCCGGCCAAATTCAGGTAGATGTTAAAAAACTGGGGGTAGACCTGTACGCCTGCAGTGGCCATAAGTGGCTGCTAGGCCCCAAGGAAACCGGCTTTTTGTATGTGAGAAAAGAGGTTCAGAAAAAAATTCAGCCTGTTTTTACCCGCGGGAATATGAAAGCTTATTCGGCGGCTTCCGGCACCCGTAACGTAGCGACGATAATAGGCTTGGGAAAAACCATGGACTGGCATCAAACCATTGGGGTAGAAAAAATTGAGGATCGTTGTCGGTCACTGGCCCAGTATTGCGCCCAAAAGCTACAGAAACTGGACGGCTTAAAGATCATCAGCCCTACTGATCCAGGCTTATCTACCGCCATTGTGAGTGTGTTATTGGACGAAGCTTCCAACAGAGATATTTTTGAAAAAATGAAGGCACAGAACATCATCATTAAGCTCTTGCCAAAGTACAATGCTTTACGGTTTTCGATGCATCTGTTTAATTCAAAAGAAGATGTGGATTTGATGGTGGGTCAATTAGAGAAGTTTCTTGAAGCTTAGTTCTTCGTCAAAACCGTTGGTGGCAGTCTGCCGACCTACGGTTGGGACGGAACTTGCTCGTGGCGGGTTTCCTAACCGCCGAACGCAATATCTCGCCAGTTTCCTAACTGGCGAAACCCCAAAACCTACCTCATTTAAACTTCGGCATAACGACTCTTCCGTTACCCCAAGGTCTAAAACACCAACCTCCAAGGGCCCTCTCTGTTCCAAATACTACAAAGCCCTTGCTATAATCAACGGATATTTTAGGGAAATGAAAAAGTAATGATGGCCGGCATTTAGATAACATAGTTCATAGAAGGTGCAGTTCCGAAATTTTGGAAAAGTTGGAAAGGAAGAAGTACCTTACTGATCTTTCGCAGCAAAGCATAAGTATCGCTGCGCCCAGACGGGCCGTATGGCTGCAGCTTTTTGAAGGGTGCTTTTTTATGCTCGGGTTAACACCCGAGCTTCAGAAGCTTTCGCCGCAAAGCGGCTTTCAGATGAAGCAATATCAACCGCGAAGCGGTGACAGCTTCTAGCCTACTCAAATAAAGCTGCAGCCATACGGCCCGTCTGGGCGCAGCGACACATGGAACATTTTTTCAAAAGTGCGTAACATCAGTACCTTATGATTTTTGGGGGGGGTGAACTCAAATGGTAATGGTTCTTGTTATGTACGTTGTATTCGCCAGTTAGGAAACTGGCGGTATTTTGCGTTGGGCCCGTACGGGCCACGAGCGGGGACGGATTCATTTTATGCTGGGAGCACCAATATAGTAGGGATCTTGCAAAGATTTCTTGAAAGCATTGAGGGCCTCAGGAGAGGAATTCACCCGCCAGTCAAGCTCCTTATTTATATTGAACCAGGTAAAAATCTTA
>JAUIKE010000171.1 GCA_030430845.1 Bacteroidia bacterium | reverse complement strand
GCCCACACAGGAGCCATCGATGGCCAACACTATCTCCCCAGTCTTGCTCAGGGAGTGTAGAATTGGAAGAAGGTACGGTATAAAGTGCACCGTGACATCGGTCCACTTATTCTGTAACCAACGCTTGGCCTTCTTGACCCGACTTTCCAAGTCGGTAGGATCTTCCATATGGCAACCCAACTCTGACAAAGAGGCCCGACCACCTTTGATTAAGGCAGCTAATAAACCGGACAATACGGTTAATCGACGCAAGGCATTGCCTTGAGGAATCTCAGATTGATGTTTTATCAACCATTTTTTAGATCTTTACAGAACGACATTTTGCAAGGGTTTTCTGTAAAGATTTTAAAATCTCAGAAAACCCTTATTTTTTCTGTCTCTCTTTCCAAATTTTCAATGAACTTTTTGCCGAGCTAAAAGTGTACGGCAATGAATTAAATATATCTATTTTCATAGAATAGGATTTTTAGGTAATTAACTCTGAGCCTAAAACTCAATTTTTTTTCTCTCAATTCACATCCCCATATTTTTCCGTCTTCACTACATAGAAATCAGAATTCCCTGCCCGAGCCTCCGTAGTTCCTACCATTAGGTAGCCACCATAGGAAGTTTGGATAATATTATTGAATCGACCACTGCCAAAGGCAGTTTCTTTAAGGATGGCTCCATTTTGATCCACTTTCTGAAAAAAAGTGTTTAAATTATCTTAATCAAAAATAAATGTATGGCAATAACCTCATAACACTAATTACCCGAATTTGGGACAGCCACAAAAACATAATCATCCAATTCCACCTTTTTTTGCATTCCCTTTATTTTACTTCCGTCTACCTTTTTCCAGCTCGTTGTCACCAAAATAGGCGTATCTTTGTCCTGTAATAATCGAATCGGTTTTATAGCACTTCGGTCATTGGATAAAAAAGACAGTGTTTCTTTTCTAAGCTCCTCTTTATATTGATACAGGATCGCCACCTCTAAAGATTGGATGTCCACCTCAGAAAATTGAGTCACCTCGGTCTCAATGTCGATTAAGCGTTGACTAACCGGGTTGTCCTCCATCAAAGTTGTAATGTCGATGATACCCACCCAGGAATTTCGGGTTATCCAATCGCCGGTTGATTCCTCACCCTCTTTGGATAATTCGCTTATCCGGTATCGCAGTGGCTGGTCCATCCGCACCGCATAAGGGAATTTGATTTGCAGGGCATTTTGTTCGGTTCGACTGCGAAAAAAGCGTTGTTTTTTCATCTTTATTTGCTGCCCTCCCACCCCAATCGCCTCAATCTCAATGGCTTTCGCCCCGAGATCAGGCCTCAGGTTGTTGGTGAAGTCAAAACATCGTACTTCAAGTAAGGGATAGGCAACCGTCTGATGAGCATTGGCATCAATACGTTTTAAGACTTCTGGGAATAGGTCTACATCAATATTCACGGCAAAAGCGTTCGCTTTTACAATTTGTGGGTAGGGAAGCGTGTCAACCTCCAGGATATCTTCCAATTCTCGGTCAAACTGATCTACCAAAAGTGAGTCACCCTCCAATTCGTATGTCACTTTTTCACCGCTGATCACATTGGCGTAAAAAGCATAATTAATACTTAGAGCAAGCTTTCCATTGTCTACCTGTTCCCATAAGATCTGGGCATCTGCATTATTCAGACGGAGGGTAAAAGTACGTTCTGTCCAATAACTTCCCCTGGAGGCGGCACCGGATTCGAAGGTTCCCAATTCACCAAGCCTTTTATACTCTTGTCCAAATGCCGTGATCAAATACCCCTCCACATAATGAATGGGCAAAGGGCGAAGCTGTATGCCAGTGCCCCCCAGAGCAGTTCTAACTTTCCGCAACTGATTATTGTTCACCGGGGGCATTTCGACGGTGAGCTGCACCATGTTCATGAATCTTTTTTCTCCCTGATCTCCGGTTGCCGCTCTTCCTGTATACCCCATCTGAATCAATTGGAATTTGGGCCGACCGTTGGTTTCCCTACCTAACTGAAGGTCATTGGGCGCATAATAAAACAACTTATCCTTTTTAAAATCAGGATATAACACCATTCCTTCCAGTGATTTTTCCTTGGAAAAAACTGCCTGGGCGGTAGCCATTTTCCCAACCAAAAGGCTTATGACCAAAATCGAAATAAACCGGAAAGTCATCATACACTAATTAAAATGAGGAATTTGTTCTTTGATTTGGCTTTCTCCAACAGCCAGGTCTACACCATCCACTTTTTTCCACTGGTACGACTTATGAATGGTTCCATCGGGCATGATGACTTGTATTTGGTATTCGAACTCTGGTTTGTCTCCGATAGGAACATACAAAGGACCCACCTGATAATCGCCTCCATCCTGACGGATACTCAGCGTTTCCAGGTCTACTTTTTCTTTATTATTCGGATCCGCCTGGAACGACCGGACCTTCAATTTAATCAACTCAGCACCGGTAAATTCTATTGGATACAGAATAGTAATTTCAATAGTTTCTCTACTTTTACCCTCTACCCCTTCATTGATATCATCCCGAATTTTTCGATCGCAGGAACGGCAGGGTTTTACGGTATAGTCCATCCACATTCGTTTAACACTTGGATCCCTATCCAGCCAGGTCGGCACGGAATTTATATTCAGGAAATTCGCACTTGAATTTTCGGGCACCTCTGTATCTCCCAGACCCCAGGTATAGATTTGAAATTTACCATTCCGTTCCTCTCTCAGTACGTGAAGAGAAGAAAGAATGACTGGATAGTCCGTTTTGTTTTCCCACCTATCCTCTTTTGAACGCCAATTTGTCCCCAATAATTCAAAGCGGCCATAGGTACGAGGATCGTCGATCTTTAAATTAAAAGGTATCCTGATGGATTCGGGCATACCTACACCGTTAGGGAAAATCACAACATCTCCGTACAGACCAATATCGTTGAAAAACATATTCATCAAGTCATCAATACGGGTAGTCGTGAAAGAAATCTGCACCGGTTCGGTCAGATCTGAAGGAGCTCTGATTGAAATACTGGCTTCATCTACCCCAAACTGACCAAGATTAGAAAAGTTAATTTCCGGGGTTCTGGACATAGGGATGACAGCCAGTTCTTTAACTTCTACATCATTCGGGACACTGCCCTTTAGTAGTGTTTCCGCAATTCTTATGTCCTTGATGCTCAACTTGGGCTTGAGGATAGCGGTAAGCGTAACGCGATTATCCGTACCAAAATTAACGTTCAGGTCATATTGGTCTCTTTGCCGGGCCTCTACCCAATTCAGGCTGTACTGGGCAGGATAATAATAGAAGTACCCGGATTTAGGATTGTCATCCTGGTAAAGCGTGTTGGCAACGCTCAACAACTTATACTCTGTAAAATCGTGATCCGGAGAACCGATCTTACTGATGATATCATAAGTAAAGGTACCATTGGGACCGTTGCGTTTCTTTTCGTCTTTTTCCTTTTTGTTAGAGGAAGGTGGGTCATTTTGGGCAAATCCGACTACCACAAAAAACAACATGAATAATATTATCCAATACTTCCAAAGCTTTTTCATAATACAAATTGAAAATGGTGTTCAAAAATTTTAATTGGGACCGGCTGCATCAAAATGCATATCCTCTCAATTTCTTCGAATACTCATAGCTTTCCCGATAGGTTTGATCGGCACATCAATCACCATACCGCCTCCTACCCGCCATTTTTTCTTGTACTCAAAGTCAAAGCTTTCCCCCAGGGCGCTACCGATGTCTCCTGGCAAATCATCAAAAAAGTCATCTCCTGCTTCGGTGAATGTAATCCGTACGTAACGGGAATCCAGGTAAGGCTGATTGTACTTGGATCTCGAAAGATTGGATTTGAAATTAAAGCTTAAGTCCAGCACTCCTTTTTTGTTTTTCACCTCCTCTTTTGAGCTTTCGATTTCCTTGATTCTGGATTTGCGGCTATTGAGGATCGCGCCCTGCAAGACGTATTTGGTGTCGTTATCTATCTCATAACTCACTTCGACATTGAGTGCCTCTTCTGTCTCGGAAAGCATTCTCACTTTAGTTATCTTTATATCACTGAAAAGCCCACCTAGTCCTTCGACGGGTTTAAGAATGACTTCCTGGGCACTTCCTGACTGAAAAAACATGTTAGAAAACAAAAAGATCAGAATCAGTTTACTGAAAAAATTATTTTTCATAACTCATTATTTTTCATTATTAGCTCCCGCAGTTTCCGAAGCACTCGGTTCCTCAACTTTTAATTGCAGCGCTATATCTCTTAATTGTGGATACCCATGAGTACTCAATGGAGAAAACTTCTCGCCATATCTTTTATGCAGAGCGATTATTTTATCCCGCACCCCAGATGTCCAGTAATCATCAATTTTAACTGCCCAGCCCGAAGTACTGGGTGTTCGCAAGCACAGGTCAAGAGTGGCCTTATCTTTAAGTTTAAATCCAGTATAAAAATCAAGCATAGCCAAAGGAAAATATTTCCCACCCTGAGGTTTAGCAGCATGGGCAGATTCAACTATTTTTTGGAAAAGGTGAGGAAATCCATATTTCCCCTTTGTACTCTTCATAACATCCTGTATGTCCTTTGTATATCTTGCAAAACCAAAATATGAAGCATAAGCGTAAAAAACATATGCCTGCACGGTTTCGTTATGAACCAAGGCATCTGAAGGCAAATCTTTAATTTTATATTTCTCCTCTGTATATGTAATTGAAACACTATTACTATTAGTATATACTACAGATTTAGAACTGGCAGGCTTCACTTTATTAGGTTTTAGGCTACTCAGGTAAGAATCTAAACAAACATTGGTAGGGAGCCCACTACAAGCAGAAGAAGGAATGACCTCAAAGGATAATAGTTTATTATTATCCATCCAGTTATAGATATTCTCGAATCTGTAGACATGAAGCTTGGAAGTATTAGCTATACCTTCGACATAAGAAGCGTGATAGTTCCCAATGAGTTCATAAGCGAAATGGCTTTCATTACGACCATAATAATAAGGGCCTAATGCGCTGGAATAGAATGAGGAGTTATCCTGGGTATGGGTAAGTTCATGAAGGAAAGTGCCTTTTGAATAATCTAAGCCCATAGATTTAAAAAAATGAGTTCCAAATTTTAAATGCCCTGCATAAGACCCGCTAATCTGATGTCTTGCATGTGGCCATATTGACCAACCTGAGGGGTTAACATCCCAATCATTATGATATCCATTTGTATTTAAGACAGAAATGTTTCCTCGGTCATTAAATATGTAAAATTTTAGACGCTTATTTTGGATCCATAAAATCCGCCCAGCATAATATTGGAGTTTAATCGCTTCTCTTTTTTTTGCTTTGTCTGTAATGTCTTTCGTTGGCTGAAAGAGCATTTTCAAAAGCTCCTGAACAACATCATTATTGGTAGTATTGGTCCAGAAAGTGCTTATTAAATTTTTATTGTCTGCAATATCTTGGTTGTTTAAAATATAACTAGCAGTAGGGTCCGATATTGGGCGATGTGGTTTATCCACATAAATGACTACTAAATCGCTCAGCAACCGTTTACGATAGGTTTCTGCATCCGTTGCATTTTGAGAAAATGCTTGAACAATAGGACCAATTAGGCAAAACAAACAGGCTATTATTTTTATCTTTTTCATGTTTTATTTTTTGCAGGCTTCTTAAATAATAAAAAACCAAAGGGTTAAAGGTTATCAGCAAATATTACAAGAGAACCACCTTCTTTTCTATCAGATGTTTTAGTACTCCCGTCTCTTAAATACCAGGTAATCTCATATTCATATTGGAGTTGATTTACGGGCTGTAGCAATTCAATACGGCTGGCTGTTTCCTCAGCGCGCAAATTCAATCTAATTTGTTTTACTTGTTCCCTGTTTCCCAAATCATAAAATAATTTAACCTCAACCGACCTTACCCCCTCCTCTTTCATGATTTCAGGATCTACTTCAACATCTACAGATTTTATATAAAGAGGAGGAACAAGAGGAATAGCATTATCACTGGAGGTTGTCCAGTCAGTTTCTTCTGTGTATCCGCCAAAAAAATTCCAAACCAGGCGATACTTATAGTTTCTCCATAATCTTCTATCATTATCCTCTTTCCAACCATAAAGAAGTTTAAAATTATTACCTTCCTGGTTAAACTTGGATCGATCAATTCGTACATCATCCGTAGTATATTCGCCTCCCTGATGCTCCTTTTGTAAGGTGACACTTACGTAATTGATATAATTTCCAAAATCGTTGGCATTAAATCCATCCATTACAGCAGCAATCTCTCTTTGTTTAAAAAAAGGATCATCCAAACTGACCTCTCTGAAACATTCATCGCAATTGATAACAGGGCCGAAATTCTCATCAAACCGAATGGTAAGGTTTTCAACAGAGTATTTTTGAAGATCAATCCTAAATACACCTCTTTGCCGGGTCTGCCTTAACTTATAACTTGCGACAATAGCAGTAGACGGCATTTCAGGCGGGTCAAATTCCTTAGCACGAGGCGGAATATTCCAGTGATCTGGAGCACCACCTTCAGCAGGGTCTTTGGAAGTACCAGGAGCCTGTTCTTCACCATTTTGTGCTATCAACTCTCTCTGATTTTGATTTAGATTGCTCTCTCCAGGTTTGTTTTCCTCGTCTTGATTAGCTCCCTGGTTTAGAAAGGCCTCAATTTTAAGCGATTGTTTCATCAGCTCGAAGTCTTCTTTTGCATCTTCTCTGCCCTTGTCTAAAATTTCTTGAGCACGATCCAATACACTTTTCTGATTGTTTTGAAGTGGAACACTCATTTGTCCTAGGGCCATGGGGTTGCCTTTGCTCGATTCAAACATCATTTTGGTCAGTTTTTGATATGCATCATCCAACGCTGCCTCCATATCTTCATCCTCTCCGATTTGAACAACCTTTATGGATCCAGAACGGAATTGATCTTCAAATGCGGCATCAATCTCACCTGCAAGTACTGTTCCTCCTTGCCTGCTAATTATCCCTGCCTGGAAAGACTCGCTTGAATAAATCTGATCGAAATTAGCCTCTATTATGGCTTCTTTAGGCGATTTATACCCCTCTAATTCCATTTCAAAAGAAATACTCATATCAGGAGTAGGCGTTTGGAACGACTCCCAAAGCACTTTAGCCCCAAGCTTGGTAAGCTGAATGGAGACAGCCGCTTTTTGCCCGTCCAGAATGGGTGCCTTACCTAGTCCGAGAATTTGCCTGGAAAACCCAGATTCTGGGTCAGAAACAGAAGAAATCAGGGCGATTGTACCGCCTTCATAAATGGCAGGGCCACGAATGGTGCCTCTAGGATTTACCTGACGGAGTTCTTGTTTTGCATTGTCTAACTGCTCATTTGTTACATCCAATTCTATTACAGCATGAACAATTCCACCGCCATCGCCCTCATCCAAGTCAGGTTGGTTAGCTCCTGATTGTTGGTTTTCTACATATCGGAGAAATGAAAATTGAGGTCTCCCTCTTTCATTAGTAGCCAAACGAGGTTTATCAGAAAGATAATAATATTCATTCTGGTTCCGCAAGCTTGGGAATAGAGTCAGTTCTCCTGCTCTTATGGGTTGGTCTAAAATAATATCCTGACCAAACACCCCATTCAGGCAAATGGAGGATAACACAAATAATATTACAAATATCTTTTTCATAATCATTTTGAGTTTTGAAGGTGCAAATATTTAATTCTCCGAGCTTGGTAATTCATCGACAAATAATAAGCTGTCTGAACTTGTTTGCCTGCCCGATGTGATAGTCTTATTTCCTTTTAATCGCCAAGTAATCTCATAGTCGTATTCCAAACTACTGGGAAGAGAAATGTATTCCAGTTTTTGGGATAAATTATCTCGCGAAGTGATAAGGGTTGCCTGCTTAGTAAATTCTTTGTCCTCAACCTTGTAAAATAGCTTAACCTTTACCATTCGCACATCTTGTTCCTCTAACATACTTGGATCCGCTTCAATTTCTACCTCATGCTTCTGATAGGGAGGAGCCAAATTAATGGTATTGAAAGTAGTAGGAATGAAGTCTTGTTTGACCTCAACGTCACCAAAGAAACTCCAGAGAACTTCGTATTTATAATCCATCCACTTGCGACGGTCATTGTCTCCATGCCAGCCATACATCATCGAAAAAGCATTCCCGGTTTGATTAAAATTAGTTCGATCAATGCGGATTTCCCTATCTGTAATATGTCCTTCAGCATGTTCCTTGCGAAGATGAACATTTACAAAGTTGATATAGGTGCCAAAATCCACAGCATTGTAGCCGTCAATCATAGCTAATACTTCTCTTTGCTGATAGATAGGATCATCTAGATTGATTTGCCGAAAAACATCCGGATCGTTCTGATAACGATTGAGCTCTCCTACATTTTCATCAAAGCGCATGACAATCTCATCATTAGTCCATTTATTGAAATCAAAGCGAAAGGTACCTGTCCTGCGTTGTTTTTTCATTTTGAAAGAAAACATGACTCCGTTTAGAGGAGAGCTATCCTCTTTCTTCTGTGATTCCGCTAATTGGGAGATAAACTTCGTAGGATCCATCCCATTCTGGCTATTGTTATTTGAACTGGTCTCTATCTTATCAAACATCAGGTCGGCCAGCTTATTATAGGCGGCAGTGACAAGGGCATCCAGGTCATCATCGTCCCCAAATTGTTCGACTTTAATAGCACCCGACTTTCGCAGTTCTTCAAAGGAGTATTTAATATCAGCACCAAGAAAAACTCCGGCACTTTGCCCGTCTTTTTTGGAATCACTTTTTTTGGAATCACTTTTCTTACTACTGTCACCTCCACCCGATCCTCCTCCAACTGTATAGCCTGCTTGCAAGCCTAGGTCAAAACTTTTGTATATATCTTCAAAGTTCGCTTCAACTATGGCCTGCTTAGGTAATCGATATCCCTCAAGAGTCATTTCAAAGGAAAAAGAGATATCCGGTGTGGCGGTTTTAAAGGACTCCCACAGCAATTGGGAGCCCATTTTTGTCAGAAACATAGAAACAGCAGCCTTCTGCCCATCTAAAATAGGAGCGGAACCTGTGCCAATTAATCGCTTTGTAAGTTCACCATTATCTTCTGTAAAAGAAGTAATTAGAGCAAAACGACCAGATTTAAAAATGACAGGTCCTTCAATGCTTGCATTGGGATAAATAGTTCTCAGATCCATTTCTGCATCCTGAATTTGATCCCTGGTTACCTCCAATGTAACCATTGCATGCAAAATCCCGCCTCCTGTCGCTTCCGTAAGTGAAGTGGTCCGATCATTATTACTTTCATTATCAACATATCTAAGAAATGAAAACTTAGGCTTTTCGGATTCATCCGTGGCCAACCTGGCTTTATCCAGTACGTAATAGAATTTATTTTGATCTTTCACCTCAGGGAAGAGGGTCAATTCCCCTGCCCTAACAGGGCGATCTAAAATAATTTGCTGAGCTGATAATTTTCCAGGCCCGAAAAAAATAGTCAGAAAAACAGCAGTATATATCCAAATTAGTTTCTTCATAATGGGTTAAAGGTTTTTGAAGGTGCTCAGAATTCTTATCTATTTCGCGAAAAGGGTTCTAAACACTTTACATTAATGATTGAGTTCTTGCCTTCCTCATCGACTACCTCTCAACAGCCGTTCCGCAACGGTTAACACCTTTTCTAAAATACGCTCTGTAGGATTGGTAATCTCTGTATTGCTTTGAGATTGGGGAAGAAACTCCCTACCCAAATCCAATAGTTTATCGATGATGCTATCATCCCATTTTTCGGGCAAAACCGCAAACACGTAATCATCCGTAATTTTAGCTTCCCATTCAGTAGCCATTTTTCCATATTTCTGATGAGTCAGTATAATCCGATAGGCATATCCCGGACGGTCCTTATCCACAAAAATGCGCTGTTCAACCAGTGGATTATTTCTAGAGACAGTTAGTGGAATGATGGACTCAAACTCTTTGTCATATTTTTGATAACGAAGCTGCAAGGAGGCTCTCCGGATTCCCTTTTCCTTTAAATCCTCAAGGTCTGCTTCAAACTCAATATTTCGGGGCATGATTGGTGCAGCCAGCGTCACCCCTTGCCAGTCTCCACGCACCCATCTGGGATTCTCAGGATGTATTTTTCCTCCACGCAAGCTCCACTGAACTTTGTATTGGTACACATCAGAGTTCCTATCGTCCATACGAGCATAGGTCAGTGAAGCCAAGGTGCCTTTTTGGGCCAGGTCACCGGCGTCTATGGTAATGGCATCCTCAAAGTCACGGCTGGTGCTTCTGCGCTTCCTTACGTTCACTGTTACATAATTGATTTCTTCCTCAAAAATATCCCTTGCCTCAGAATCCAGAATGAAGTTGATCTCCCGATGAGAATAAAAAGGATCATTTAAGTTGATGGAATAAACACAGGAGGGGTTATCTCTTACTGCATCATAGGTGCTCGCCAAACTTTCAACCAACTGGTATTTCAACTTTACCGGTAACTGAATATTCTTCAGCTCAATCTTTTTTGTTCTTCTTTTAATGGACTCATATTGATCACAGCCCCGGAAAGAATAAGCTCCTTCTGCATCTTCCGGACGAAGGTCCTTGTCTCCCCTACCTAGAGCAGATTGGCGATTTTGGTCTGTAGTGGGATAATCCTGATTGGCAAAAGCATTGAGAAAATAATCAAAGAAGGCATCCCGGATGGTTTTAAGCTTTTCATCATCGACATCCCCTGTCTCTCTGTATTCCAATTTGATCACCTCAGATTCATACATAAAGTTGATGATATTACGCATTATCCCTTCACCAACATAATATTCATAAGGACTGCCGGAACCTCCTCCTCCTCCTGTGTTGCCGATTGTTTTGTCGGCTACTGAGCCGGCTCTAATAAGCTGTCCTTGCAGGTTATTATTATTATTCATTTTCAGCCAGACATCGGTAGAGTCCCCATTGATTTGATCTGCAGCCATCTGGGCAGCCACCATACCGCTGAATGAAGAAGAGGCGGAGCAGCCTAAATTAGAACTGGCTAATTCACTGTTTAATTTGTCATATAAAGGTTTGGCTCTGTCAAAAGCGCCGTCATTATCCAGTTCTGCTCTTAGATAATCTTCGGCAAGGGATTCTGATTGACGCTCGAATTGTACCCAATCACATTCAATTTTGGCATCGATGGCATTAACATAGGTGGTGTAATTATAAGACATCACTAATGAAATATCTGCAATCGACCGGGATCGCTCGAAAGTAGAAGCTAAGAGTTGTGCGCCATATTTATCGAGTTTGGCGGCTACGGCTGCTTTATTGCCTGGCATCGGAGGAGCCATCCCGGAGGTGACCAAGGTAGACGTGAATTCATTACTCCTGAGGGTCGCTGAAAGAATATCGAAAGACTTGTCTCCATCCGCCCTCAAACGAACAGGCCCTTTTACTACTCCTCCACTTGTAAGATCCTTTACCTTATCAGTTAGGTCTTCCAATTGATATTGAGTTAACCCCCACTCTACCAAAAAGTGTGTAATAGCTCCCTGAACACCTCCCGCCGCAGCGTTCTCCTCAGTAGTATATTTGGCAAACAAAAATTCAGGTACACCGTCCGGGCGTTTCGCCAAACGAAGGCTAGAAGAAGGAGGTAAATAATAATATTCCTTGGGATTGTCTTTATCCAAAACCTCATAGAGAATCACATTAGTCTCGTCATCCAGGACCACTTCAATGGGATTTTCATAAGAAATGGGTTGTCCGAATAAGTAAAGGCTCAGCCCAAAGAAAAACAAAATCGAAATAGATCTTTTTACAAAATTCATATCATTCCTTTTTTAGGGAAAAAGTGTTTTTTAAAATCTATTAAATAGATACTTACTCTTTGCAAACATAGAAAATCGCTATGCTTAGTTCGTGATAATCAAATCCTTATACTGGTCTAAAACCGAATCTTCCTTAATGATCTGGCCATCTGCACCTCGCAAAATTTCCTTTCCACGTTCTATCATTTCCTCTAAAAACCCATTTCGAAGTTCATCTGGAATAACGGCATACATATAACCGGTATTAATCCTGGCATCCCAATCGGTAGCTAATTGTCCTTTCTTTTTATGGTAAAAAATCATTCGGTAGGCATACCCTTGGGTATTGCGATCCATGAAAATATCTTTTTCCAAGTAACCCACATTGGAAGAAGTCGTAATATTAAAACTTGTTTGTACTGGTTTGCCAAACTTATAGTAGCGTAATTGTAAGGAGACATTTACAATATCCAGGTCTTTCAAATCCTCCAAATCCGCCTCAAATTTTATAGGAGTAGGCATTACCGGAGGAGCCAGTGTAACCCCCTCCCAGCTACCCTTGGTCCAGGAAGTATCTATGGGGTAAACATTTCCACTTCTCAAACTCCATTGAGCTTTGTATTCAAATACATCTGGATTCGTGTCTTCCGCCCGAGAATAGGTAACAATAGTACGATTACCATTATCCACAAAGAACTTTTTATCAAAAGTAATTTGCTCTGAAAAGTCGTTTCCTTTATTCCTTCTTTTACGAATATCAACCGTTACGTAATTGAGTTCTTTACCAAACATCTCCTCTGCATCCAAATCAAGAATCAAATAGATATCACGATAATCAAAAAACGGGTCATTTAAATTTACTGTGCCAACACATCGCTTGTTATCCCTAACATTGTCATACCAACTCGACAAATTCTCAGTCAGCACTAAGTCCTTGGTGATCGGCAAACGGACTTTTAAGGTGTAGGTTTCGTTACGCCTTTGGACTTTTTGTTCTAGCCGCTTGCGGTCAACGATGTAGGTTTCGTATCCATATTTGTAGTCCTTTTGACCAGATCGTTCGGGATTATCAGCCTCGGACTCAGGCCTTCTAAATTCCTTTTCGGAAACAGACCTAAGAAAATATTCCATGAAAGCGGACACCATATCCTGAGCAATTTGACTTTCCTGGTCAGTCACCGTCAACTCCACATTAACGGCTTTCGTTTCTCTCATCATTGAAAAAAGAGTGTCCTTCTCATAGTCAGACACATAATCATCACTTTGCCCTTTACTGCCTCCATCATAATGCCGGGCTTCTCTTCTATAATTTCTATAGACAGAATCTACCTTTGTCCAATCAACCGTAATTTTACCCTCTACTGCAGGCATCAACAATTTATACTGAAAAAGCAGTGAAACGGAAACATCAGTAATGGAACGTGCTTTTTCAAAGGAAGCAGCCAGCAACTGAGCGGCATTTTTTTCCAATTTTGCAGCTACGGCTACTTTGCCGCCTGGTAAAGTAGGGGCTCTACCAGATGTAACCAGAGTAGGTGTACTTTGGTTGTCCCTTAAAACTGCCGAAATGATTTCAAAGGAATTCTCCGGATCAGTGCTCAAATCGGCTGCGCCCATTAGTCTGGGATTAGTGATTGATCTGAACCGGGGGTTCCCTGCGGACAGATCATTAATTTTTGCTTTTAACTTTTGTTGTACTTCTTCTTCCTGGGCAGCAGTCAAGCCCCATTCCATTAGAAAATGTAGTAATGCTCCGCCAACACCTCCCGCATCATTTCGCTCTTCGGTCGTATATTTCATAAAAAGAAACTCAGGCGTCTTGCTTCTGTCCTTTTTTTGACCTAAACGCAAATTGGTAGGCAGATAATAGTATTCTCCTCTGAACCGGTCGCTCCGGGTGTCAGCCGCACCATACATAGTTACGGAGGTGCCATCATCAAGCACCACATCTACCCGATTCAAAAAGTCTAATATCTGTGCATTTGTAACAGAACCGGCGGAGATAAAAATCCCCAGTAGGAGTATATAGTTTTTGATTACAATCTGCATAAACATTTGATTTAATTGTTATGTAAAATTCGTTCATATAAAAATGAGCCGTTAATCAACTCACCTGGATCTTTTAATACCTCAATGCCTTCCATTTTTTCTAAGACCTGATACAATCTGTTGGGCGTCGTGGCATATACAAAAAGTACTCTCTCGTCCACCCAAATATCTTTTTTCAGCAGATATTCCAGCCCGAGTTCTACAAAATCAGCACAGTTAAAGTGGACCGCATTAAAAGTTGTATCCCGGCTAATCAGATTATCTAAGTACTCCTTCAGCTTCTCCACCTTTTGAGGGGATGTCGGAATCCTTAAAAGCCCATCAACGGGATAGTTCTCTTCATGCGGGATTCCTCTATACTTCAGAGAGGAAATGCTTATCGGCCGCTCTGCACTGGAAGCAGGCAGGCGAAAAAATTGTGCAGAGACGTTATCAAAAAGCCTTTCTTTATTAAATCGGTCATCAATAGGCCATAAATCGTAATAAAGGAGCTCGCCCGTTCGGACGGTATCGTAGGACACCTTGCCCGGACAAGAAGAGCAGTCTCTGATCTTGACCGTATACTTGTCAACGGCAATGGCTGCATGACCACTTTTCCCATCATGGGTAGCATAGATGATGACGTAAACATCTCCTAATCCCTTTTCCGCCTGCAGAGCCTGCAGGGAGCAAAAAATGATCATTGTCAACCAAATTATTTTAATTCCTTTATCCATTTATCTAAGTTTCCATCGATATAAAAACTGGGAGGCACACACCCCCTAAACCTGTAATCATTTGCAGTGAAATAAATCCTGAATACTATGTCTTTTAATTTTTTGGGCTTTTCTAATGCCTCGGCCATCACCTTGGCATCCTCGGCAGAAAAGCTAAACGAAGTAGCTAATTTGGCGCCGGATTGTAGTGGCGTTCTCGCACTGTTTTTAATCGATCGCATCAGTACTTCCCCCAAGGAATTTTTTGAAATAATTTCCACCGAAGGGTGCGCTGAGTCCTGAGAAAGAAAAACACTGCCTGCCAAAATCGCAGTGGAATCAAGCTGCAGCCGCAATTGTTCCCTCGCTTCCTCCAACTGATTTTTATTGAGGCCCCATTCCATTAACATGTGCATGATACCGCCTGTAATGGGCGCCAGGCTGTCCTTGCGGTAAGTCAAAAATGAAAACTCCGATTGCCCTTTCTTTTCCGAAATCCTGAAATTAACAGGCAAATAATAATACAGAGAAGAAGAGCGATCATTCGACTGCCGGCATAGCTTCACCTTCGTCTTATCACTCAAAGTAAGTTCAAGTTGGTCAGGGAGTTGGGCGCTGAGAACCGACCCCATTCCAAGGCATAGAACCAGACTTATATACATTTTCAAATGAACCTTCATCTTTTTTAATTTTGGGGCAATTCATCAATAAATATCATTCCTATATCGTCCGTCCCTTTTCGATCGATCCTTGTAGCGTCTTTTTTTATCCAAATAACCTGATAATCGACAGTTTCGTGTCCCAATGGCAGCGTCACTTCGAAGTGTTTTTCCGCAAGGTCATCCTTGGGCCTAATCGTTTGGCTGGCTTTTCGGATTTCACTGAAAAAAGGATAATTAATCCTGACAGATATGGCCCGGATACCCTCTTCGCTCAGGCTCGGCAGGTCTCCTTCCAAAGAAATCATTCGACGTTGGAAGGGGGCAAAGAGGTTGATCATCGCTGCATTGGTCGTATCCCATTCTGTTTCCAGGGTTCCTCCACCAACAAATTGCCATAAGGTTTGGTATTCATAAAACAACCAATCTGTCATACTGGTATCCCCTCTATTCAAATAGATAACCTTAAATCTGCCCAACGAATCCTGAAATATATCTTCATTGACGAGTACTTCTTTTAGTGTCTCCGTTCCATCATTATGTTGCTTGCGAACTTTAACGGTAACATTATTGACCATTTTTTTGAATTCTTTTTCTAGCGAACCATCTACGCCGATGTGCACAGCTCTTTGTTGAAAAGCCGGATCGTAGAGCGGCACATCGCGAAACATCGATTTGTTGCCCTCATGTTTTTTATACAGATCTCCAATGTTAAAAGTGATGAAGTGATTTCTTTCAACCGTGGACCGTCCTCTAAAGTATAAGCGAGACTCTCCTTCCGTTTTGTTTTCCTTCCATTGGTATCCCACATTCAGGCCAAAACCAAATGTCTTCCTGCTGCTGAGAGGCCCATCTTTCCCCAATAGGGCTCCTATAGCATCCATTAATCCACCTTTATTACTTTCTGGAACTTTTTCCGGTTCCACTTTCCTGAAAAGCATATCCAATAACCTGGAATACACTGTATTGAGCAGGCCTTCCATGTTAGGGTTACTTCCAATGACATTTAATCGGATGGCATTTTCCCGGAAGAGTTCATCGAAGGCCAATTCGACATCTGCACCGACAAAGTAAACGGAGCCGCCGGCATCAAAGGACTTGCTCTTCCGCATCTCCGTCCAGTCAACGGTTAATTCCGCCTGATAACTGTCGGTTAAGCCTGTAAAGCTCAATTCAAAGACCAGGGAAATATCGGGAGTGGTACTGGTAAAGTTTTCGAGTAGCAATTTTGAACGAACCGGATCCAGGTCAAAAGAAAAAGCGATCCGACTGTTTTCCAATATGGGGGCCTCTCCGGTACCCATTACTTCGGCTTCCTTGTTCCCATCCGGCATAAGAATAGAAGAAACCAAGGTATATCGGCCCTTTGTAAAGACGACCGGGCCTTTTATTCGGATTTCATCATTATTGAATCGTTCTTGCAAGGCAGCCTCTGCCTTTTGGATTTGTTCACTGGGTGTATCATACAACACTAAAAAATTGACAATAGCTCCCCCTCCTGCCTCTGAGATGGTATTGGGATTGTCATTTTCCGGTATCTCAATGATATAACGCATAAAAGAAAACTGAGGCATTGAATTATCGTCCAGGCCTAATCTGGCGTCTGAGGGCAGATAAAGAAAATGGAGGGAATCACCGTAAATAGGAAAGCACCAAAGATCTGATACTCTTGTACCTCGGTCGATCATAATCTGCTGAGAGGTACCTATAGTAAGGCCAAGGCATACAAAGGAGAGTATGATTAGAAAGTTTTTCATTTGGATCAACTTCTTGAATAAACAAAATGAGTTGGAACTACATCTAAATTACTGTTGAGGAGGTACGAGGTACAGGTAATCGTCTTTCAGTTCTTCAATGGGGCCCTTAATTGGGTTTTGACTCTTAGTCGGATACCAATTAACCTGGTAGGCCAATGGTTGGTCTTTGTCGAAGTAAAGGGCTACTTTACTGGTGTTTTCCGTATCACCGGCCCTAAGTACAAGGGTTTTCTGTACCTGAGGTTTTCCATTCAGGGTGGCGAAAAAACGGATGGTCGCTGATTTCATACCGGTCGGTTCGAATTCGGCCCTGTCGGCGTCTATTTCGATTAATCTTTTTCCAAAGGGAGGTTTTAGAGAAACCGCCATTTCTTTACTCTTCAACCATTGGTCTTCGTTCGGCGGTATTTTCACCGTTCGGCTTTCTCCCTTAAAACTCCAGCTTATTCTGTATTGATAATTCAATAGGTCATCGCCTTCTAATTCGAGAGCAGAATATTCAACGGTCTTGACATCTTTTCCTTCTATCAGGTCTTGGCCTTTTATGATGATTTCTTTTGTAACATCATTATATTCTCCGTTGTATTCTTTTTTCAAACTAACGGAAACAAAATTCAGGATGTCTCCAAAAGCTTCTGTAAACGCGCCATCTACCTGAAACAATACCTGGCGTTTTTCGAAACTCCCCGGAGATAGATCAACAATGCGGAAATACTTATCATCGTCCTTATAATTACCATAAAATCCTCTGATGTTACCGGATGTATAAAATGGTACCTTTATGGTAGTAGATTTACTGAGGTTCAGGTAAAACTTATTGGTCCTGACATTTTTCACATCCTTCAGAATAAACTGATGATCAGTAATGTATTTTTGGTTCCCTGAGT
The DNA here is from genome assembly GCA_030430845.1 of Bacteroidia bacterium. Lineage (GTDB taxonomy): Bacteria > Bacteroidota > Bacteroidia > Chitinophagales > Saprospiraceae > JANQPA01. The sequence goes on along the minus strand of JAUIKE010000171.1, from coordinate 1,757 downwards.
GAGAGAAAAATTGGATAAATCCTCCTTTTTTCTGCCTGCCAGGAAACTTTTGCTGTTCTAAAGCCGGAACCTTCGTCGGGGCCACTGCCCAACCAGCCTTGGCATCAAACATCAAGTCAATGAGTTTGGTAGTAACCAGATTCGTAATAGAGGCCATATCATCCGTATCAATCCCTAGGCCTTCGGAGCGATCAAATACATCCACACTGATCATCTGATCCTGAATCAGTTTATCGGTGATATCAAACAACTGAGATCTGGAATAGCCTTCCTGGCTACCCATGATATTACTTAAGTGTTTGTATACGGTGGAAGCATCGGCGGTAATCACTGCATTGTATCCTTTGACCGCCGCTTCGTAATATCCATTGATAGCGATAGACACATCCGATGTAGCTCCTTCTAAAGACTCCCACAACAGTGTGGCACCGTCCTGGGATAATTTGGCAGCGATGGCTGAGCGAGATCCGGGTAAAAGCGGCGCATGGCCACTGGTAACAAAACTTTGGGTAAACGCATTGTCCCCTTCCTGATCGGTCAAAATAGAAGATACGACCTCAAAAGAAGCCATCCCGGACTCCCCATCCTGCATATTTTGCTGCATAGGTACCGGACCGACGATGCGCCCCCCAGGAACCTCTTCTTGTAACTTGGCCTGGAGCTCATTGATTTGCTCAGGCAAAAGGGTGAACTCTATCAAGGCATGGAATAATCCTCCGTTGGTTTCAGGCCCATCCCTACCGACATACTTGATGCAAAAGAACTCAAAGGTACCATCGGGGCGTTGTGCCAGGCGAGGGTATTGAGGCAAATAGTAATAATCGTTGGAATTGTCTCGATCCTGAAGCAGTTGAATACCGTCAATCATGATCCTGCCTTCATCATATTTAACGACGGCAAAAGCCTCTATGGAGATAAAAAGGAGAAAAAGCAGGAGGCCGTTTTTAGCAAAGCAATACATAGGGTTTTATAATTAGGTGATACAAAAGGGTTCTTATTCAAAGGTGTCTCAATACTTACAAAAAGTTCATTTTTAGCATTGCTGTAATTACAAGTTAAAAAAATTCTTGCTTATAATTCAAGTATTAATCTTTTTATGTTTTACTAATTCTCGGTATTTTAAGACAAATAAGCCTGGATTTCTCCAGTATTTTTCTATGTTTTACACTTATTAAGTGTCTTGAGAAGGAAAAATGTCAACAGGTTTTGGTGATTTTTTTGATTAATTTTTGTTAAAATCTCCCAAAAGAGGTAGCATTCGTTGAATTATTTATAAATAAGACTGTACAAGAAGCAGCGCAGTTATTATTTTGAATTGAAAAGTCAGCAACCACTTCACATTCAGGATTATTTACAATAATGGTCTCTGTAGCAAATTGTTGATTATTAGTTCCCTCTCCAAAGGCAGTTAGTCGAACCAAATAGGTCCCACTTGAATCGTATTGGTGAGTAGGGTTCGTTTCAGAAGCAGCATTGGTGTCTCCAAAATCCCAAAAATAAGAGGTGGCATTCCTTGATAGATTATAAAAGCTTACTTTACATGGTGTTGTACAATTGTTGGTGGAAGCTTCAAAGTTTGCTATTACCTTAACATATTCTACTTCCTCATGAAGATTTTCAAAACTACAAGAAAACACAATTATGAAAAGAATAGAAAGGATTAATTCCAGGGCAAACGCATCTAAATGCGTAAAATTTTCTGTCGGTATTTATCTTGCATGGCAGCAAGTCTCATTTTACGATTCAGGCTAATGTTC
>JAUIKE010000374.1 GCA_030430845.1 Bacteroidia bacterium | reverse complement strand
GGTAGATCTGGGATTGGGTAGTCGCTTTGGTGGCGATCACCCCCACCTTTTTATAATCCCCCTTTACGGCCGCATCCACAAGCGGATCAACCACATTGACAAACAAGGCCTGCCCTTTAAAAAAATCGGTCAGGACATGATAGCCTACCGACGAAGCCGAGTTGCAGGCTACGACGATCATTTTACAATTTTTTTCCAGGAGAAATTTGGCAATGCGGAGACAATAGTATCGGATGGCATCGGCTGATTTGTCGCCGTAAGGAACATGGGCGGTATCGCCGAAGTAGATAATCTCTTCGTTGGGGAGCCTATTAATAATGGCATTGGCAACCGTTAGGCCGCCAATGCCACTATCAAAGATCCCAATTGGTTGGGAAGAAGATAAATTTTGGTCAATCAACGATTAAGGAGTGATTCCCAATTTAGCTTTAACGAGACTGGTAACGTTGGCTGTATCTTCAGCGTACAGCAATACGCCTTGCTCGAAGATGAACTGATAGCCATTCTCTGTGGCAACGTTCTTGATCGCCTCATTAATCTTATCATAGATTGGCTTCAGCAGGCTCTGGCGCTTTTCTTCCAATTGCCCGGCCAGGTCTTGCTGTTGCTTACCGAGTGCAAGCTCATCTTTTTTTAGATCTTCGGCAGCTGTTTCTTGCTGTTTTGGAGAAAGATCTCCATTAGCTACCTGCTCCTGAACTCCCTGTAGTTTTTTCTGATAAGTTTCTACTGCTAGCTGATACTTCTTTTGAAGTTGTTTTTGAAGTGCTTCCAGGTTAGAGTCAGCCTGCTTGACATCCGGCAAAGCAGCCAGAATCTCAGCAGAGTTGACGTATCCGAATTTTTGTGCGTACGTAGTGCTAAGGGTGGCACCAATAAGCATTATGATGATAGCACTTAATTTCAATACTTTTTTCATTGCTATTTATTTGTTTTATTACTAAGCGGCTGCAAAAATACAGCTTTTTTCGATTAAAAAGTTAATTCAAAAATAATTATCGTTTTCTAGGGGGATATTATTGGATTTTCTTGATAATGTCCTGTGTTTTATCAAAAGTATCTTTCGTGAAAATGATGCCTGCCGTGCTACTCTTATCAATGATCAGGTCAAAACCACGATCGTTGGCATATTCTTCGATAGCGGCATACACCTTATCCTGAATGGGCTGAACGAGTGCCTGGCGTTGTTGGAAAAGGGCGCCTTCGGGGCCGAACCTGGCTTTTTGAAGGTCACGGACTGCTTTTTCCTTGGCCATGATCTCTTCTTCACGCTGCACACGCGCCTCATCACTCATAAGGACTTGCTCAGCCTGATATTTGTTGTACATACTTTTTATTTGGTCGTACTGCTGATTGATCTCTTGTCTCCATCTGGAAGCCATCTGATCCAATTCCTGCTGGGCAGTTTGGTATTCAGGAATGCTGTTCATGACCTGTTCGATATCAACGATGGCAATGCGCTGGCTGATCCCCTGCGACGGTAGGATGAAGAGGGCCGCGGCCAGAATAAGAGAGGCTTTAAATAAATGCGTTAATCTGATTTTCATATCCTTGTACTTTTTTTGCCAAAATTACAATAATAAGTTCATTTTTAGAGATCGGACTGGGGTAATTTAGCTTTTATCCGTTATCGGATCTCTGTTTCAATAACGTACTTAGGACGACAGAATTGGAATTTGGATACCTCGTTTAACTATAGTTTAACGGACTCTTTTAAAGGTTTTAACCAAAAAAGGAAAAACAATGGAGGTCTTATTGTTTCTTTAAGTCTCTTTCCGCAAGAAAAAAAGAGACTTTTTCGTTCTTTTGGCGTCCAAAGCATAGAACAAAAAGACGGGGAAACCCGGTTATAATGTTAGTTAAGTATTTAGAAGGTCGCCAGCCGGCAACCTTCTAAATACTTCAATCCTTATTATTATTGTTGTCAAAGAAAAAACAACGCTAAATGAAAATGTATCGCTTTTTTGCCATCATCAGCATTGTCTCCTTATCCATGTTTTCGTCATGCTCTTCAACCGGCGGAGCAGGCATCAACCTTTTCACGGTAGAACAAGATATGGAGCTAGGTAAACAGACCGCTCAGCAAATCGCTGATGACCCTCAACAGTTTCCGGTGCTTCCCGAAAGAGGGAATGAGGAGATCTACAAATATATCAATGATATTACCAATACCATCCTGGCCAGTGGAAAGGTAGATTATGCCGATCAATTTGCCTGGGAAGTCAAAATCATTGATCAGGATAGTGTGCTGAATGCTTTCTGTACGCCCGGAGGATATATTTACGTGTATACCGGCCTGATCAAATTTCTTGATTCTGAAGATCAGCTAGCCGGCGTGATGGGACATGAGATCGCTCATGCGGCCCGGCGTCACTCTACAGCGCAAATGACCAAAGTATATGGTGTGGCGGCCCTGACTTCTGTGATCACAGGGAATGCGAACCCTTCCCTGCTGGAGCAAATCGCTATTGGGCTGATTCAACTTCGATTTAGCCGAAACCATGAAACAGATGCCGATACTCATTCCGTCATTTACCTGTGCGATAGTGGATACAATGCGGCCGGCGCGGCCGGGTTTTTCAAAAAAATGGAAGGACAAGCCACGCCGCCGGAATTTCTCAGTACGCACCCCAATCCAGGTGATCGGGTAAAAAACATCGAGGCCAAGGCGGTCGAATTAAACTGCGGTCCCGGTAATACTTATCAGGAACGCTACGAGAGAATGAAGCGCTACCTAAATTAAAAGAGTAGCGATGCGCCGGACGGCGCATCGCTACTCTTCCTCTTTCTTTATCCAAATATCTCTTTGCGGGAACGGAATAACAATATCATGTTCTCGAAATAGCTGATCGATCTTAAAGCGGAGATCACTCCGCACATCATCAATCCTGACCAACTCCCTGGACCAGAAGTGCAGCTCAAAATTCAATGAGGAATCACCAAATTCCACAAACCTAACAAAGGGAACAGGAAACTTGATGATCTTTTCATGCTCCTTGGCGGCTTCAAAAAGCAGTTTCTTTACCAATTCGGTATCGGATCCATATGCCACGCCGACGGATACGATAAAACGGGCCTTTTCGTCATTGTGACTGAAATTGATAACTTCATTAACGACCAATTGGGAGTTGGGTACGATTACGGTGCGGTTGTCGAATGTTTGAACGAAAGAGGTACGCATACCAATTTTCATAACAGTGCCGACCAAGCCGTCAGCTAATTGAACGACATCCCCAACCTCCACGGTCCGTTCAAACAACAGCAAAATACCGGAAATAAAGTCATTGAATGTTTGTTGCAAACCAAAACCCGCACCGATCAGCAGCGCTGCTGCGCCTCCCCAGATGACCGTTAGCTTTACTCCTACCGTATCGAGAATATAAAGCGTTGCAATTGTAAAAATGACGTATTTCAGCAACTGGTTCACTGCATACTGTGAACCAATATTCATTTTTTTATTTCGATATAAAGAATCCAGGAAAATGTTGACGATCATCCAATACAGGAATCGGGCGATCAAAAAAATCAGGACCGCCCAGATGATATTGGAAACCCGGATCGTAAGCTG
>JAUIKE010000373.1 GCA_030430845.1 Bacteroidia bacterium | reverse complement strand
CCAAAGAGATCCGCAACTTAAGGAAAAAGCATGGTGCTCCGCTATATCATTACAAGGAAATCATGGAGCTTTTGTCCATTAAACCAACGGGGTACCGGGATCCTCAAATTGGATTCAGGAATATTAAGGGCCGTGGGGCCCAGTTTTGGAGTCTGACGGAGGACAACAAAGAAAAAGCAAGAATCATGAGATTCAGCTATGAGTATACTACCTTAAAAACGGGTATCGCCGTAAAGGATTCTGCCCTCCCCTGCCGATGTATAAGAGATAAATAGTGAATCTGCTAGCGGTCATGACAACTTTTGTCATTGATTTTTATTCCATAAGGCCTTATCTATTGTAAAATAACCAGATCAAAACCTTTCAATTATGAATACATACATCATGCTTGGGATACTCGCCTTTTTACTGATTCTTAGCGGCGTACGGGTAGTTTATGAATACAAAAGGGCCATTAAATTCAGGTTCGGACAATACGTAGGCATTTTAAATCCTGGACTACGCTGGATCATTCCGATAATAGAAACTGTGCAAATGGTAGACATTCGAGTGATCACCATCAACATCGATTCACAGGAAGTCATGACGGAGGACAATGTCCCCTGCCGAATAGATGGCGTACTCTTCTTTCGGATCAATAATGCGGAAAAAGCGGTGCTGGAGGTAGAAAATTATAAGTTTGCGATTTCACAATTGGCCTCTGCCGCCTTGCGAGACGTTTGTGGAAAAGCAGAATTAGACATCATTTTATCCAAAAGAGAAGAGATAGGTGAAAACATTCGCATCATTGTAGAGAAAGAAACTTATGATTGGGGCATCCATATTTCTGATGTCAAGATCAAGGATATTGAATTACCTGAAAACATGAAGCGGTCTATGGCTCACCAGGCGGAAGCCGAGCGTTCTCGTCGGGCCAGAGTGATCCTGGCCTCCGCAGAAAAACAAGCCGCCAATAAGCTCCTGGAAGCCGGAAAGCTGATCGACCAATCTCCATCGGCCATCAAACTGAGACTTTACCAAACACTCACCGATATTGCCACGGAAAAGAACTCGACCATTGTTTTCCCATTCCCGGAAGAGGCCTTGTCCAGAAATACTAAAGATCAGGCAGGTGAGTTGCTGACGGATCTGCAAAAGAATCTGCTAAATGAATTGGTAGCTAATAATAAGGAAGGTGCTTAAGTAAAAAAGGAAAAAGCCTGCAACGAATCGTTGCAGGCTTTTTCCTTTTTTATATACTTTTACCCCACAATCAAAACAAAAAGCATGAAGTCAATTATCACAACTATTTTAGCCTCCATTTTCTTAATCTCCTCCTTCGCCCAAAACAAGGTCTGGAGTGGTGACCTAATAACGGTACCGGAAAAAACCAACTACCAAAAAACCTCTACTTACGCAGAAGTGATGTCTTTTATTGAAGCGGTCCAAAAAGAATCAGATTTAATTCATCTGGATTTTATGGGTACCAGTAAGGAAGGAAAAAAGATCCCGGTCGCGATACTGGCCGATCCCAAGATCACCAGCCCTGAAGAAGCCGCCGCTTCCGGCAAACCTGTCATGTACATCCAGGGAAATATTCATGCCGGTGAGGTGGAAGGTAAAGAAGTAGTACAAATGCTCATGAGAGATATTCTTTTGGGGGATAAAAAATATCTTTTAGACAATCAGATCCTGCTTTTTGCCCCTATTTACAATTCGGATTCTAATGACAAGATGGAGAAAGGCCGAAGAAGATCCCAGGAAGACAGCCCTGTGGAGGTTGGGATGCGCGCCAATAGTCAAGGACTCGACCTCAACCGGGACGGCATCAAAATGGAAGCTTTTGAAACCAATGCCCTCATCCAAAACGTCCTGCTTAAGTGGGACCCGGAGATGCTGGTTGACTTGCATACCACCAACGGAACCTGGCATGGCTACAGCCTGACTTATGCCCCCAGCTACCACTACGCTGGAGAAAAAGCGCCCTACGATTTTACCTGGAATATGCTTTTCCCCGCCGTGGTAGAATCAGTGGATAAAAAATACAACGTCAAACTCGGCCCCTACGGCTACTATTTCCTTCGCTCAGGCTGGCCACCTAAAGCAATCGCTACCTACAACCATCATCCCAGGTACTTGGTCAACATGATGGGTTTAAGAAATAAAGTGGGCATATTGAGCGAGGCTTTTGCCCACGAACGCTTTTACCAAAGGATCAACAGTACTTATGCTTTTGTGGCAGAAATACTGGAATTCACTAATAAAAATGGTGTTGCTATGGCAGCCATCAATGCCAAAGCAGAAGCAGATGCCATCAACAATGTGATCAAAAATGCCGGGAAAATCGAGAAAGGCGTTCGCTTTAAAATGGTTCCGCTGGATGAAAAAATAGCCAACTATCGAACCTACGACTATTTACCCTACACCGACGACGAAGGCAATACCAGATACCTCCGTACCGGACGGATCATTGAAGTCCCTGATGTTGAGAACTATTCCAAGTTTGAGGCTACCGTCCGTACTAAGCTGCCACGGGGCTACTATTTGCCAAAGTCCATGGAGTTCATCGTTGAGCATTTAAAAAAGCATGGCGCAATCATTACAGAACTTGAAAAAAATAAAAAGGTCAATGGAGAGGTGTTTGTGATTGACAGCCTGAGCAAGGCCCGGCGGGAATTTGAAGGCCATTTAATGGCTACTGCAGAGGGGACTTATCAACAGCAAACTAAAACCTTCAAAAAAGGAGATTACTGGATCGATATGGCCCAGCCCCTGACCAACTTGATTTTTTACATGCTGGAACCTCAATCCGACGATGGACTACTGAATTGGAACTTTTTCGACGAATATCTGGAAAAACAAGGAGTGAACTCCAAGCCGGTGGAATATCCGGTATTTAAAACTTATTCAGTAGAGTAAGAATTGTTTTATTAGAGCGCAAATGGATACGGCGGCGCCGTATCCATTTGCGCTCTAATTTTTTACTCTCTCGTAAACTCAATCACGTGAGCACTCACCGTAATCGTCCTTTTGAAGTAAAAAGGAGGAACTCCGGCAATATGTTCTTCCGTAACAACATTGACCAGGGCTCTTGAGTTGGTCATCAGATCTGCCTTGCTGAGCATGTCGGCATAAGCATTAGAATACAACTGGCTGCGGTTCATGCCTCCAATAAAGAGGATATATTCTACCTCAGCACTGCCCGATACTCTTTCCACTGTTTGATAATTATTGCCGGACAACTCTACCTGAGTGGCATTTTGATTAAGGTTAGCCATCATGGCATGGTTGACTCCACAGGAATTCAAACTAAAAAAGGAGGAGAAAAGAAGGGCTAAAATCCATAGGTTTTTCATAGGTAAATATCTTGATTTACCCGGCAAGCTATTCTAACTTCAAATTAGCAATGAATGATTTTGGTCATTATCATTTATGATTTTTCTCATGCTGATAGTGGATACAAGAGGGGTAAAAAGGCTTTTGGCCTTTTCACCCTCTCTCTTAAAAAATTAAGCCCCACCTGGCTGCACGCGCTTCATAGCGGCCGCTACGATCAAGCTTGCAACGACAGAACCGATCAAAGTAAAAATAAAGCCAAAAAAG
>JAUIKE010000170.1 GCA_030430845.1 Bacteroidia bacterium | reverse complement strand
AAAATTTCACATCGTAGATGTTCTAGTGAATAATGCCGGAACCTGGATCTCCAGCCTGACATACACAGAAGATAAGGTCGAGAAAATGTTTGCTGTGAACCACCTGGCATATTTTTACTTGTCTCATCTTCTGTATCCAGCTATTACAAAAGCAGAAGACGGCAGAATTGTGAGTGTCGCCTCTGATTCTCATTTTCAGGGCAAAATGCATTTTGATGATCTATACCTCACCAAAAAGTATCACGGCTTACGGGCCTATGCGCAGTCCAAGTTGGCCAATATCCTGTTTACCTACGAACTGGATCGCCAAAAGCCACATGAAAATGTGTCGACTTATGCCGTTCAACCCGGCCTTGTCAAAACAGATATCGGTGTAAAGCATACCAACTGGCTACATGCCTTTGCCTGGAAAGTAAGGCGTAGTGGCGGAGTGACGCCGGATATCGGCGCCAAAACGCAGATTTTTCTGGCTACAGATGAGGAGGTGGCCGATCAAAGCGGCCTGTATTGGGATAAGTGCAAACCGAAAAAATCTTCAAAAAGAACATACAGTGAAGAGGATGCTCAGCGACTGTGGGAGATCAGTCACGAGCTTTGCAAGATCGATGATTTCTTTAAGGATAGCCTATAATATAGCATGGTCTTCTTTTATGTGGGTGCTCAGCCTTAAGAGATGCTAGGCCCTCCTTCGTCGGGCCGATGCTGGGATGCTTTTCACGCCTGCGGCGTGAGGATGCTGACGTCTGTTTTTACTCAATGAATAGCAATTTATTTTTTATTTTAGACATTACAAACGTCCAGCATCATGCCGCTGTAAGCGGCATCAGCATCCCAGCATCGGCCCGACGAAGGAGGGCCTAGCATCTCTACTTGATAATGGTTAACCAACTCTATTACCGGATCAAGGTTACATCCCCTCGATACAACAACGTAATCCCATCAATAAACTCAACCTCCACTAAATAAATATACACGCCGGCATTCATCTTTTTCCCATTAAAGCGGCCATCCCAAACAGGAATACCTCCTTCGCAGGTGGGGATGACATTGTCCTGGTTAACCACCTGGTTACCCCAGCGGTCATACAGGCGGACAAAGTTGATGTTCTGAACACCGTTACAGGCGAATATCCGGAACTCTTCGTTCAAACCACTACCATCTCCATCCGGAGTGAAAATATTAGGGATATATACATTACGGTTTTTATCCACTTCAATCGTTACTCTTCCTTCCGCTATACAGCCATTGATATCGACTACCCGCAGGGTGTACTCCCGGTCATCCAGGGCCGTAACCAGAGGGCGCTGGATATTTGGTGCAGAGAGGAAGTCTCCGGGCGACCATAAGAATGAATCAATAGGCAGAGAGGACGTAATGATCGGACTGAGTCGCTGTGTTGAATCTCCAAGCTCTAACTCAATAACAGATGGGCTAAAGGCCACCTGGATCGGATCGGGTTGGGTGATCTCCAATGTATCTTCATAGGTACAGCCCGCCTGATCTTCAATACGTATGGTATGCACGCCGGCAAAAACCTGCGCGGGTTGGTCCGGAAGAAAGTCCAGGCCGTTGTTATCCACCGTATAGGTGTAGTCGAACAAATCCCTTCCATTCCCTCCGCTAATAGATTGAATCGTTATGACAGTGAATTCGCCAAAACATCTTGGTGCAGCTGGCTGAGGGATCACCGCTGTGATCGGCGGCGGTGAGGTCAGGGTATAAGAAAGGGAATCCTGACAGCCTTTGGAGTCCGTTACGGTAACTCCGTAGTCACCGGGAGCGAGGCCTTCCGCTTTCGTTGCATCCGGTAAAGCAATTCCGCCCGACCAGGTGAATGGAGCCGGGCCTAAAGGATTGACTCCTGCCGTGTCATTGACGCTGATCCCGATCGTGCCGTCTTCGGTATCGCTACATACGGGATCACGGGTTTCTAAAAGGTCGATTGTCAAGGTCAGGGCCTCCGGCTCACTGATCTCTACCTGCTGGGTTTTTGAGCATCCATTAGCATCGGTAATAATAGCATTGTAAACACCAGCGCTCAGGCCGCTAATACCCGAATTCGTTTCTCCGGTTTCCGTCCACAAATAATTAAAAGGCATTGTACCACCCGTAACACCCAATTGAATACTGCCGTCTCCAAAACCATTACAGGTAACCGAGTTGGCATTTACTGTGACATTGATCTGGGGCGGGCTGGGAACTTCTACCGAATCCACCCGGAAACAACCGTCGCTGTCCGTGATGGTGACTTGCTGGAAGCCTGAGCCTAATTGTACGGCCTGCGATTCGGTGTCGTCAGTGGTTGTTTCACCTGATTCCCAACGGAAGGTGAATAAGCCTTGCTGTACATTACCTTCATAATTAGCCATAACGGTCGCGGCTCCGTCATTTGTGCCTTCAAAGCAACTCACATCTTGTATATTGCTGAACAGCGCTTCGATGGCCGGCGGGTCGGACAAAATAGCTTGCGAGGCAACTGAAGAACAGTCGTTGGCATCCACTACCGTTACGGAATAAGTGCCGGCCGTTAGAGCCGGATATAGATTAAATGATAAAGAGTCGTTTTGAGGCTGATCTTCCCAAACATATAGATAAGGTGTCGTTCCGCCCGTGGCAAAAACCGTCAGGCTACCGTCCGGATCACCGGGGCAGGTAGGCGCTTGTCCTACAATGCTATCAATTCGGAGGGCTTCCGGAGCGATTACCAAGGCCGTATCAATCGCTTCACATCCATCACCGGCCGTTACCGTAACGATGTATTGCCCGGCCGGCAGATTGGAAATGGTTTCGCCTGCTTGGCCGTTGCTCCAGCTGTAGCTGACGATCGGCTCGCCCACCTGCTGAGCGGTGACGCTTAAAGTACCGTCTGTATCATCAGGACAAGAAAGGACATCATCGGCCAACATGGTAATATTAGGCGGATCAAACTGAGCTACGGTGACATCCAGGATTTCCCGACAGTCGTTATTGTCAAGTAAGTTGAGTGTGTAATCTCCTGCAACCAGTCCGGAGGCAATGGAGTCCATATCGCCATTACTCCAATCGTAATTGTAAGGGAAGGTACCTCCACTGACGTTGACGATTATTTCTCCATCACTGCCGGGAAGACAACTTTCGCGGGTGATATTCCCGACCGTTAATTGAATAGGAGCAGGCTCAACAATCTCGAAGGAGTCGCGGTATTCACAAGCCGCAGCACCGGAATCGGTTAGGGTCAGATAGTAAACGCCGGGAGCCATGCCTGAAAGCTCACTGGTCACATTCGTATTAGTCGGTTGATTATTGAACGTACCGTCGGTAGACCACTGGAAGCCATAGGGTGGCTCGGGATTATTAGATGTGCCCGTAACGAAAATACGGCCATCTTCTACCCCATTACAGCTAATATCTTCAACAATAGCATTCACACTCAGGGTTTTGTCATTTCCTACTGTATAGGATCTTTCTACACTACAATTATTAGCATCCGTAACGGTGACGAAGTAAGTACCACTACTTAATGGCGTGGGGCGACTGGAAGTGAAGGTGCCGTTAAAGGCCTCCAGGCCTGCCTGCCAGTTAAAAGTATAGGGGCCGGAACCTCCGTTAGGCGTAACATCAATGGCACCGTCTGAAATACCGGGGCAGCTAGCTGCGTCAATGATTACATCCAGATCGAGGGACGGCGGATCGGCGAGGGTAGTAACGGCTTCGGCTGTACAGCCCCTTGAATCAACGACTGTTACTCTATACTGGCCGCTTGGTACGCTATCCAGCCGAGGCACATTTTCGCTGGTTACATTCCAATTAAAGGTATATTCGCTACCGGGATCATTCACTATTTGGCCACCTACGATCAATTGAGTAACAACACTTCCCGTGCTCTCTCCTGCACATTCAGGGAGGGTGCCATTTAAGCTTAATCCCAGGCTTGGTGGAGATGAGATGGTAATTGTGTCAACCTGTATGGCCGGATTGCCGGCTGCTGCATCCATGATCGTGATCTCATACTGACCACCCGGCAGTCCGGTGAAAGCAGTACTGCCTCCATCTATTGTAATAGTGCCCGATCCCGTTTGAGGAGAAGCTGTTTCGATCTGTGTCCAGTCTATCTGGTAAGGAGCTACTCCATTGGCAACGGTAAGTGAAAAACCTCCGTTTCCGTCTCCAAAACAAATGACACTATCTATTTGGTAATTAACAAACAGCTGATTTTCCGATACAGCTACTTGTCCGTTATTTAGTACATACCCTAACTCTTCACTATTCGAAGCCTTTACAATTTCAAAGAAAGTAGGGTCAAAGAAAACATCCGTAGCTGCTCCGTCAGGACCTACACTTTCAAAACACATATCAAAAAGTACCGTACCATCAGGCAAGTCTACGCCTTGAAAACCACCTGTACTAAACCAAAGGAAAGATAAAAACCCGGAGGAAACATCCGCCAGGTTGATACCAGTTCCGGGGGTAAAGCCCAGCAAGTCAGTATTGATATTATCCAGGCGCACAAAATCAATGATGGTCGTATCCCAGTTGATCTCACCCTGGAAGGAAAGAATGTCTGTAAAATCTTCGACAGTGAGCGGAATACAAACCGTATCTCCCTGGGGAATATTCGTAGGGTCGAGGTTAAAGGTAACGGCTTCACAGCCGCTCATATCGATGGTGAACTGCTGACCGCAGCTCACGCCGTCCTGTACAAACACATCATAAATACCGGGTTCGGGTACAAAAAATTCGATGGCATCCCCGTCTCTGGGCTTAGTGGTGTTGAGGAGTTCTCCTTGTACTTGCGGGTCGCCCTGAAGCTGTAGCCCTACCTGAAAAAAACTTTGGTCATCAAACTCAGGAAGGCCTCCGCTTAAGGAAAACTGACCGCTACAGCCATTGTTGCCGGAATTGTTGGTGATGATGTTTTCAACGATCTGGTTGAGGTAAACGATGGAGAAAGCCTGATCTACATTGACATTCACACATGCGCCCAACGAATCATTGGAAGTTTCCCAAACTGCATTATCAAAATCATCAATGGTGACAGGTGCAAAGAACATTTGAGTAGGCGCCCCATTGCTAAAAGCTTGTTGGATTGTTCCATTATTGATGAAGGTGAAATTGCCCTCAATATCTCCGGCGTCGTACCAGATGGAATCATCCTGAAAAACCGGCGTACCCATTAAATCAATAGGGCTGGTATGATTCAAGCAGGGGTCCTTCAGAATGTCGGCCAGCGTAGGGCCTGTTATGGTTGGAGGACAATCGTAAAAAGCATAGACGATACCCGGAGGGGTGGCGGGGTTAGGATCGCCTCCAAAATTAGCCGAGCCCGGATCGTGGAGGAGACTGATCTGATCGCCAAAGCATAAGTAAATGGTATCAGGCGTGACGTCATTACTTTGGCCTGAATGTTGACCAAAAGAAATAGTCCCTGCATCATTGGGACAGGCACTTTTTTCTGCTCCTTTTTGGGCCAGCGGCCCGTCTATCTTAATACTTTGAGGTACTTGTGCTTTGAGAGAAAGCACAGAAAACAGTAGCAAACAACAACAGATAAGCTTATTAGCCATGTTTTTGAGAATTTAGCAAGTATAAATTGACTGATCGCCCTACAAAATAATTCAAGATTCGAATCAAGCGGCGGTATATGGTAACCGCCCCGGGGCGGTTACCATATACCGCCGCTTGATTCGAATCTTGGGTTAAACAAATTTTCAATTAGGTGTGGACTTCCGATAAACAAAACGACAGGCAAAATCAATTATTGCTGCTGCCGGGTTAAAGTGCCCGTCGCAAAGCTAATAAAAAAGAAAAAAGAAAAGCTTTGTCGGACGGTAGCCGACAAAGCTTTTCTTTTTTCTTTTTATAAATAATAAGGGACGGTTACTGCCGGCCATTATTATTTATTATTGTTGAGTGTCAATTTTTTTTACAAAACCGAAGATCTTTTGCTGTTTAACACTATTAAGGCATTCGATGGCCTGGTTTTGATCAGAAAATTTTCCAGCAATAATTTTAAATATCTTTCGGTTATGGAGGTCTTCGGTAAAGAGGTGCAGAGGTTCCTTGATTTTGGATCGGAGAATTTTTAATTCCCTTTCGGCATTCTGTTTGTTTGAAAAAGCGCCGACCTGTACGCCGAAGTAATAGTTATTCGCCTCGCTCATTATAGTGGAAGAAAGCGGCATAGGCTGAGAAACATTCTGGGAGAAGGCTCCCTGTTGCTGCGAATGGACGTTTTGGGCAGGAGCCATGGAAGGTGCCTGCTCCGGAATGAGTGGCGGATAGTATATATTTTTAGCCTGAGGGGCCTGCAGGACCGGGCTGTTGGCCTTTGATATTTTTTCTTTGGCGCCGGTGGAAAAGCGATTATGCTTTTTCAGGAGGTTCAGTAATTTTTCAGAACTCAGAGACTCTTCGTACCTGGCCAAAAGGTTCCCGTAACTATCAAAGATCAGGATGGTTGGCAGTAAAGTAACCTGATACTTTTTCTTTTCCTGCAGCCCGTCAGGCGCATCGATGTTTACCCGAATCGGGAAATAGTATTCATTCAGGTACTCAGCTAATTCGGTATTTTGATAGGTATACTTTTCCATCCACTGGCAAGGCATACACCAGGAAGCGTAAAAGTAGACAAGCGACATTTTTCCATATTCACCGGCTTGTTTTTTTAGGTCATCCAGTTCTCCCTCAAAAAAATTGATGTCAGAAGAGGCGCGAGCCGGCAGACAAAGTGTCATGAAAAGGATGGTCAAATGCAGTAAGGACTTCATAAATCGTTCTGTTTTGGGATTATAACGGCAATTATGGCAGCTTGTTGAGATGCGCATGATATTTGCACAATACTATCAGAATGAAAGCATTCTAATAGTGTGGTAACTGCCTGAAGAATATTTCTGATTATTTACAGGGAAATATTCAATGGGTTGTTCTATGATTTATACGGAGGAAGATAGGAATAAGTTTCGAGAGGAGCTACACTTTACATTTGATAAATTTGAGTAGCTCTTGGTATTCACAAAGCAACGATTGGGAAGCTTCGTACAAATGATCGAAGTGAGCCAGCATGATTTGAACGTCTCTGGGCTTTTCTTCTAAAGATTCTGCTTTGTGTCGGCAACAGGTATGCAGGCTTTCAAAAAGATTTTGGAGTTGTTTGGCCTTGTCGCCAAACTGTTCGATCATTTCTACTTCAGACTCTGTGATTACTTTGTTAGTGGAGGGGTGAGGAGCAGATAAATCAACCTGGCTCATATCTTTTTGGGTCAGATCGATGATGGATACTCCAAAATACTGAGCCAATTTAAGCAGGTTACAAATCTTGGGTTCAGCAGTGCCGTTCTCATAGGAGGCAATGTTGCCGCGATTTAAGCCTACTTGGGTTGCTAATTCTCCCTGGCTCATATTTTTTTGCTTACGCAAACAGCGGATGTTCTTCGGCAAGAAGATTTGATTAGGTAAATTCAATGAATCCATAATATCACACTTCCTTCAACAATGTTAATTCAGGTGCTGGAAAATCCGGCTTTTATATTCTTTTAATAAGTATACAAATATGCCAAAACTTAGTTCAAAGATGTTAACAATTTTAACAAAAAACACTCAGAAGTCATAAAAATGTCCTAACCGCTACACTACGTGTCAAAACTGTGTCTAAATAGAAAAAAACGTTTGCATTTTAACCATACTTAGGGTATTTTTGTAAAAAATAATTACATTTAATCCCTAGCAAAAGTCACCGGCTATGATATACGCAATTCAAAATCAAATTTATGATCAGTTGGATCACATCAGCAATTCGCTGCGTGCGTTCTCACTGAAACTTACAGGTAACAATGTTGATGCTGAAGATCTGTATCAGGATACTGCTGTACGGATCATCACTAATGCAGATAAATATAATCCGGGTACTAATTTTAAGGCCTGGGCCGTCACCATCATGCGTAACATCTTTATCAATAACTATCGCAAGAAGGTGCGCCGTAATATGATCATCGATCAGACGCCTAATAATTACTACCTGAATTCAGGAGATAAATCCGTAAGCAATAAAGGGGAGTCTAATGTGGCTTTTGGAGAATTGCTTTCTATGGTAGAGTCTCTGCCCGAGGATTTTAAAAAGCCATTTATGATGGCTTATCAGGGGTACAAGTATGAGGAGATCGCGAATGAGTTAGGTGCTCCACTCGGAACGATTAAGAGTAGAATTTTCTTCGCTCGCAAAAAGCTGCAGAAAATGTACAACTCTTATTACAAAGAAAGAGCGTAAATTTTTCTATCAGAATTTTTTGAAGGGGCTGTCTCAAAAGACCTACGGCCTTTTTCGACAGCCAATAATATTCTTTTAGGAGGTGCCCGTACGGGCACCTCCTAAAAAAAACTTTATGGGGCGTCGAATAACGACGAAGGAGTTATGAGACAGCCCCTTTTGTTTTCTGTCACACAGAGCTTATTTTATGGAAATATAATTTTCATCAGTTCCTTTACAGCGGCCTCAAGCTGCTGATCCAATCCTTGTCTTACTTTTCCCGGCTCATTAGGCACCTTGATGTCCGGTTCCAGTTGGGTATTTTCGAGGTAATCTCCGTTATTAGCTACCATACCGACCTGAGGAATGCCGAATACCATGCCATTTTGCAGTGTTTCCCACCACACGGCTGTCCCCGTTCCGGGAACAGGCATACCTACCAATTTGCCAATTCCTAATTCTTTGTAGGCAAAAGGAAACATGTGAGCATCTGAATAGTTGCTTTCGCTCATAACCACAATAGACGGCTTTTTCCATTTACCTTGTGGCTCTCCTCCCAGGTTTTGACCTCGTGGCATGAAAGTGATGTATTTTTTTCCATCCAAAAAGGTTACCAGATTGTCGTGGAGCCAACCGCCGCCATTGAAACGTGTATCCACTACCAGGGCTTCTTTATTGGCATTTTTCCCAAGAACTTCTTCGATGACCACCCTGTAACTGGGGTCATTCATCCCTCTGACGTGTACATAGCCTATTTTTCCACCTGATAATTTATCTACCATGGCACGGCAATTTTCGACCCACCGCCTGTACAGTAATTGATTCTGCGCACCCCAGGAAATTGGCTTGGTGGTTTCTTCCCAGC
Source organism: Bacteroidia bacterium (assembly GCA_030430845.1). Classification (GTDB taxonomy): domain Bacteria; phylum Bacteroidota; class Bacteroidia; order Chitinophagales; family Saprospiraceae; genus JANQPA01. The sequence goes on along the minus strand of JAUIKE010000170.1, from coordinate 10,836 downwards.
GTTCTCCACTCTCAGGGTCATAAAGCGATAGTAATACCTTTTTTCCAGCCTTGCGATTCAATAGCTGATGGTGATTAAGATTGGCTGTAATAGACTCCCCATCAATTTTTTCTATAATGGTCCCCATTTTGATTTTGGAGTCACTGTTATCCAGCGGGCTTTTGGCCATTACCTCTGCTACTTTGAGCCCGACGCCTTTGTGGGCATTGTCGAAAAACAGACCGAGTGCTGCCGTTTGGTCCCCTGTTTCACTATTTGGACGATATCGTGCGCCAGTATGAGATGCGTTCAGTTCTCCAAGCATCTCACTGAGCATTTCCATGAAGTCATAATTATTGTTGATATGAGGTAGGAAGCGCTCGTACTCTTTTTGGTAAAATTCCCAGGAGACCTCATGCAGGTCCTTTTTGTAAAATTTCTTATCAACCTGGCGCCAGATGTGATCAAAAAGATAGCTCCGCTCTTCCGCCTCATTGAGGATCATTTCTGCCTGAATATTCACCCCTTCCTTCTTTCCAGAGCTGACAGCTACCTTATGGACTTTACCTGAAGCCAATAAAAAGAGGTTTTCCCCCTTTTTATCCATTGTCAGATATCCGGCATTGTTGGCTCCCAGTTTAGCTAGTAATTTGACAGATTTCGTTCTGAGGTCTGTTTGCCAAAGGTCATAGCCTTTTTCAAATTGAGCCAGGTAGTACAAGTTTGCTCCGTCTTTAGAAACAATCGCATCATTCAGGCGGGAGGAGTGCCGGGTAAGGCGCACTTTCCGGTCCTGGATGTCTTCCAAATTAATCTTGATTTCTTTTATTTTATCCTTCTCCTTTTCTTTCTCTTCTTTTTTATCCTCTTCGCCCTTTTCCTCTTTTTCATTTTCTTTTAATAATTCATAATCTTCTTTGCTGAGGGTAAAATGATCGTAATCCTTTTGATCAAAGAACATTGCATAAACATCTAATTCTCCGCCTCTGTTGGATACATTCGCCATGCCATCTCTGTTAGAAGCCCACATGACCATTTTCCCATCCATCATCCAGCGAGGAGAATAACCGCCAAAGCCGCTTTGGGTAAGATCTATGATTTCCCCACCCTGAGCACTGACCAGGCCCACCTGATCCGTCCATTGCTGGGGTTGTAGAAAGTTGACCAAAAACCACTTGCCGTCGGGTGACCATTCATAATGCTGATCTCCATCTGAGTAGGAGTAATTCCGATCTGCAGGCATGATCAGACGGCTTTCTCCGGATTCCAGGTTGATGACCTTTAGAGCAGTTCTTTCTTCAAAATAGGCCACTTCTTTGCCGTCCGGAGAAAAACTCGGTTGAAACTCCTCCGCCGGTGTTTCCACAACTACTTCTTCTTTTAAAATAGTAGAAGCATAGAAATAGGGTTCTTCTTCTCGAATAATTTTGGTTTGATAAACATTCCAGCTTCCATTTCGCTCACTTGCATAAAGAATGGCCTTCCCGTCCGGACTGAAGCTTACGGAGCGTTCCTGTTCGGGCGTATTCGTAATGCGTTTGGTCGTAGCCGTTTCTACTGAACTGGCAAATACCTCTCCCCGAACAATGAATGCGATTTCTTTTCCATTAGGTGAAAGTGCAAATTCTGAAATATCGCCGCTGATCTTCTCAATTTTTTCCGGATTGTAGCGATCCCCCACTGCCATGAAGACGTCTACCTTTTTGGGTTGCTGCCCTTCTTTGAGTGTGTACAGCGCTCCATTGTAACTAAAGCACATCAGGCCATTGTCGCTGATACTTAAATAGCGAATCGGGTGATTCTTCAGTTTGGTGATCATTTTACTTTGTCCGGGGGTGCCCAAATCCATTTTGAAGATGTTGAAGTCGCCTTTTTCTTCGCTTAAATAATAAATGGCATTTTGGCTTGGGGTAAAGACCGGATTTCGATCTTCCCCTGCGAAAGAGGAAAGCTGGGTGTATTTTTGCGTTTTTTCTTCATACATCCAAATATCTCTGGTTACCGAAGAGGTATGATGCTTTCGGAAGGCATCTTCATATCCCTTTCTGTCGTGATACACCAGTCGGGTGCCGGTTTTATTATATCGGGCAAATTCGGCAGGAGTAGTCAAAATTTGTAAGGGGCGGCCTCCCGCTGAGGGAATGGCATATAATTCAGGCAATACACCGGAAGGGAATTGCTGATTCTGCACATCATCCAGGCGGCTGGAAGTGAAAATGACCGTTTGATCATCCGGGCTGAAATCAGAGGGGAAGTCCGCAGCAGAGTGATAAGTTAGTCTGGTCGCTTTTCCACCATTGATACTCATCACAAAAACGTCAAAATTGCCGTAGCGATCCGATGCAAAGGCAATCTTTTGGCCATCATTTGACCATACCGGCATGTGGTCATAAGCCTCGTGCATGGTAAGGGGATACGCAGCGCCGCCATTGGCAGCCACTTTGTACAAATCTCCTTTGTAAGAGAAAACAATGGTTTGACCGTCCGGAGATATGGCCGGGTACCGAAGCCATAAAGCTTCTTCTTGTGCCTTTCCTGAAAAGAAAGAAAAGGTAAGTGCCAGGAGAATGAGGTATTGTTTCATATTTAAATTTTTGAATAATGAGTCGGGAATAAGAGAATAATGATTGGTTTTGTTAAATTACCAATAAATTGAATAATCAAATAGCCAAAGAACCAAAAACTAAATAACATGAGCGCGCTAAATGTAAAATGCGGTAAGGGTTTTATCCAACTCAAAAAAAGCCCGACAGTGGTAGGCCTTAAAACGAAACAATCCGACACAAGCAGCAGAAGCCTGGAAGCGGAAAAAGAAACAGCTTCCCTGGAATACGTAGACCGGAAATTTTTTGAAAACCTTGGTGGATTTGAAGTAGTCAGCCTGAAAACGGAAGAGGAAAGCCTGGATCGAAAATTGGATGAGGTACGGGACAAAGAAGAGGTGGAACTGGGAACTCATGTTTATTACGCAGAGGGCAGCAACAAGCCCTTGGTTCCTACCGGAGAGATCTTCATCACCTTTGAGGAAGGTGTGAGTCTGGGAGAGCAGGGCATTGCACTAGACGAATACAGCCTCGACTTAATTGAGCGCATCGATGAAGACGAGATCCGGGTGAAAGTGACAGCTCATTCTCCCAATCCCGTCAAAACGGCGGCTTTGTTACAGCAAACTTCCCTCGTCAAATATGCCGAGCCGGACTTGGATATGCCGCTTGATCACTATGCCTTCCAGGTCCCTTCCGATCATCTGATCCGGCAAGAGTGGCACCTGGAGAACTCAGGGTCTTTGCCGGATGCTCAGGGCCCTCTCTCAAGGGGGGCCGATGCGAGAGTCGTGGAGGCCTGGCGAAAGCTGGGCCACTTGGGAGATAGCTCCGTAACAATAGCTGTACTCGATAACGGCTTTGATCTGTCTCATCCTGACCTGAGAGATAAGGTGACGAAACCATTTGATCTTTGGAGTCAATCTTCGCAGTTGCATCAAGGAGACCCTCAGCATACACATGGTACCCCCTGCGCCAGCGTGGCACTGGCCAAATCCAATGGGAGCGGTATGGTTGGAGCTGCTCCGCAGGCTCGATTCATGCCTATTAATGGAATTTCGTACAGTGCTGCCAGGACCGAGCAGATGTTCGATTACTGTATTCGCAATGGAGCTGATATCATTAGCTGTAGCTGGGGGACGACCGATTATCAGTTTCAGTTGAATGCTACTAAAGAACGAGCCATCGCCCGGGCTGCCCGGGAGGGCCGAAATGGGAAAGGATGTATCATCCTGTTTGCGGCGGGAAATGAAGATTACGATTACCTCAATTTTTACGCTACCCACCCGGATGTGATCGCCGTCGGAGCGAGTACCAGTCTGGACAAGCATGCTTCTTATTCTAACCGAGGCCGCGAACTGTCCATAGTTGCCCCCTCAAATGGCGATTGGCCGATCCTGGCTGCGCGTGCCTGGTGGGACCCCGGCTGGTCCTGGAAAACCGGGCAGTTTAAATACTGGGTGGATGGCCGGTCTCGTGGCGATCGTTATAAGCATTTTGGAGGAACCTCTAGTTCGACTCCATTGGTTGCCGGTATTTGTGCCTTAATACTATCCGCTAATCCCGAGCTGACGGCCCGGGAGGTCAAAGAGATCCTACAGCAAACTGCCGACAAAATTGGTTCCTCCTCTTCTTACTACTATGGCCATTCCAGAGCCTATGGTTACGGTCGGGTCAATGCGGAAAAAGCAGTCGCGGAGGCCTTAAGACGTAAAGCTTCTTCCTTCAGCATCCCTGATACTCCTGTCTCGCAACCGACCGGAGGAAACAGCAGCGGAGGCTCCACCGGCACGGACTTATTCAAGGTGGATGTCGAAAAACAAGCGCCTACCGGTTGGGGAATTCAAATCGGGGCCTATACGGATTACAATAACGTGATCCTGCAATCCAACCGGATGAAACAACTCTTCGGCGAATCGGTAGTCGTAGGTACCAGCCAGGCTGGCGGGCAGATGATCTACAAGGTAGTAGTTGGGAATTATGACAGCCTGCAGCAAGCCAAAAGCCTTCAGAGCAGAATGAAAGCTAAGGGGATCAATGGATTTCCAAGGAAATTGAGTGATCTTTAATTGTGTATGGTTACCGCCGGCCGCCGGCAATCCGTATGTAATTGGTTTATATTTCATAATTAAAAAAAGCTTCCCGCCGACCGGCGGGAAGCTTTTTTTAATTATTTTGTAGATAGGTACTTACACTTTCTTTACTCATCACCCCTCTCTGCGAGAAACAAATGTAAACATCCAAAAAAGAATACGATGAAAACCTTTTTACCATTCTTCCTTTTTATAGCTACTATTTTTTCTTTGTCTAATGCCCAGGCACAACAAACCGGCCGAATAGATTATAAATTGTTAGGTATTACCTTCACTATTCCACAAGGATGGGTCGGACAAGAAACCGAAGGGGCTTTTGTCATCGGATCACAAACTACTCCTGGAATGATCGTATTAACTACCCATGAGTCTACAACAATGGAACAATTAAAGATGGAAGCCCGTCAGCCCATGAATGATGGTCAAGGAACCAACCTCTCAATTACAGGTGAGTTGGATAATTTGGGTTCTAATGCTATTGGAGGAGAGCTTACCGGTACCATGCAATATCAGACGATTAAGGGATATGCCATTGGTGTCATTAATCCTCACGGCCAGGGTGTGATCATTTTAACAGCTTCTTTGCCTGCACAATATAGTGATGCTCTTAAGGAGGCTGCCATCAAAGTAAAGAATAGCCTACAATTCAGAGAGCCGGAGACGGGGCCTATTATAGCTCAGTGGAAATCCCAGGTTGGCGGACGCAGATTAACTTACATGGATTCTTATTATTCTCCTTCCTATACTGATGGAGGAATCAGCGGTGGTTACAGTAGTGAAACTATCATAGAACTTTGTAATAGTGGCGACTTTTACCACTCTGCTAAGAGCGATGTTAGTGCAAGCGGTGCCGGCGTTTCAGCACTAGGGTATAGCAATGGCCAGGGCCAGGGCAAATGGGAAATCAAAGTAAATGCTGCGGGAGGCCCTATCCTGCAATTGAATTTTTATAATGGAGAGGTATATACGTATGACCTGACTTTCCAAGATAAGTATCTCCACATGAATGGCCGAAAATATTTTAGAACAGCCCTAGAATATTGCAATTAGTTTTAATAGATTCAGGCCGTACAGGCCTGAATCTATTAAAACTATTTTATGAAACTTCCTCCTCATCCCTTTGACTGGACCGTTCTAGGTTCTGATTATTTAGTAAAAAAAAGGTGGATCAAAGTCCGCCAGGACCGCTGCCGGATGCCCGACGGGCGCCTGGTTGATCCATATTACGTTTTGGAATATCCTGATTGGGTCAATGTGCTGGCCCTGGATAAAGCCGGGCAAATTATTCTGACTCGCCTTTATCGCCACGGCCTTGGAGCCACGGTGCTGGAATTGCCCAGCGGCAGTGTGGACCCCTCCGAATCTCCCCTTGAAACTGCTCGTCGAGAGTTGCTGGAAGAAACCGGCTACGAGTTTGAGCAAATTATTCAAACAGCTGTTTTGTCACCCAACCCTGGTAATCATGCCAATCGGGTTTACTCCTTTTTAGCCACCGGAGGAAAGAAAATTGCTGATCCTGTTTTTGATGAAAGTGAGGAAATAGAGACGGTACTTGTGAGTATGGAAGAGTTTAAGCAATTGCTGGCCGATAACCAGCTGGTTCAGGCCATGCATGTGAGTGCGGCATTTTATGGGCTGCAGCGGTTAAGACCTCAAAGGTTTCGAAACCTTTGAGGTCTTAGCTAAGATAGCTCTGCTTACAATTTTTTCCTCAAAAAAGTTCCTCGCCACCCCTCATTTTCTGTAAAAAAATCCTACTGCCCTCCTTCATTTTATTTTTATATTTGTGCCTTGATCAAAATCCCCAATAAATGGAACAACTCGGAACCTATGCACAGCAATTTTACAGCCTGGTGATTCAGTATGCACCCAAGGTTATTTTAGCTCTTCTCGTATTATGGATTGGCCTCAGAGTCATTAGTCGGATATCGAACATAGCCGGAAAATCCATGAAAAAATCCGGTTTGGGAGAGGATATACGTCCCTTCCTGGTCAACCTGATCAATGTGGCATTGAAGTTATTATTGATTTTCAGTGTAGCCGGGATTGTAGGTATAGAAACGACTTCTTTTGTGGCGGTGCTGGCCGCAGCCGGCTTTGCGGTGGGCCTTGCTTTGCAAGGGAGCCTTAGTAATTTTGCATCCGGCGTTATGATTTTAATCTTTCATCCCTACCGAACCGGCGACCTGGTTGAAATAGAAGAACAGATGGGGCACGTCAGCGCTATTCAGATCTTCAATACTATTATTACAACCCTGGATAACCGGACAGTGATCGTTCCGAATAGCACGGCAGTTAACGGCATTATCACCAACCTGTCAGCTCGTGAATATCTGCGGGTGGACCTCAATGTGACCATGCCCTACGGAGAAGACTTTCCAAAGGTTGAAAAGATCATATTAGAGGCCATTCAAAAAACACCGAAGGTGCTTGACAATCCCGCTCCTTTTGTCGGGATTGAAACCTTTGACAGTCATAATATTATTCTCGCTGTAAGACCGTATTCTACTACAGAAGATTACTGGGACGTTTACTTTGAAGCTAATCGCAACATCAAACAGGCCTTGAGTGAGCACAATATTCAAGTAGCTTATTCTGAAGGAGTGGAATTAGGGCCTATTGGGAAATAATTAATTTAAAGGAGCAATAGCCGGCAACCGCCGGCTATTGCTCCTTTCTTTTATAGATTATGAAAAAAGTAGTTTTTAAAAATTCTCACCGGCAAAAACATTTTGATTTTTTCCGGCAGATGGATCAACCTCATTTTAGTGTTTCAGCTGATATTGACATCCAGCAATTTTTAAAGTATATTAGAGAACATAAATTATCCTTTACGGCATCGGTGGTGTACGCCATTGCCCATACCCTGAACGAAATACCCGAATTCAGGTACCGAATTAGAGGAGAAGAGGTGGTCGAGCACGAACTCATCCATCCCAGCTTTACGGTTACTACGGAAGTCTCTGATGTGTTTAGCTTTTGCACGGTCCCATTTTCTTACAATGCTTCTGAGTTTATTGATCTGACCCTTACAAAGATTAAAGAAATGCAGCATCAGCCTTCCTTTGAAGATGAGGAAGGCAGAGATGACTTTATCTTTATGTCGGCTATGCCCTGGATTTCATTTACTTCCGTAATGCATCCTATGCACTATCATCCGGTTGACTCCGTACCGAGGGTTGCATGGGGGAAATATAGGGAAGAAGCTAAGAAAGTACTGATGCCTGTGGCCCTTCAAGCGCATCATGCATTAGTAGATGGCATCCACGCCGGGCTTTTTTTTGAATATTTAGAAAAAAAAATGCGTGAGCCGGCGCTGTTTTTTCAGGAAAATTGAAGTTTTTTTATTAAAAATAAATTTGGACGTCAGATTCAATCAACAAATCCTATTTTGATTAGTTTTTGCATATCTCATTTAATTCTGAAAAGTCGCGGCTAATCCAATTTTGACTCATTATTTAGAGTCTTTCTATTCATCGCTCTTAACAAAAAAATAATCATTCTTCCTTGATAACCAGTAGGATATCATCTAATTTTGATGTAGATTTGCAGTTAGTGTGCGATTTACACAAAGCTAGTTTATTATAACAAGCAAACGATTTAGAAACCATTTAACTTTTTTTTAGACATGTTAAAGAAGCAATATCAAAAAAACAACAGCTGTAAAGTAACCTTTGTACTGCCTAAGGAATCCTTCCATGCAGAATCTGCAAACACGGTAAAAGTACTAGGTGAATTCAACAACTGGAACTGGGATAATGGCCTGACCATGAAGCCCGCAAAAGATGTATTTGAAGCAAGCATCAAACTGGATGCCGGAAAAAGCTATCAATTCCGTTACGTAATCGAAGGTCAGGGCTGGCTCAACGATCCTGCTGCTGATCGCTATGTTCCATCTCCATTCCCAGGAATTGATAACTCTGTAATCGATGTAGAAGCAGTTGCCAACGGTTCTAATGGCAACGGCGCTGCTAAAGCGAAAAAGGCTCCTGCCAAGAAAACAGCTCCTGCCAAGAAAACAGCAGCTAAGAAAACAACTACTAAAGCAAAGAAAGATAATATCAAAAAGCACATTGAAGGTATCGGTCCAAAGATTGAAAAATTACTGGCCGAAAGAGATATCACTACTTTTGAAGGTCTGGCCAAAGCTAAGATCAGCGTCCTAAAAGAGATCCTGGATGCTGCCGGCCCACGTTTCAAAATGCACGACCCAGCTACCTGGAGTGAGCAAGCCAAACTGGCTGCTAAAGGTGATTGGGATACGCTTGCCAAACTACAGGAAGAACTGAAGGGTGGAAAGCGTGTGAAGTAATTTTTGTTTTGCCGCTCAAGACGGCAAAATTTAATTTTTAAAGGGCCATTCGCCGGTAACGGCGAACGGCCCTTTATTTTTTATCAGCCGTCTTTGATTTTTTTCTTATGTTTAAGAAATTATAGTAACACCAAAATCAAGTTATGACCAAAGTTGTCCATCACAGTCTTTTTTCGGAATACGACATTTATTTATTCAAATCAGGTAAGCATTTTAATGTATATGAAAAGCTCGGCAGTCATATTGTTGAAGTAGAAGGCCAGTGGGGGACTTACTTTGCACTCTGGGCTCCGAATGCCCAAAAAGTATCTGTAGTGGGTAACTTCAATCATTGGAATGGACAGAGCCACCCTCTGGCACCTCGTTGGGATGAATCGGGTATTTGGGAAGGCTTTGTTCCCGGAATCGGAAAGGGTGAACTATATAAATACGAAATAAAAACCTACGACGGACGAACTTTCCAGAAAGGGGATCCTTATGCCTTTTTTTGGGAAATACCACCTAATACCGCTTCGATCGTGTGGGAGCTGGATTATGAGTGGAAGGATAAAAAGTGGATGAACAAACGGCAGAAAAAAGCAGGCTCCGAGCAGCCTTTTTCCGTTTATGAGGTGCATTTGGGTACCTGGAAAAAAGTGCAGAACGGCACCCGCTCGCTCAGTTATAAAGAAATGGCCGACGAATTGGTTAATTATGTTAAAGAAATGGGATTTACTCATGTCGAATTTTTGCCGCCCAATGAACATCCTTATTTCCCTTCCTGGGGATATCAAATCACCGGTTACTTTGCCCCGACCAGCCGCTTTGGCACCCCTGAGGACTTCATGTACCTGGTAGATGCCTTCCATCAGGCGGATATCGGCGTGATCATCGATTATGTGCCGTCTCATTTCCCAACCGACGGGCACGGCCTGGCTCAGTTCGACGGATCCTATTTGTACGAGCATGAGGATGATCGAAAGGGCTTCCACCCTGACTGGAAAAGCGCCATCTTTAACTATAGCCGCAATGAAGTACGAAACTTCCTGATCTCTAACGCCTTATTTTGGATCCGACAGTACCACATTGACGGTCTTCGGGTAGACGCCGTAGCTTCGATGCTGTACCTGGACTATTCGAGGGAAGACGGTCAATGGGAACCAAATAAATATGGAGGCAATGAAAACCTGGAAGCCATTGCCTTTTTAAAAGAGTTCAACGAAACAGTCTATCGAGAGCATCCCGATGCGATTACGATAGCCGAGGAGTCAACCGCCTGGTCAGGTGTGTCGCGCCCAACCTATGTCGGCGGCCTTGGTTTTGGCCAAAAATGGATGATGGGCTGGATGCATGATACCCTCAACTATTTTAAGCTGGATCCATTATTCCGGAAATATCATCACGGTCAGATCACCTTTAGTTTGATCTATGCTTTTAGCGAAAACTTCATGCTGCCCCTGTCGCATGATGAGGTCGTCCATGGTAAGGGCTCGTTGATTAACCGGATGCCGGGGGATGAATGGCAGAAGTTTGCCAACCTCCGTATCTTGTTCGGCTATATGTATACCCATCCGGGAACTAAGTTGCTGTTTATGGGAGGAGAGTTCGGACAAACCACCGAGTGGAATATTGAAAGAGGACTGGAATGGTGGCTGCTGGAACATGATTTTCACAAAGGCATTCAGGATTGGGTTAAAGACCTGAACAACTATTACACTCAGTCTACCGCCTTATATGAAAAACAATTCGACCCGACGGGCTTTGAATGGATTGATCATGGCGATTATGAGCGTAGCTTGCTGACTTATTTAAGAAGAGGTAAAAAGGATGATGATATGGTTGCCATTGCCTGTAACTTTACACCTAATCCGGTTGAAAAGTACAAAATGGGCGTTCCTGAATCAGGTACCTGGACCGAAAAACTCAATAG
>JAUIKE010000169.1 GCA_030430845.1 Bacteroidia bacterium | reverse complement strand
GAGCTTCGTTCGATCAATGCGAGGATCTTCAAGTTCACTAAAAATGCTGCTCAGTTTTTCAAGGTGATTTTTCGGCTCCATCTTTTTGAAGCCAAGTTAATCTTATATTTTAGATGCGTTTGCCCTGCCCAATGCCCACTCACCATTGCCAAAACCACACGAAATTAGTATATTGTCAGGCCACAGAAAGGTAAGTTAACTACGTAGATGAACGCCGAGAATTTTGCTGACTATTTAAACGACTATTCTAAGCTGTATCAGTTGTCCTATGAGGAACTGAAAAGCCTGGTCCTGCAGTACCCCTACTGCAGCAATCTGCACTATCTGCTGGTGGAAAAAAGCCAGCTTGACCAGCACAAAGACCTGGAACAGAATATCCGAACAGCCTCCTTCTATTCACAAGACAGAGCTACACTAAGACGGATCCTTCAAAAGCTCCAGGTAGTCGCCCGGCAAATGGAAAGCTTTGAATTGGCAGAAGACTACCTGGAACTGAAAGATCTCTCTGCCGTCGAACAAGAGGTTGAATCCTTAACTACTGAAGACTTTCTCAATGTCCAAGAGGAAAACGAAGATAGTTTTCCTGACCTTTTTTCCGCCTTATCTGATGACTCGAAAGAACCTGAAACATTTTTTACTGAAGATGATGGTGAAGACGAATTGTCCAAGCCTTTAACTCCTGAAGAAGTAAATACTCCTGCTAATGAAGAGCAAGAGGAACTTGCTCCTGAAAAAGCCGGAGAAAGTCTTGAAGAGCTATTTGATCATTTAATGAATCAAGCCGGTTCTAATTCGGATGTTGAAGGCTCGACGGAGCTGATTATTGAAGAAAACGTGACAGAAAAGGACATCGAGACCAGTGACTCCTCCCCTATCCTTCAAGAAGAATCTATTAACCAACAAGCGGAAGATCCCCCTGTTACGGAAATTGAAGTAGCCGAAATAGAGGAGAAAGCTGAAAAAACAGAAGATGTTATGGAGACACCCAAGGATCCGATGAGCCAGCCCACGCCAACACCCAAGTCTTCCTTTACAAGTTGGGTGCAACAGTTTCAGCCAACCCACGTAAAAGTCCAATTAGGCGAATTAATGGAATCGAAAAAAAGAGAGGACGCCAAGCAAGCGCGGAAGAAGAAAAAAAAGAAGAAAAAAAAGGACAAGGTCGTCATATTTGCAGAACGCAGTTTGAAGGAGCGTCCTGACCTAGCCTCTGAGACCCTGGCCGAATTACTCGTTGCTCAGGAACAATATGACAAGGCGATTGAAATGTATAAGCGTCTGATTTTGAAATTTCCAGAAAAAAGTAGTTACTTTGCGGACAAGATTAAAAATTTAAAAAACGAATAATTTATGTTAACGGCATTGACAGTTTTGATAGCATTGATTGCTGTGCTTTTGATGGGAGCTGTGTTGATCCAGAATCCGAAGGGAGGTGGTGTAGATGCTACCTTTGGTGGAAGCCAGGCTAATCAGATGTTTGGAGCAGCAAAATCTACAGATTTTATTGAGAAGCTGACTTGGTATTTGGCCATAGCCATTTTTGTACTATGTATTGTTACAACCTTTTTCTTAGGAGATGCCGCTGCAATTGACCAGTTGCTCTCTGAATAAGAAAATAATTGATATGAACTCAAAAAAGAGGGCGACCCTGTGGTCGCCCTCTTTTTTGTTATCTACCAATTGCGTCAAATTGACAATGAAGTCAGGCTGCCTTTCGACCAAAAAACTGACAGTCCTCCTTAAAAGCCTGACAAAAACTGCAATATTGTCATGTTAGACAGTTTGGCACAAGGTATGATAGAGAGTTATTGTTATTTATAAAATTCATTTTGTCAAACATAATCGAAAAACTCAACAACTATGATGAAACCCATCAACGACAGAGTTGTAGTTAAACCTGCTCCCGCAGAAGAAAAAACCAAAGGGGGAATCATCATTCCTGACACAGCCAAAGAAAAACCTCAAAGAGGAGAAATCGTAGCTGTAGGCCCAGGAAAAGATGGTAATCTGATGACTGTTCAGGTTGGAGACATCGTGCTCTATGGTAAGTACGCCGGCCAGGAATTGCAGTACGAAGGAGTAGACTACCTTATCATGCGTGAAGATGACATCCTGGTCATCATCCAGTAAGGCTAGTACGCACTTCACTTTTTCCCAATTTTTTCCGTTAACACAAAAATAAAACAAACCTAATATGGCTAAAGAAATTAGCTTTGACCGCGACGCTCGAGAAAGATTGAGCGATGGCGTTGATACCCTAGCCAATGCCGTGAAAGTAACTTTGGGACCAAAGGGTCGCAATGTGGTTATTCAAAAAAGCTTCGGCGCTCCTCAAATCACCAAAGACGGTGTAACCGTTGCCAAGGAAATCGAACTGGAAGATCCAGTTGAAAATATGGGTGCTCAAATGGTAAAAGAAGTGGCTTCCAAAACGGCTGATATCGCCGGTGACGGAACCACTACCGCTACCGTTCTGGCCCAGGCCATGATCAAGGCCGGTATGAAAAACGTAACAGCCGGTGCTAACCCAATGGACCTGAAAAGAGGGATCGACAAAGCAGTAGCGCAAGTAATTACCAACCTTCAGGAACAATCAGAAGTAGTAGGTGATGACTTTGATAAAATCCGTCAGGTAGGTGCCATCTCTGCTAATAATGATAACGAAATCGGGGGCCTCATTGCTGATGCGATGAAAAGAGTTTCTAAAGATGGTGTCATCACCGTTGAAGAAGCAAAAGGAACGGATACTTATGTTGACGAAGTACTGGGTATGCAGTTCGATCGCGGATATCTGTCTCCTTACTTCGTTACTAATACCGAAGACATGATCACTGAATATGAGGAGCCATTAATCCTCATCCATGATAAGAAGATCTCCAACATGCAGGACATTCTTCCTATCCTGGAAAAAGCTGTTCAGTCTAACCGTCCACTGCTGATCATTGCTGAAGATATCGAAAGCCAGGCTCTGGGTGTATTGGTAGTGAACCGTTTGCGCGCACAACTGAAGATCGTGGCTGTTAAAGCTCCAGGTTTCGGTGATCGCCGCAAAGCTATGCTGGAGGATATCGCTATCCTGACAGGAGGTACGGTTATCTCTGAAGAAAAAGGCTACAAGCTCGAAAATACAGAGCTGGAACACCTTGGAAGCGCTGAAAAGATCACGGTTGACAAAGACAACACAACCATCGTAAATGGTAGAGGTGCCGAGGAGCAGATCGAAGCTCGCATCAACCAGATCAAGCAGCAGATCGAATCCACTACTTCCGATTACGATCGTGAGAAGTTGCAGGAACGTTTGGCTAAATTGTCAGGCGGTGTGGCTGTACTTTATGTAGGCGCGCCTACTGAAGTAGAAATGAAAGAAAAGAAAGACCGTGTGGATGACGCATTGCACGCTACTCGCGCAGCTGTTGAAGAAGGTATCGTAGCAGGTGGTGGGGTTGCACTCGTTCGCGCCATCGCAGCTATCAAGAACCTCAAGGGGGAAAATGAAGATGAAACCATTGGTGTTCAGATCGTGAAAAAGGCATTGGAATCTCCTCTGCGTACCATTGCAGACAATGCAGGTGTTGAGGGTTCTGTGGTTCTGCAGCGTGTGATGAACAGCCGTGGCAGCAACGGATACAATGCTCGTACCGACAAATTCGAAGATCTGAAAAAAGCAGGGGTGATCGATCCTACAAAAGTAACTCGTATCGCTCTTGAAAACGCCGCTTCTATCGCAGGAATGGTATTGACTACCGAGTGTGTAGTAAATGACAAGCCTGAGAAAGATGGTGGTGGAGCTGGTATGCCTGGCGGAATGCCTGGTGGTATGCCCGGCATGATGTAAAAAAAACATCTTTCATTATAAAAAGGGGATGCCGTCAGGCATTCCCTTTTTTTATAAAGCAAAAATTTTGTTTAGGAGGATGTTTTAAGCCCACATGGGCTTAAAACATCCTCCTAACTATAATTAGTTGGGTGAAAAAGCCGTAGGATTTTTTACCCAACTAGTGAACTACCACCCCCAAAGGAGGTGGCTTCAAGGAACGCATGGGCCAAAGGCCCAACATAAACCTTGAACTTTAGACGCTTCATCGCAATTTGCACCTAGAAAGTTAGGTGGCTGACTATCACTCCACGTCCGTAATCTGCTATCCCGGCAGATTATTCAATGATAGCTATTTTTGCTTCATTTGGACAACAATTATAATTTACATCTGCTTTGGTTTTCAGCAGATCCATTTAAATTGCTAACAGCATAAATATACAATTAATTTTAGTTAAAAACAACTTTTTGTGTCAAAAATGCTGGCGCAGCCAACATGCATAACCATCGTCAAAGACGAAGGTTTTTAATAAAAATAAAAAAGCCTCTCCGAAATCGGAGAGGCTTACTTTATATGTACACCATTTGGCTGAAACAACTCAATTTGTAAGTAGTTCCATTATATCTGACGGTGCCAGATATTAGTATCAGAAACTACTGAATTCATATCAGTTGATTATTCTGATATTGAACAATTTTAAAAATAATTTTTCATATAAAAAAGGTCTGGGAAAAAAATATTTTATTTTGAGAATATCAAAATGGTTGTCAATCAATCAATCTTACAGCAAAAGAATGATTATAGTGCCGCTGCGCTGCAGCTCTATTGAGGCATTTCTTAACCTCGGGTGATCACCCGAGGTTAAGAGCTTTCGCCGCTCCATGGCTATTTTTTAAGGACTATTAACCGCAAAGCGGTGATAGCTTTTAGCCTACGGTGCCAACCGTAGGCTAAAAAATAGATTCCATTTAGAGCTGCAGCGCAGCGACACTTGTCTCAATCTGCATAATATCCAGTAAAAAATTCACCGATATTACGGAAAAACGTTCAAAACCATGCCCAGAGCCTCATCGAACAAGTTCGAATCAATGCCCGTGTCGATCTGATTATCTTCACAATAGCGGATTAGATTTTCTGTAGGCATGTTCCCGGTCAGGTCATCCTTAGCCATCGGGCAACCTCCGAAGCCCCTGATGGCTCCATCGAAGCGACGACAACCGTTTTTATAAGCGGCCTCGATCTTTTCTCTCCAGTTGTGTGGCTGCGTGTGAAAGTGCGCTCCGATCTCCAGGTCGGGATAAGCTTTTATGAGATGACTAAACAGGTACTCAATATTGACAGGATTGGCCACTCCAATGGTATCAGAGAGTTGAAATATTTTAATATCCATCGCATTTAACTGATCCACCCACTTTTGCACGATCTCCACATTCCAGGGATCTCCGTAAGGATTACCAAAGCCCATAGAAACATACAGAACCAGTTTTTTATTTGACTTCACACAGATTTCCTGAATGGCTTGAACCCGTTCGACAGATTCCTCAATAGTAGCATTCGTATTTCGAAGTTGAAAGGTTTCGGAAATGGAAAAAGGATAGCCCAGGTAGCTAATCTTCTCGAACTGAGAGGCATCATTTGCGCCTCGTTTATTAGCAACAATCGCAAGTAATTCGGTCCCCCCTTCCTCCACTTCCAACATCGACAGCACCTCAGCAGTATCTTTCATTTGAGGAATAGCCTTTGGAGAGACGAAACTTCCAAAATCAATTGTATGGAAGCCCACCTTAAGCAGATGGTTGATGTACTGAGCTTTCACTTCTGTGGGAATAAACGGTTTAATTCCCTGCATCGCATCACGAGGGCATTCAACAATTTTGATCATATTGTGGTTAGAGCTTTATAAGGTTAAATTTATTATTCTATTTAACTTTACAGATCGACTGCAATAATATAGAAAAAGAATTTGATTTATGGATAAAAACAACGGACTGTATACTTTAGTTGGTTTCCTCCTGGCAGGATTAGGATTTTTTGCCTTGGTGCTAAGCGTGGTGGGTGCAAAACTGTCATTTTTGTTGTGGATCGACCACTGGGGAGGTGGTGTCGGCTTTGTCATTCGCTTATTAATGATCCTGGTAGGGATCATCATTATTTATCTGGCGCAGACTGATTTTGAAGGAAAGAATATAAATTAAAAGGATGGTGGCCTTGTGGCCACCATCCTTTTAAAAGTCATCTATCAGTTTCTTTTTCATTTCCTGAAACTCCTCTTCGGAGATCACTCCTTCTTCCTTGAGCTTTGCTAATTTTTTCAGGCGGGCGAAAACATCATCCATGGCCTCTTCTTTGGCAGTAGTAGCTTTAGGAGCTTCTTCTTTTACGGTAAAGGTTTCATCAGACGAATCATCTTTTTTAGCATCCTCTTCTTTTTTCCACTCCTGAGCAACTTTTTTACCTTTTTCAAATTTTTCTTTATACACATTCTTCAGGCGTTCAGTATCGAAATCCAGGATGGTTCCACCTGATTCGAAGTGTTTTTTGAAAACCTCTCCAAGTGCATAAGTAGAAGCGCCGGCAAAAGCTGAAACTGTTACGCCTCCAATAATGGATCCAATACCGGGGATCAACTTAACGAGGCTCCGGGCACCGGCACGAGCCAGTGTTGAAGTAGTTAATGAACTGACGATCGCTTTACCCTGCGTTTCTTTAAAGTCGATGTCATACACCCGGCACAATTGTCGGATCATATCCAGTTGTAAAGCACTAACCGCAAAAATGTCAGCCAGTAAAATGGGGATAAAGCTCGCTCCCATGGACAGTAGGACGTGCGTACGGATAACGGTCTCTGCATGCCGGGACCGTTCCTTGGATTCGTTATTGGTCATAATCTGTTTCTTTATGTTCTTCGTAGCAAAGTTAAGTACCTTCTTTGCGTTTTTGATAGGTATTTTCAATGGTATTCAATTTTTTCGATAATATATAAAACCAGGACATTCCTGTGAAGGTTTTCTCGACTATTCCCCATTGTCTTTCGACTTAAGGATAGGTATTGAAACCAGGCGATCTGCGACTGCCTGGTTTCAATTATTTAACTTTCAAGCGAACACTACTTGAATGACTTGTAAACTCGGGCGCATACATCGACTGGATGGTCGTAATGCCGCTGGAGTAATTTCCTTTATGGATCACTCTCAAAGGATATTCAAACACGTAGGTTCCTTTCGGAAGATAATCAAAGAAAAAGTTAGTTGCAACATCTTTGGTACTTTGATAATATCCCAGTCCATCTTGCCATTTATACATACTGAACACCTCCAGTGGCTCTAAGCCGCTTCCACGCATGTCTTTCATATGTACAAATTCCATGTCTCGGTCTACTCGAAGTTCAATGCGCACGACCAGTTTGTTGCCGGGCTTCAGTTCATTTCCTTCTTTTATTTCCGTCAATAAAGGTCCTTTATCGGTGATGTCTTCCTTGTAGATCTGTTTTTTCAATTGCAGCGGTGTATCCTCGAAAGACTCCACTTTATCCAGATCTTCAAAATATTGCCAGTAGAGGCCTCCCCAACTGATCACTTTGTTTTTATTCTTGATCTTAACCGTACTCAGGCCAGGCTTCATTTCTTCCTTTTCCCATTTCACCTGGTAATAGCCCGTACCGGGTTCTGCTTTTTCTTCGGCGGCTTCCAGCTTGTCCCGGTAGTCTTTTTTCTTTAGCTCTGGGAAAGATATCTTAACCAACTCGCCATCCCCCAGCCAGCTTTCATCGATCTGATTGATGCCTTTACCCTGGTTCAGCAGGGCATAAACTGCCGAGGCCGTCGATTTGGTTGTTTCCCAGCTGTTCGTCTGTTTATTGCGCAGTAGCCAGATCTTCATTTCGTCCAGCATCTCTGGATCATCTCCTACCTGTGCGAACAGTTCGACCAGCATAGAATGCGTCTCAATGGGCAGATCATACCACCAATAAGAACGTCCGTAGTTCCAATAGACACCCAGTTCATCCGACCTCAAGGATCTTTCTTTCAAAGAAGCAATGATTTGGTCAGGCACCTGTGGGCGTTCCATCCGGTGCAAGGCCAGGCCAATCATTCCCTGCTGATAAAATCCTTGATCCAGCCAGTACTTCTCCGTTTGGTCGGCATAGTAGTTATAAGCAGTCTCGGCCGCTGTGGGCACAGGAAGGTCCTGGAAAAAGGTTCGAGTGTATAAGTAATGGATGGCCAGATAGCTCAGATTATTGTCCTCGAAAGTAGTCCAGCCTTTTTCAACTCGTTCTTCCAGTTGTTGATATTCTTCTACAATAGCCTGATCAATGAAAGCCAAGGCACCAGATAGGATCTGCTCGGCTCGCCTGATCTCATTGCTCTCTCCCAGCCCCAGATATTCCAAATGTCCGAGCCCTTCAACGATCAGCTGAGTGATGTAGCGGCTGTTTCTTCCGCCTGGGAACCAGGGGAAGCCACCGTCGGCAGACTGCCGCTCCGACAATTTTGTTAAGGTAGCCATCAACTCCGTGTTCATCCGCTCTTCATCAAACAAGATGGCCATGTTTTTTCGTTGCTGTTCTTCTGCCAGAGCGTCCATTACCCAAGGTGTTTCTTCCAGTATGGCCGATTTTAAGGCTTCATTTTTCATTAATTCACTTTCCAAAGCCTCTGTGTTGTTCCACTTCTGGAAAATTTCACTTACCCTCGGATGTGAGTTGGCAATTCCCATTGCCAGGGTATTGGCATAAAAACGATTAAAGATCTGTTCAGTACATTCATGAGGATACTCCATCAGATAAGGCAAAGCCTTGATAGCCAGCCAGGAAGGGTTAGAAGTAATTTCCATCGTCAGCTGATGAGGAGTCGCCGTTTCGGAACTCAGCACTTTGTCAAGCCGATCCAGGTCAAACTGTTTACTGCTACCACCTTTTACGGTAACAGGCATAGATTCTGTAATAAATATCCGGTTGCTCAACACTGGCAGGGCATTTTCCTCCCCATCCGAAAATTCTTCAGACCGGGCAATGATCCGATATACCAGGGCCGAGATCATATCTTCCGGTACGTTCAGTTCCCAGGCTAATAGTGAAGAACGACCACCGTCAACGGCATAGTCAACTTCTGAAGATCCGACGAGCAAGTCTTCTGTCACTGGCTGCATCGTACTTGCCTCAAAAAATTGAATTTCGGCTTTACCACTCAAGCTTTTCTCTGTAAGATTCGTCACCTTGGCAGTAATCTCCAGTTCATCCCCCTGGCGCAGGAAACGTGGCGGATTAGGTAGTACCATCAGCTCTTTTTGAGTAACGATCTCCCGCTCTGTCATACCAATTTTCAGATCTTTGGTATGTGCCAGTCCCATAAACTTCCAGCGGGTCAGCGCTTCGTTCATTGTGAAAGAAACGATGACATTGCCATCCTCATCGGTTCGCAGCTCAGGCATGAAGAATACGGTTTCATCCAGATTGGTTCGCGGAACCACTTCTGCCTTAGCACCCCCTTCAGGTTTTTCTGTGGCCCCTCCTGAGTTTTTGGCCAATACTGCTACATCAGCCTCCACACTCTGATCCAGAAACTCCGCTTCTTCTGCCAAGGGTGGTGGCGGTGGTGGTGGCGCTGAAGGAGCGGCCATTTCCATTCTCTCAACCGATCTTGTTGTGGCAGCATAACTGGACGGATAATAACGTCCTCTGCTGTAAAAGATATATTGTAGCCCATAAAGGTTCAGAGATGGATATGCACGAACCATATTGCGTTCGTAAGGAGCATATTCTCTATTGCTGATCATTTGAGAGCCGATGCTCTGGAAGTGACGGGGACTCCATCTCAGAGACCCATAGCTAAAGTTAGGGTATGGATCGAATGACCAGGAATGATTGACAAACTGATCCAGGGAAGCATCGTACATACTTACCAGCATCTCAGCGGCTACTTTTTCCTTATCCGGTCCGCTGATTTTCAATTGCCATTCTTCTTCCTGCCCTGGGCGTAGTTTATCTCTGAAGGTACCGTAGGTGATGTTCAGTTTTTTATTCGACCAGGGCACCTGAATACGCTCCAGGAGCCACAAAGGTCGGTTATGAGCCATGGAAGTCACATAGATCTGGAAGCCACCCCGATACTCCTCCTTTACCGATTCTTTGATGCTTTCCCATTGATTAATGGTCATCCATTCCTGTCGGATAATTTCATTTCGGTGTTCAATCTCCAACAAGATTTGCTTATTCTTCTCATTCGTTGCCATTTGGAAGGTCAATTCTTCACCGGGCTCACAAACGGTCTTGTTCAGTTTGCTCCACCATTCGATGTTAGCCGGTATATTCTTTGAGTCGCTGTCGTAAACTGCAAAGGTATAGGTTCTGGCAAGCTCATTACCGGCCTTATCCTCGGTCTTCAGTTCCAATGAATAATGCCCTACCGGCCAGGAGCTGACGTCTAATTTCACTTCTTTACTTTCCGCCGTATTAAATGACAATTGAGCTTGTTCATTAGATTTTTCCCAATTGTAGGATTTGTCTTCCCCTTCATAAGCGATATAAGGGAATTGTTCGCGATAGGTGTCCAAATCCATCAGGTAAATATCCGGTTCACTCCAGTAGCGGTTGATAAAAAAGCGGTCGGGAGTTTCCAGCCGGTGGATCGTCAACTCTCCTGTAGCGGGAAGGAAAGTTCCGTTCAGGCTAGTAGTTGACAACTGGAGTGTGTGTGTACCTTGTGATTTATCCAACTCATCATCAATTTTCACTTCAGCTTCCAAGCCAATATATCCAAGATTAAAGGTACGGCTGTCTGACTGGGTTTCGCCGGTAATATCGACTACATCGACTTCAACACTGTATCGGAAAACGGGATTCCGGGAACGGTCGGCGTTGAGATCCGGTACAGCCTCAAAAGAAAACTCAAAAGCGCCGGTTTCATTTGTCTGGGTCGTTCCTTTGGCAATTTCCGTATCTGCACCAGTTGAGGGCATCCGGATCCACCATGGCAACCAGGGGTAGCGCACAGTTCGATACACTCTGTAATTAACCTGTGCACCGTCAATAGCATTGCCCGCAAAACCTTCTGCCATTCCTTTCATCAACACTTCTTCTCCTAAGGAATAGCTTTTTTCCAAATCATTTAAGGACACTTCAAATTTAGGTCTTTTATATTCCTCTACCCGGAACGTCAAACTCCCATTGCCAACGTCAGAACGGACCCGCATCCGACCTAATAACACATTGGTCGGTGTTTTAAAACGGCCGTTAAAGGTCCCATACTCATTGGTTCTCAACTCTTGCTTGTCCAGTTCCTGATTATTAGCATCAAAAAAGCTCACCGTCACTTTTTTGTTAGGCACAATGGATGGAAGCGATGAACCATCATTTTCCAAAATAATTCCTTTAAAAAACACTGTTTGTCCAGGACGGTAAATCGATCGATCCAGGAAAAACTGAGTGGATTGGTAAGTTCTGTCCAAGTTGCTCGAACGGTTATAATTCCGGTAATTATCGTTCAGGTATAGCACGTCCTCGCCTTTGGAAAATTTGACGGTCCAGTAATTTCGAGGAGAGGTCTTTGCTGTGATCATTCCTTTATCATCGCTGTATTGCTCTCCAATTTTTATCAGATCGTAAGCCTTTTTTTTGCTGTTATATTCACTGATGAAATATTCGGCCAGCACATTGTCCATAGGAGCGCCGTCTTCTCTGTTCATCACCACAAATTGCTGGGTACCTTGTGGGCCTCTTCGTTGGAAATAGCCAATACTGCTAACAAAAATGTAGGTAACAGAAGTCATGACTTTTTCTTTACCGAATTTGGCATCCTCGGAAGCCAGAACGGCATAGCGCCCCAACTTTAATTCATCCAAGGCAATTTCAGTAGTATGTGAGCGGAAATCACCTGGATCGGGCAGTTTAAAAGATTTTTTCTGGACAGGCTTCAGGTTTAATAAAAAGTCTATTCTGTTTTGATCATACCTCCTGCGGATGGCTTCTTCATCCTGATCTTCCAAACGAACGATCCTCAGGTGCAGGTCCTGAACGTTCCGGTAATTAACACTTACCAAAAGAGGCTGATCGGGAAGATTTACACGTTCCATCTCCAGACTCAAAGAAGCTTGTAGAATAGTTTGCCGCAGGCCGGCACACAACTGCGCTCCGTAAGATTCGGGATATTGCTCGATGCAACTGCCACACAATTCAAAGGCATCCTTGTAGCGCCACTTCTTTTCTTCATCCAATTCCGTGACATCTCCTGCCCCCTCCGCGAAGTATTGCTTGGCAATATGATAGATCACCTCCGCTGCGGCCGGGCTCTCTGAATACTTATCTTTTAAGCCTTCCAATGCCTTCAGATACAACTCATCTTTATTATTCAGGGTAGCATACTCATGCATTAGTTTCAGGCGCTTCAGATCTACATCAACCAGAGCCGCCGGCTGGTCGTCTGTCAAATGCATCTGGAGGAGTTCCTGAAGGATTTTAATAGCTTTCAGCTTATGTGAACCGGTATCCCTGGTTGTCCATTCTATTTCGGCGAATTCGGAAGCCTCCTCAAAAGCCTTTTCCTCATCTATGGTAAACTGATATGCCGGTTGTGTGAGATAATTTTTTTCATTGGTAAAATTATCAATAGCCCGGTGGGCCAGCACATCGTAAACGGTGTGTCGCAGCCCGTCACTGAGCTTACCCTGCTCGATGATCTGAGGAAAGGCTGTAATGGGGATCGCAGTTAGCTTATCTTTTTCCTGAATAGAGGCTTCGTATAAAGCGGTACTTTTATTGACCAGGTCCTGTACACTCCAGGTTCTGAAATCATCCGCTTGAGCCTCGACCGTAGTACGTCCTTGAATTTCCCAGATAACCGCATCGAGGTAAGATTGGTAAAACTGACCTAGAATAGATTGGAGGATCGGTTTTATGGGAAAATCAGCGGACTGTTCATACCCTTCTATTTCTGCGATGGCTTTTACCAGTCCATCTTCATTGGTTTGGGTTATGAACTTAGCTCTGTAAAAGATAATTTTCAGATATTGGTCGGCTTCGGTTTCCGGGTTGACCTTCTCAGCCAGGGCATTCAAGGCTTCGAGAGCGGATTGAGGCAGCCCCGACTGGTCGAGTGAGTCAATAATCTGCCATTCTTTTTCATACATGTTGGTTTCAGTTTTTTGGGCCAGCCCTACGGTTGCAAAAATTGCCAGGAACAAGAGGCTGATAGAAAGGATCTTAAAAGGTTTATAGTTCATAAGGTATATTTATCGTGAATAGAAAAAGCACCAGGGTTATTGGATAAAACAGTTTTTTATAGTGAAGTTGTTTAAATTCGGTCATTCCCTCAATCTATTAGTTATAAAGGGAATATCAAGTAATTTATTGCCATTATTCTATAAGATGCATATTAAAGATAAATTACACAGGAAAGCAATGATTTTTTATAAAAAAACAACTATTTAGCCTTCATTTCCTAAGCAAATCTCTGAATATCAACTTCTTTGTCCAAGGGGACATCCAAAAGGAGGTGCCTCGCCATCTGTTTGGCCCAATAAGGCCCCAGAGAAGCGCCTTTAGTGCCCAAGCCGTTAAAAATGTATAGCTGAGGCCATTCCGGATGGCTACCCAAAAAAGGACGTCGGTCTTTCACGGTAGGGCGAACAGCGGCTCTGTGTTCCACAATTTCAAATGGGACTTTTAGCACCTCTTCTAATCGTGCAGCGAGGAATTGACGTCCATCCTCTGTAGGCTGAGAATGCTCGAACTTCCAATTATAGCTGGAGCCTATCCAATAGGTGCCGTCAGTTAGCGGGACAATGAAAACCCGGTGTTTTAAAATCTTTTCAAAATGGGTTTCTTTTATCCTGACAATCAGTACCTCTCCTTTCGCTCCTCCAAAAGGTAAATAATTGAAAAAGGGGTTGGAAACCGCCTGGGCACCTTCACAAAAAATCAGCTTCTCTGCCTCCATATTTCCGTATCGGATCTTTCCTCCCTCAAAATCAATTTTTTCATAATCAAATTTTTCTTCCAGTAGTTGATCCTTTTCTTTAAACAAAAGCCGGTAAGTTTTGGCTAACAGGCCAATATCTACCTGAGCCGAGTGTTTCAGCTCTCCATAACTGAAGGCTTTTATGGAATGGTCTTGATAATTTTCTAAATCCGCAACATCCTGCATGTAGGGAGCATAGGCAGGGTCAGCAGTGCGGGCCAGCCAATCGTTTTCTTCCCTTACATTAAATAAGGTGCGAATAATAGGGCGTGGATGGAAAATCGAAATGCCAAGCAAGACCTCTAAGGATCGGTAGGTTTCTTTAGCAAAGGGAATTAAGGTATCAACCTTCCAGGATTTCACATACCGGCGTCCGGTGATAGGGTTGATAATTCCTGCAGCTACTTTAGTGGCCGTACCCTGCTCCCCTGCATCAATGAGAAAAACCGATTTTCCTCCATCCTGTAAAAAGTGGGCCAACAAGGTTCCGGCCAGGCCCTGTCCGACAATGATGTAGTCAACTTGTTTCATACTCGCAAAGTACAAAAGGAACTTAAATTAAAGTTCCTTTAGCAATGCCTGTTTTTTCTTAGGCATTTTACTAACAACCAGATCGTAAGAATGATCGATCAATTTCCTCAAAAAATCTTCGTCCAGGCCTTCTTCGAAGTAAACGGTATTCCAATGTTTTTTACTCATATGCCAACCCTCGATGATCTGATGATGTTCTTCCCTTAATTCAATAGCCCATTCCGGATCGCATTTAAGATTGACGCGAAAATCTTCGTTTTCCAGGCCTGTCAAAGCAAACATTTTATCCAATACTTTAAACACAAGCGTTTCTTCACCAAAAGGGAAGGTCGCTTCTACGCCTTTTTTTGACAGGCAATAATCTTGAAATTCTTCAATGTTCATCTTTCCTTATTCATTAATATTTGGATGATAGTTGAATGTGTCGTAAGAAAACAGAATTACCCTGTTGGAAGTTGTTTAATTGAGTTCCAGTACAAATTTTATTATATATTTAGAGGCGTGCATTGATAACCTAAATTATGATAAATTAAAATTATGAGTCAGCAGTTTGAAGAAGTCATTCAGTCCAAAAAGCAGCTGCGGGAAATACTAGGCATTCCCAGTGAAGTAGTACTCAAAAAAACCATCAATAAAATTGATAAACACTGTAAACAGTTCATCGCTCATTCTCCTTTTATTGTAGTTGGCACGGCAGATGCCGCTGGCAATGTGGATGTTTCTCCCAAAGGTGACCCCGCAGGATTCGTTCAAGTCCTGGACGAAAAAACGCTCGCCATTCCAGACAGATTGGGCAATAAGATAGGGGCTAGTTTTGACAATATTTTAGAGAATCCCAAAGTTAGTGTCATTTTTTTTATACCTGGAATTCGGGAAACACTTCGAGTAGGCGGTACGGCCCAAATAGTTACAGATAAATTTATTCGAGAACGCCTGGCCCATAATGGTAAGGTACCCAACCTGGCATTAATTGTACACGTAGAAGAAGCCTTCATGCACTGTGCCAAATGCTTCATTCGCTCAAAAATCTGGACCAGCCAAGACCCTGACATTAAAGAAAAAATACCATCTTTAGCGACCATACTCAAAGACCATGCAGCGCTGGATACTCCCGTCGATGTATTAAACAAATACCTTAAAGATAGTGACGAAAAGGAACTTTATTAATGGAGGTAAAGTGCCTGGATAAATTTAAATATTTTTATCCAGGCACTTACATTATTTTTCTTTTTTCAACTCAACAAAAACACTATCATACTCGCTCTTCATAATCTCAAACTCCTCCACCAACTGACTGTGGAGAACCGGAATGCTGTCCGTGCGTTTCAATTCGCGTTTGTAATAGTCGTATCCGATGGTTAGGATGCGGTGCTGAAGCTTTTTAGCTTTTTCACGGGTATTTTCCTGATCACTGCTGAGAAAAGGGCTGAGGCGAGCTAAAAAGCTATCCTGACCGTTTTTATTAAAAGTTAAATAATCATCATAAACCTGTTTTTCCAATTGGGAAAACTCCTGATCTATGATCGGTACAGGCTCTTTTTGAGTGCTTGCCTTTCGGTGACTTCCAAAGCCCGTGATCGTTAAATAACCAATCGTTCCAAGACTCACAAAAGCCAAAATAAGGACCAGCATTCTAGTAAGGGGATGAAGAGCGCTCAGTTGATCCCGAAAATTAAGCTTTGTGGCGCTTGACGAAACCTTGTCATTTTGAGAAGTCTTATTCCCAGGAAAAGTTTCGGGTTGGCTCACTCGAAGCTGGAGGTCCCGGCATTGTTGGAGGAGGTCTGATTTTGTTTTTTCCAGTCCTTTCAGATCCTTTTCTAATAAGATTTTTTCCTGCCGAAGTTGAGCGATTTCTGAATTCCCGCTATCGAGCAATTGATGTTGTTTATTATGCTGTTGCTCTAATTCAGAAAGCTTGGTTGCTGCCGTTCCATGCCGCTCACGAATGTTTTGCAGCTCTTTTTCTTTGATAAAAATTTCGGTATCGATTTGGTCAGCCTGTTCTAATTTTTTTTCAACATCCGCATTTTCCAAAACGAGACTTTTGATCTCTAAGCCAGCCTTATTTTTAACCAATTTTGCTACTTCCGGATCCTTAGAGACAAAGAATTTTTCTATCCCTTCCGGCTCGTGTTGAAAAAAGTCGATAAAGCGGAAGCTATTTCTGGCATAGCGAGGAAGAGGAGCAAAATAACCGTGGGGAATTATTTCCCGAACAGGCTGTTGTTTAACAGAGCGAACCAATTCATCTATCGAGTTAGGATGGAGAAAGGTAATTTCTTCCATCGGCACCAAAAACCGAGCCGTTTCCGGATCAAGATATACTTTAACATTAGTAGCCAGTTCCAGCAGGAGATTATAAATTGCAAATCCATCTGCGGTACAATCTTTTAAGGCTACCACACTTCCGTAGAAACCACCCAGGCGGCTTCTCTCCTGCTCTACTGCATATCGATACAATACGAAATAAGTATACAAATGGCCGTCTCGTTGTTCACGAATTCCGGCGAGGATCTCGGTATTAAAAGGTGCAAAAATCTGTCGATTGTCCAGATCCAGGACGCTGCCAATGTCCATATCGGCCAACAAGCCGGCTGTTTGGGCAGCAAATCCATCTGCGGTGCCTATGATACCGTATCCTAAAAAGGAGGAGGCATTCATAGGCATTTTATTCGTTTAAAGCGTTAACTAAGCGGGACCACCAGGAATCTCCTTGTTTCGGAATTGTACGATTGGTAATAGATTGGTACAACCATCTTTTGACCACGTCTGCCTGCCGGGCATCGAATTGAGAGATCATGGCCTCGGTGGCCTGTTCGTGCTGCACTTCTACTACATCTCCCACGGTATAATAAGCAATGGTTCCATCTATTTGGGTTAACAAGTTGTTAGTCAGCTTCATATGATGTCCTACAAAAGCTCCGATATCTTTTTTGAATTTACCTCCGTATTGATCCCATTTAGAAACCAGTAGCAAGACCTTAGGTTTGCGGAAGTTTTTCTGTTTTTTACGCAAATAATCCAGAAACTCGAACATAAAAACATCATCTTCGCGCACCCGGCTCTGTTCTGTGACCAGTAAAAAGACCATTTTGATTCGTGGGCACTTCAAATAAATATCAATGTTATCGGGCAGTAAGCCACCCTGCGCCATTCCGTTTACCCGGTTGCGTTTGAGTTCCACTTTATTTAGGTCCTCTCCACTCATTTCAAGAAAGGTAAGGTTCATACTTTTCTTAGGCTTCTTGGGCGTGTATCTGAGGTCAATCTCGGTGATTTTGTTGCGGGCGGTCCGTTCCAGGAAAAGGCCTTCTCTACCCTTTCGAAATATTTCTTTGAGAAAAAACATGCCTTCTCTATTAGATTTGTTGCGTACTTCCAAGGAGCCGGACGGATGCGTGCCCATAAAGTGGCATAAGGAACTGATGATGGCTGTTTTGCCACTCCCCGGGCGTCCGAACAAAAACACAAAATTCGTTTTTCGGTCTTGCAGCGACTTGAAGGTCGGCAAAAGGCCTTTACTACTATGGCTGCTATCCTCCCAGGCCTCATCCACGATACTGCTTGCCAGTTGTTCCGGAGAATCATACATGGCTGATTGTTCTTTGGGTTGGGTACCCTGGCTACTCAAAGGAGGGAGGCTTTGTTTTTTATGAAACTGCTCAAAACCATCGCTGCTTTGATCTTTATTGGTATCTGAAAAAAAAGACTGTTTATCTTCCATTATTTTTATTTTATCATTAAATGAAGTGGTCTAAGTATTTGGATGGTAAAAGGCGACCACTCTTTCTCCTCCAAACAACTACGTCAGGATGCTACTCTTGGTCCCACTTTTTTACCGGTATAAGAACTATTAGGGTGATGTATGCTATCCCAATCGTCGTACTCATCTTCATCTTCTTCCTCTTTTCTACGAACGGTCAGTACGATATAAAGCGGCACCAAAAGATCTACTGCCAGGCTGGCTACTCCGGCTATCCAAGCGGCTTGAGGATTATCTCCGCGCATAGCCGACTGGAAGGAATGACTAATTTTTCCGACCTGCGAATGTTGAGATTGTATGGCTTCATAAGCGAATTGATCTTGCCCGAGGGTATTCATCGTCAATTCGCCGATCGAATTATGAATGCGGGCTGTTTCATCCAGCAGTTCTTTGCCCTTATCCTTTAGGACGTTACCGCCGGCCATCAGGGTCTCATCTATTTGAGGTTTGATGCTATCGGCCATGGTATTGATCCGGATTTTTAGTCGATCGGCATCGGCGGTCAGTACAGAAAGTTGGTCATTGAGTACATTTTCAATTTGGGCGCCCATCAGTTGAGCGGTTTCCACGTAGGAGGTACCTTGCAGGGGGGTGATGGTTGTGCCTAAGATGGATTCAATTTCGGTCACCAGTGACTTGGCCTTTTGGCCCATACCGGGGTTACCGGGGTTTTTGATTTGTTCTTCGAGAGCCCGTTTGAGAGGCAGGACCTGAGCGCGTATTTCGTCGGCATTATTAGAATTATCGAGAGCGGTTATGGCTTTTTGCTGAATACCTTCCAGATCAGAGCGGAAATCTTTCAATTCATTTTCATACAACTCTTTTTGCATGAACTGGCTGTAAAATGCATTGAAATTGCCGGCAAAGCTAAAAGAGGTAACGATCAGGTAGAAAGCCAGAATACCCAGGATGGTTAGGCCTTTGCGGAGGTGATCTCTGAAGCGGAAGTTCAGTAAAAGGATGAACAAGCTAATGACAAGTGAAAAAGCCCAGTTGAAGATGGGCCCGGCCAATTCGTGATAACCTTTTCCAGTTTGGATAAAGCTAATGGACACGCAGATTAAGGCCAGTATGACCAATACTAGATTCTCAAGGGCATGGGAGCCTTTTCCTTTTTGTGACATATCGGGTGATTTTAAGGTACTGGTTAAATGTGTGTTGATGCTTAGGTAAAATGTTTGATTTTCAATACAAATGCTTTTTTTTTCGATTAGGAACGTGCCGAATTGGATCAATCATGGCTTTAGATGTAATCTTAGTGGAGGGGAAGTGGTTCGGTTTGTGGATTTTTTGGTGGTTTTCATCAACAAAGGGGGCCTGATGCAGAGGCTATTGACTATAATTTTATGGGGATTTGGAGTAAAAAGACCTGTTTTAAAAAAAAGTATTTTGGTGGTTTTTTGAGGGCAATTACTATGTATAAAATTCATTTTCAGCGGTTTAAGCCACTACAATGGGTGAAAAAAGTGCGAATTTAGACCTCAAAGGTCTCGAGACCTTTGAGGTCTAAATTAAAAAAACGCACTTTTCATCAACAAAATCCCTACCTTTGCGCCTTTCTTACGGGAAGCTTACACAGAAAGAAGCTTCTTCTATTTCGGATTCAGGTTGGCAGGCTGTGTAGGAAGGCCTCCCGGCCTACATTTTAAAAGTATTATGGAAAATTTTGCAGCCTTGGGTCTTTCCGAGGCATTAGTGGAAACCATCAACCAACTGGGTTTCGAAACCCCAACTCCTATCCAGTCACAAGCCATTCCCAAACTTTTAGCGGATGATACCGACCTGGTCGGGCTGGCCCAAACCGGCACCGGGAAAACGGCCGCCTTTGGCTTGCCTTTGATCGACATGGTAGATACCGACATAAAAAAAGTACAGGCCCTGGTACTCGCCCCAACCCGCGAGCTTTGCCTCCAGATCCACAAAGAATTGCAATCCTTTAGTACACATAAGAAGGGACTGAAAATCGAATC
>JAUIKE010000372.1 GCA_030430845.1 Bacteroidia bacterium | reverse complement strand
ATAGTCATTTCGGACGACTCCGTTATTTCTTTCGAGATCGAGGGAAGAACGGAGAATTTCCTTTGTACGCTTGATTCGCGTTTTGAGACGATTACTTCTGCACATCAACTGGCCGTTCGGAAAAATGATTTTAATATGACCTTAGTTCAGCCACCTGATATTGGCTTTATGGAAACCATCCGCAATAAATTGATTTGGGGAATTGATTCGAGAAATTAAAGAGTAAATGTGAAGGGATTCGATAACTACCGAATCCCTTCACATTTATTATAATGTTAAAATTGAAAAAATGACCCGGCATTTTACCCCTTCCTCTGTTTTAATGTCAGAAAAGTGCTATTTTTAAAAGCAATCATTGAGCAAATTAGATTTTTTTTTGTTAGGCAAATGAAAAGCAAATTTTTACGTTTTTTAATTAAATGTCCTACTTCCAGTCAACATATCATTCCAGGGTATATAAGGATTTTAAGGAAATAGAATCCAATGCTCATCGTCAGATCATTCGCTTTTTTGAGAAACATCAGCGGATGATCAACCGGCTGGAATTTGAAGAGTATTTCGAGTTACTGGTAGCTTATGTAGATGCCTTATTTGAAATAGGAGCCTATCAAAAACATCTTTCTCTCGTTGACGAGGTAATCGAAAATTCCATTAGTTCCAATATTCACTTATATAAAGGAGATGATATTTTTTATATCAACCTTTTTAAGAAAGCAGCCTCTCATTTTAACCTCCACCAATACGACCAGGCACAGCATATCCTTAGAGAATTGATAAAAATGAACCCGCAGGATAAAGAAGTGATCAGCTTCCTAAAACGTTGTCGGCGTCGGCGTGGCTCCAAACTCCTTTCTATTGCCCGCGCAATCAGTATTCTCTTATTTTTACTAACAGCCTGCATCATATGCGTAGAAGTGCTGTTTGTCCGTCCTTTTTACGAAATGCATGCATCCCGTATCGAGGCTGTACGGATCGGAACCTTCGTAATGGGGATTTTTGTTTTGCTGTCCGGCGATTTATTGCATCGGGCCATCATCGAAACCCGGGTCAATGGTTTTGCCGAAAAAGTGAAACATAATAAGAAAACTTAAGGAAGTGTAACAGACTGGAGCCTGTTGTACTTCCTTAAGTTTTCTTATTATTATATGCTGACAAATTTTTATTTTGGGCTCGACCAAAATAAAATCATCGAGATGTCCAAAAAAACGCCTTTAGATAGAAGAACCTTTATCCAGACAACCGCCATGGCAAGCGCTAGCCTGGCCGTACCTTCCACACAAATTCAAGCCAACACTATTTTGTCCAAAAAACCGAACACCAATTTGAGGGTCGCAGTTTTTGGTAGCGGACTACGCGGCCAGAGCCATATTGACCTGGCACTTAGAAGAGAAGATTGTGAAGTGGTAGCAGTGGCTGAAGTGGATGCCCACATGATCGAAAGAACAAAAAAGCTGTATAGCAAGCATAATAAAAGCCTACCTACTTTTTATGATCAGGGGGAAAGAGATTATCGACGCTTATTAGAAAAAGAAGATATAGATGCCGTCATCATTGCTACGCCCTGGCGTTGGCATACCGAAATGGCCGTTGCCAGTATGAATGCCGGGAAATACTGCGGTGTGGAAGTCTGTGGTGCTTTTTCGATGGAAGAGTGCTGGCAAATGGTGGACACTCACGAAAAAACTGGCACTCATCTGTTTTTCCTGGAAAACGTTTGTTACCGCCGCGATGTAATGGCTGTATTGAACATGGTTCGGCAGAATTTGTTTGGAGAACTCATGCACCTCGAATGCGGTTATCAACACGATCTGCGGGGCGTGAAATTTAACGATGGATCCACTGCTTACAATAGCGGAGTGGAATTTGGTGAAAAAGGCTTTAGCGAAGCTAAATGGCGTACCTGGCACTCTGTTCATCGCAATGGTGATCTGTATCCTACTCATGGAATTGGACCGGTAGCCCAATACATCGATATCAACCGAGGCAATCGATTTATGTACCTGACTTCCATGGCTACTAAGTCGAGGGGCTTGCACAATTATATTGTTGAGCACGAAAAAGGAGGCGAAGATCATCCCAATGCAGAGGTAGAATTCAAATTGGGCGATAAGGTAACCACTATGATCAAAACCGCTAATGAGGAGACCATCGTGATCCATCATGATACGAATCTTCCTCGCCCTTATTCACTGGGCTTTCGGGTTCAGGGGACCAAAGGCCTTTGGATGGACGTTAATAAATCATTATATATAGAGGGTACCAGTCCGTCACATCAATGGGAACAGGCGGAGGATTATTTAAAAAAGTATGATCATCCGCTCTGGAAAAAACATGAGCAAAAAGCTGTCGGGGCCGGGCATGGCGGAATGGATTATTTTTTACTAAATGCCTTTATTGAATGTGCAAAACAGAACATTGAAGCGCCTTTTGACGTATATGATGCAGCGACCTGGATGGCCATTACGCCTTTATCTGAGCAATCGATCAGCATGGGCGGCCAACCCATGGCTTTCCCGGATTTTACCAGAGGTCGATGGATGAAAAGAAAAAATACTTTTGCACTGAATGATAAATATTAAATTTTATAGAGACCAGGCGAATGCAGGGACTCTATAAAAAACAAACTATTATGGAACCAACTTTATTAATTCTGGCTGCCGGAATGGGTAGTCGCTATGGGGGGCTAAAACAAATAGACCCTGTAGGCCCCAAAGACGAAGCCCTAATCGAGTTTTCAATTTATGATGCGATCCGGGCCGGTTTTGGCAAGGTCGTATTCGTGATCCGTCCGGATATAGAAGACGTGTTCAAAGAAAAATTCTCCAATAAATTTGATGATAAAATCGAGGTAACCTATGCTTTCCAGGAAGTCAATACGCCCATTCCGGGGATAGATGAACTGCCGGAAAGAGAAAAACCCTGGGGCACTGCCCATGCAGTATTGGTAGCCAGAGATCACATCAACGAGCCCTTCGCCGTGATTAATGCCGATGATTATTATGGCATAAAGAGCTTCCAGATCATGGCGGATTTTCTGCGTGAGAAATGTAGCCCGGATCTTTATTCCATGGTGGGCTATGAATTGAGCTTTACCTTGTCTGATCATGGAACTGTTAACCGCGGCGTTTGTGAAATGGATGAGCACAACTTTCTGACTAATGTGGTGGAGCGCCACAAAGTAAAAAAAGAAGGC
Source organism: Bacteroidia bacterium (assembly GCA_030430845.1). Taxonomy (GTDB): domain Bacteria; phylum Bacteroidota; class Bacteroidia; order Chitinophagales; family Saprospiraceae; genus JANQPA01. The sequence goes on along the minus strand of JAUIKE010000372.1, from coordinate 455 downwards.
GATAAAGCGACCTATGATGATGGGGAGGCCGGCCGCGGAGAATTGCCGCTGAATACGCTGGTGTCTATGAACTTTTGGGGCTTCCATCCCGATATTTTCGAAATTATCAGAAATGACTTCATCGCATTTGTTAAAGAAAACAAAGACCAACCCAGAGCGGAGTTTTATATTCCACTAGTCGCTAACAGACTGATCAAAGAGGATGTACTGAAAATTGAAGTATTGCCTAACAACGAGCAATGGTACGGCGTCACTTACCAGGAGGATAAGCCGATGGTGGTGGCCGCGTTTAAGGAATTGGTAGAGGAAGGAAGTTATCCGGAAGGAGGCTTGTGGAGTTAAGGTTATTTTTGAGGGGGGTTGTGTAAAAACTCGTTCCTCGTTTTTACCCACCCCCGAAAATTTTGTTTAGGAGGTTGTTTTAAGAAAAAAACGAAGTTTTTTTCTTAAAACAA
>JAUIKE010000168.1 GCA_030430845.1 Bacteroidia bacterium | reverse complement strand
AAAACTCGTTCCTCGTTTTTACCCACCCCATTAAATTTTATTTGGGAGGTCGTTTTAAGAAAAAAACAAAGTTTTTTTCTTAAAACGACCTCCCAAAAGAATATTATTGGTTGTGTGAAAAGGCCGACCATACGGTCCGTACGGAAGGACTTTTTACACAACCCCTTATTCCTATCTTTTATATTTTTTCAAGCCCTATCAACAAACCATTAATATTCGCGGGCCAGACCCATTCCGTAGCCCGGACCACATCCGGCCATTCCACAAAGCGATAATTGATCGTTGATAGGCCCAACTCTTCAAACCCCTTTTCGAGCTGTTTGGTTTTCTTTTTAACAGCTCCGGCCGAATCTCCGTGTACTGCAATAGAGATCCTATATTCCGGCATGATCTTAAGGGCGGAGATAATATTATGCAGATAAACGTTTTGAAAATAGGTACGCCCGTAATAGGAATAAAAGCCTTTTTCCAGTTTACCTTTCTTAAAACTGATTTTCTGGCCGTTTTCTTTTATAACCCACTGAAGATCTTCAAATGTTCGAAGTTGATCCTCTCCTGCATTCGACTTTTCCTCGTTCTCTTCTTCTTCCTCCAAGGGGGCAGGCGCCGGTGGTACAATGCTCACAGACGTTAGGCTGGATTCTTTTTTGGCGTAAAATTTTTCTGCTTCAGGAGGAAGCGTATAATTATCATATCCTTCCTTAAAAGACGGAAGTAGTTTTTTGGCGGAGCCTTCCAGCATGATATTGGAGACGTCATCGATCAACAGATTGCCGATTAATGGGTATTGACCGCTGTAATATGCTTCAAAGGAAATGAACGTGTAGTCAAAATCCTCAGGACTCAGCTTGAACTGGTAAGCTTTCCATTCCTCATGTGTGATAGGCTGGGAAATGGCCAGTAGTTCTTCCTTCTCACAAGGTCTTCTACCTCCCCAGATCCTTAGAATGGTCGGAGTTACATAGTTTACCTGGGTGTTGGCATTGCTTGATTTGCGACTGTAGCTATAGTATACATCAGAGCGAGCCAGCATCAATTGAATGACATAATTTTTACCAACTTTGAGGGGATGGTGGAGGCGCTGACCGATGGACTCCCAGGTATCGTTGTCTCGTACCACCATACCCAGGTAGGTGTTCCCATGAGCAGCTTTTTTATCCACTCCAAAGCTGGGGTTAGGCTGGATATCCGCCGGGCTTTCGTTTGGGAATCCACAGTCGACCCAACCTTCGGGCACAGTGCCTGCTTTGGGTATGCCTTCAAAAGAGGGGTTGGTCAGGAATATGATTTTATCATTTTGGGCAAAAAGGGGGTTGATGGAAAAAATAAGTAAGAACAAAATATAAGATGTAATCTTCATTTCGCTGGTGGTTTCGAGAATCGATGATTTTTCTAAAGCTGCAAAGTTAGGAAAATGAAATGGCTAATAATAGCTTTGCAAGGACTAAGCGGATGCTAGGCCCTCCTTCGTCGGGCCGATGCTAGGATGCTGTTGCGGCCTGCAGCCGCGGGATGCTGGCGTTTGTTTTATCTGTAATAAAGAGCATATTTCTATCATTGTGCAAAATAAGACGTCAGCATCCTCACGCCACAGGCGTGAAAAGCATCCCAGCATCGGCCCGACGAAGGAGGGCCTAGCATCACATATTGTTGATCTTGATCAGGTATTGATAAGACTTTTAATATCAAAGAGGGTAGAAATAAGTATTTTGGTTGGGTCATCAATAAAATTCCTACCTAAGTGACCGCCAAAAACTATCCAGTTTTTTCTTAATCCCTTCTGCCTGCCCAACATAATAACCTTCCTCCTCGATCATTTTATTGAGCAATTCCTGAAATTCCGGGCCGGTCTGGTCAGCATGTAAATAGGAGAGGAGCAGATAGAACTCCGCTTTTTCGGTATATTCGAGATTATTGCGGCCTGCCAGGATTTTGAAGGTTTCGATGGCATTTTTATAGTCTTCCATTTGATAGTAAGAGAGGCCGAGACCATACAGTGCTTTGTCGTTATTGGGGTAGCGCTGGAAACCGGGAATGGCCCCATTGTAGTTGCCTTGATCATAATTCTCGAAAGCCTGGCGTAAGATGTCGGCATCATTATTGCCGCGAAGCATGCCCAGGTCATTGTCCGGTTCGTAGTAGCGGGCAGCGATCCGGTCATTGGAGTATTGAGGGACGATCAGTGTGAAAATGGAGGCGGTCAGGATGATGACCACACTGGCAGCTGCCGCTAAACGGTAGCCAAGCTTGCGAATGTTGCCGACCTTGGCCGTTCCGGTTTGTTTGGCTTCGCTTTTCCACCTGCGGATGTCAGAACGCATTTTTTCTTGGTATCCTGTTTCTACCACCTCACGAAGCAGGAGGTTTTGCCTGACTTCTTTTTCGAGTTCAGGATCCTGTTCTACAGCTTTCTTAAATGCAGCTTTTTCTTCTTCATTGAGCTCCCCATCCAGGAAGGGATCAATTTTTTCATTGTAATTATTTGCCATGAGTCGTTGTCTTTTTTAGATGAAAATCAACGGATTTTAGTAAATCCTGATAATCGTCACGCTGCATAATGCATTTGATAGCATTCTTTTTACAACGGTTGAGTTTTTCTTTAGAGCTATTGGCGTTCGCCAGGCCCAACTCCTCCGCAATTTTATTATGACGAAAGCCTTCGATGAACTTCATTTGCATGAGTTTCAGACAGGCTTCATCCAGGCAGTTCTGCAAAATATCACGGAAAACAGCCCTTCTTTCCTTGGCGGCCATCAAGCTCTCAGGCGTCTCGTGATCGGCCTGGTCCATGGTGCTGATGTCGTCGGTTAGATGGAGCTGTTCGTCCTTTTTGCGTCGCATATTCAGCCAGGTGTTTTTGCAGATCTGTATGGCAAAGGCTTCAATTTTTCCACCCTGATATTGCCCTTTTCGCAATAGCTCACTCAGCTTGATAAGTCCATCTTCAAAGACCTCCTCTGCTTGTGTACGGGTGCCGCCATTATCCAGTACAAACCGGAAAATGGTATTTTCAAAATAAGAACATTTGCACAGATCCTCAATCACCGCATGAATGGCTTTTCGGCGCATACTACCTCCGGATGTAACAGCCGAAAGAAGTCCATCTGCAGTGTATCGCAGTTTGCATTTACTGCTTTTGACGATTCTCATAGAGAAGGGTTTTCAATCTATAAAAAGTAAGGACTCGTGTTAAGGTAATGAACATGCCGTCGAGTAGGTCCGTACTTAGAAAATTAATATTACCACCCTTGCCCGGGGGTGGTAATATTATTAAATTTCAATGTTCGAAACTAGATAGCGGCCTGTTCATTACCCGTTTGTGAAACGAAAATAGAAAAAAAGTACTTAAAAAGAGATTATAGAGGTTACTGCGGGAGTGGCCATTCCTTAATATCTATATATTTGTCCTATATGAAAGCAAAAAGTATACTGCGGACAAAAATGTTGGAACAGCGTGCTGTTCTTTTGCCTAAGGAAAAGGAGCTATTTGACCAGGCGATTTGCGACCGTCTTTACCAGCTCATACAAGAAAGAAAAGCCAAAACGATCCACACTTTTCTACCCATGGGAGATGAAATCAATATTTATCCTTTAATTGAAAGGATGCTCTCCGAAGGACTCAGGGTGGTGACTCCGGAAGCCTTGCCAAAACGCATATTGAGAAATTGGATACTCCTAGGCCTGGATCAATTGCAGGATGGCGTTTACGGCACCCAGTTCCCCGCGAATTCCAGCGAGTATACCGGCGCTTATGACCTGATCATCGTTCCAGGGCTGGCTTTCGATAAGGATCAGTATCGGATCGGCTATGGGGCAGGTTATTATGATGCTTTTTTAAAAGATCATCCGGAGGCCTTAAAAGTCGGCATTGCCTATCCTTTTCAAATTGTAGCGGAAGTGCCGAGGGAAGATCATGATATAGGCCTGGACCTATTGATTTTTTGACAAATTATATCTTTTTAATAAGGCCTTCCATCTCTCCGAATTTTCCCGGGATGGGATAATCTTACCATCGGGATAAAGCGCCTTGATTTCGCCTGAATCGTTTCTCATGGCCCACTCCACAATAGGCCCAAGATGTTCGGAAGTAGTCGTGTTTTCCTCCGGGATCCAGTAGATCAGGAGTTGATGGATTTTGTTTTGCTTATTTAACCAGTAAGTCCTTAAAGTTTTGGTAGGAGTTTTGCCGATGAGAGTATAGAAATCATTGTATTCGTAAAAATAGCCTTGTACGGCATGAAGGCTGTCATTGTACCAAATGGAATCATACGTGACGGTAGAACGCATGACCTCATCCCACTCTTTCCAGGGGCCGATGGGTATTTGGCCTTTGATACTCAGCCGTGGATTTCCGCTGGTGTCTTCCATCCATATTTTTAAGGTATCAGTGGTATATGCCCATTTTGCGGTATCTTGATTTCGGACAAACTGATGATAGGCTTCAAATTCGGATAGTATTTTGTTTGTTTGATCGTTAGGGGTACAGGCAACGAATAAAAAAATAAGGGCAAACGGTCGGATGATTTTCATTTCTAAGGATTGTACAAATTTCGATTTTTATCAAAACGAATGGCTGCACCTTAAAAAATGAACCTTTGGAGTGATTAACAAATCGTTTGCACAACAGCGGTCCTTTACACTAATTTACCTTCCTACCCGTTCGTGGAAGTCTCCGACTTCCTCACGCATTCTTTTCAGTCTCTGACTGAAGAAAGTGTTTATTTATTTGACATTCAATAAGCTAATAGTCCACTCGCGTCATTTAATAAAGTACCTCCTCCATTAAATTTTATTTGGGAGGTCGTTTTAAGAAAAAAACTTTGTTTTTTTCTTAAAACGACCTCCCAAAAGAATATTATTGGTTGTGTGAAAAGGCCGAAGGACTTTTTACACAACCCCACGAACGAGTCATCAGTTCATAAAAATTGACCGCCCCGTCTTTTTCGGACTTGAACATCCCCATCATGGTACCCGCAGAAGGAGGATTCCAGACTTCCTCCACCGTACCACCGAAAGCTTCTCCAGCCCAGGCTCCCTGTATCCAGCTTACCTGGTCAATCTTGGCTTTTGGTGATGTTTGACCCGGCTCCAGAGATAAAGTATGAAAGGGACTTTGGGCGTTGCTACAGTTGATTAACAGGAAAGCTGCAAGGAATAAAACAATTGAGTATTTCATAATTAAAGGTATCGGATGAATATTGTAGAGTAAAGGCAAATAAATGTGTGGAGCGGCCAACGGCCACTCCACACATTTATTTACTTACCTTTAAAAGCTGCCTTGCGCTTCTCGATAAAAGCATTGGCTCCTTCAATAAAGTCCTCTGTATCAGTCGCCTCGCCAAATTTTTTCACTTCCGCTTCAAATCCATCTACCCCTTCTTCGAAATAGGCATTAATAGCTTCAATGGCTTTCTGAATGGCAATAGGACCTTTAGTGGCGGTCTTTTCTATGATTTCCTTGGCTTTGGCTACTTCTTCCCCAGGTGCTACCACATAGTTAACCAATCCCAGCCGATAAGCTTCATTGGCATCGATGAGGTCGCCGGTCAGGGTGAGTTCCATGGCCTTGGTTTTGCCGACGTACTGGACTAAGCGCTGTGTTCCGCCATAGCCGGGGATCAGGCCCAGGTTCACTTCCGGTTGGCCGAAGCGGGCTTTTTCACCGGCTATACGCATGTGGCAGGCCATGGCTAGTTCGCAGCCTCCTCCTAATGCAAAACCGTTCACCGCTGCTATGACGGGTACATGAAAGCGTTCGATGGAGAAAAAGATGTCTTGTCCTCTTTTAGCTAAGGAAGCCCCTTCATTACCCTTTAGACCCAGAAATTCTTTAATGTCCGCTCCGGCCACAAAAGAACGATCTCCGGCACCTGTAAGAACGATACCTTTAATGCCTTCTCTTTTAGGGCCGTCTTCTGCAAAAAAGTGCTTGATCTCTTCGAGCGTGTCCCAGCTTAATGCATTGAGGGCTTTTGGACGGTTAATAGTAAGTAAAACAATACCGTTGTCTTCTTCAACTAGAATATTTTGATAAGTCATAATTTGGTTTTTGGCAAAGCTACCAATTCTAAAAAAAAATGCGGCCCGCAGGCCGCATTTTTTTATTTCTCTACTCCTTTTGCTTTGGCATTCATGATCTTCACCTGGTGGTTGATCGATTCCTGATGGATCGCCATCCAGATAACATTCATAAAGTCTTCAGACAAGCCTTTGACTTTACCCTTAGCTACGGATCGGTTCAGGATCTCTCCCCAGCGAGCCGATTGTAAAATAGCAATGTTGTTTTCCTTTTTATATTCGCCAATAGCCTCTGAAATCTTCATACGCTGGCTGAGGATGTTGATCAGTTCATCATCAATCTCATCGATCTCATGGCGAAGATGCTCCAGATGATTGACAAATACAGGATCATCCGTACTTTCCTTACGCAGTATGAGATCTGTAATTAACTGACTGTAAGTCGCAGGGGTGATCTGCTGTTTGGCATCACTCCAGGCATTGTCCGGGTCAGGGTGGACCTCGGTCATCAGGCCGTCGAAGTTCAGATCGAGAGCTTTTTGAGCCACTTTTTGGAGGGTGTCCCGGCGGCCGCAGATGTGGCTGTTGTCACAAATGATCGGCAGATCAGGGAACTCTCTTTTTAATTCGATAGGAATTTCCCAGCGCGGTACGTTGCGGTATTTAGTTTGGCCGTGATGGGAAAAACCGCGGTGGATCACGGCAATACGGGTAATTCCTGCCTTGTAGATCCGCTCGATGGCCCCGATCCATAGCTTAAGGTCGGGATTGATCGGGTTTTTGACGATCACAGGGATGTCAACGCCTTCGAGGGCGTCGGCTACTTCCTGTACCGAAAAAGGATTCACCGTTGTGCGGGCTCCTAGCCATAATACATCTACCTGGTGTTTGAGGGCCTCAAAAACGTGGTCTTTGTTCGCTACCTCGGTGGTCGTTTTTAGGCCAGTTTCTTCTTTAACTTTCTTAAGCCACTTCAGGCCGATGGTACCGACTCCTTCAAAAGAGTTGGGGCGGGTACGCGGCTTCCAGATACCGGCGCGGAACAGGTCCACACGACCGTCCTTAGCCAGTTCGCGAGCAGTGGACAGCACCTGTTCTTCCGACTCGGCGCTGCATGGCCCCGCAATCACAATGGGCCGTTTTTTAGCATCATCCAAAATGGGTTGAAATGTCATTTCCATGATAGTCAATTTTGTGTTGGGTCGGCCTGCAGCCAGGCGACTCTGAGTTATTTAATATTGGGCGGTGGGGCGGCGACGGCCCCACCGCCCTGAGTTATGACAATATTTTTCTTATCTGATTCGATTCTTCTATCAATTTATAAAAAGTATCAAAGTCCTGCTTGATCAGCAAGGACCGGAAACGGGCCAGCTGATTGATGTGTTCGTCTAATACATCAAGTACATTATCTCGGTTTTGCCGAAAGATCGGTATCCACATATCCGGCGAACTTTTCGCCAAACGCACCGTCGAACTAAAACCACTACTGGCCAACTCGAAAATGCGGTCTTCGTCTTTTTCCTTGGCCAGGACCGTCAGCGCCAGGGCGAAGGAGCTGATGTGGGAAATATGCGATACATAGGCCGTATGAATGTCATGTGAGTGGGTATCCAACTCCAGAATATGCATGGGAATAGAGGTATAAAGGTCCCTGGCGAGCTGCACCGCTTTCGGATCACTATCCTCTACATCACAAAAGACGGTGTATTTATGATCGAAAAGCTTAGGGATCGCAGCCTCCGGACCAGAATACTCCGTACCGGCCATGGGGTGAGTGGATACATAATTCCCTCTTTTGGGATGCCCTTTGACGGCCTTTGTCAATAGTTTTTTCGTAGACCCTACGTCGATCACTACCTGCTGGTCAACCTTATCCAGTATTTGTGGCAGCAGCTTGAGCATGGCATCTACCGGCGTGGATAAAATGATGATGTCGGACTGTTGGATGGCTTCCTCCATCTCCATGTCTTCATCGATCAGCCGGCGCCGCACGGCCTTGTCCAGGTTCTCCTGTCGTACATCCACCCCAATGATGTGATCGGCAAAGCCGTTTTCCTTCAAGGTGATCGCAAGTGATCCGCCAATGAGTCCTATGCCTATGATTGATATGGTCATTTTGTTGTTCGTTGTTCGTTGTTTGTTGTTCGTTGTTTGTTGTTCGTTGTTCGTTGTTCGTTTGGGATGAAGCTTATTTTAGTTCTCAATTCTTAATTCTTCGCCCTTCGAATTCGTCCTTCGCCCTTCCTCGATTCTCCGAATCGCTTCCTCGTACAAGACCCCATCGCTACAAAGCGAGATCCGGATGTATGGATCTCCGGCGGAGCCGAAAATACCGCCGGGAGTAATGAATACATGGGCGCCATAAAGTACCTCATCTGATAATTCAAATCCGTTCTGGTAAGCGTCGGGAATACGAGCCCAGACAAACATACCCACCTGTTTTTTATCATATGCACAATTCAGCAAATCGAGCATGCGGAATACTCTTTCCCGGCGCTCGCGATATACGGCATTCAGGGAGAAGTACCATTCCGGCGGATTTTGCAGGGCTTTGACAGCGGCTAGCTGAATAGGCTTGAACATACCAGAGTCCATATTGCTTTTGAAACGCAGGATGGTATCCAGGTATTCTTTTTTTCCCGCCATCATTCCAACTCGCCAGCCGGCCATATTATGAGCTTTACTGAGAGAGTTAAGCTCGATGGCTACTTCCTTGGCTCCTGGGATTTTTAGAATACTCTTCGGCTCTTCGTTTAGGATGAAGGCATATGGATTATCATTGCAGATCAGGATCTGGTTTCGCAATCCAAAGTCGATGAGCGATTTGAAAAAGTTCATGTTAGCCTCTGCGCCTGTCGGCATATTGGGATAATTGACCCACATAATTTTCACCTTCGAGAGGTCCTGCTTTTCCAGCTTAGCCAGATCTGGGAGCCAATTGTTACTTTCTTCCAGGGCGTATTCCCGGATAGTAGCTCCCGTTAAATTGGTCACGGCCCGATAAGCCGGATAGCCGGGATTAGGTACCAGTACTTCATCTCCTTCCTGGAGGAAACTCATAGAGATATGCATGATCCCTTCCTTGGATCCGATGAGAGGCAGGATCTCAGATTCTGGATCAAGCTTCACTTCAAACCAGTTTTGATACCAGTCGGCGAAAGCCTGGCGCAGCTCGGGAATACCTTTGTAGCTCTGATAGGCGTGATTGGTTCGATGCCTGGATTGTTCGACCAATTCGTCTATGGCCGCCTGAGAGGGCGGCAGGTCCGGACTGCCGATGCCCAGGTTGAGGACGTCCTTACCTTCGGCATTCATCCGGGCAATTTCCCTTAGTTTGACGGAGAAGTAGTATTCCTTAACGTCTCCGAGTCGGTTGGCTGGTTGGATTATCATGATATATGTTTCTGTCTTTTCAAATTCAATCGTTTAATTATCTCCGGGTTCAACAATGATAGCTGGATCATCAGTATTCAAAATGTTTGCCCTGTTTGTAGGCTCCTAGTAGCTTCAACTCATGGGTGATCGGCAAAATCGCTTCGATGGCTTGTTCGTGCGTTTGCTTGCCGGCAGCGATGAAATCGACGAAAAAGCGGTATTCCCAGGGCTTCCCTATGATGGGAGTGGATTGTATCTTGGACAAGTTGATGTTGTAGGCAGCCAAAACAGCCAGTACTTTATAGAGGCTACCGACGGAGTGGTCCACAGAAAAGCAAATCGATACTTTTTCGGGGCCGGCTATCCGATGAGGCTCTTCTTTATTATCGACTACCAGGAAGCGGGTGTGGTTCTTTTTATTGGTTTCGATACCTTCGGCCAGGATTTCCATGTCATATATATCTGCGGCTAATGTACTAGCGATGGCTCCGATGTGCTTGAGTTCATTTTCTCTGATCCTTTTCGCACTCAGGGCTGTATCTTCCATTTCTACCAGTCGGATATGGGGGTAATCTCTGAAAAACTTGCGGCACTGCGCGATGGCCATGGGGTGGGAGTGGACTTCCTGAAGGTCTTCTAGGGTTTGGCCAGGCAGAGCCATGAGGTTTTGTTTGATGCGCAGGTAAACTTCGCCGATAATTTGGAGTTTGGAGTCATTTAGGAGGTGGTAGTTGTACATGATGCTGCCGCCGAGGGTGTTTTCGATGGCCATGATGCCGATGTCTACTTGCTTTTTGTCTTCCACCATTCTTACCAGATGTTCAAAGGTGAGGGCCGGCACCACTTCAACGGCTGCATCCTGAAAGCAATGTCGGGCCGCTATTTCGTGAAAGGCCCCTTCATAGCCCTGGATGCAAACCCGCAAGGGGTCTTTGTCTGATTGAGATTCTGAGTTTGATTGTGTTTCAGCTTTTAACATGATGATTTGGTTTTTTGACGCAAGCTGTCGCCAGGGGTGATAGCTTGTGTCTGTACAAATAAAAAAGTCCCGACTCTGCGGGACTTCCTGGTATATGGTGAAAAATCAATTCTTATCAACATCAGGTTGCCCCTTATGGCTGTGCATAAAAGAAATAAAAAAAATAGTGGTTAAAATAGGCCTGATATTGGTTAGGGTATTGCATCTTTTGGTTTTAAATCTTCATTTTAGGCAAAAAAAAAGTCCCGCTCTGCGGGACTACTTTGGTTTGATTACTTCTGATTAAACAATACTTAGTAGCCCCTTCATGGTTGACCATAAAAGAAAAAGCTAAAAAAGTAGTAAAATTTGTTTAATCTAGCAGTCATAAAAAAGGTAATTTAAATAAACTCTCTTGTGGTAAAAGAGATTTATTTTACATTTTTGTTGCTACAAACCTAAAGAAATATTTTTGGGCAAGCAAGAAACCAATTAAAATTATTAAAAAATAAATTCGTTGGGAATTACGATATCTGAGGGCGTTTAATAGGAAATGAAGCAGATCGGGCGCGCCGATCTGCTTTATTTCCCAATTGATATATATATTTGCTCTAAGAACATCCCAAGGTTAAAACTTCATAGCATCAGAAAATCATAACATCAAAAAAATGATTCGTAATAGTCTCTTGTTGATAGGATTCTTTTTTTCTTTGACTGCCTTGTCCGGACAGGCCTCTAATATCTATATGTTCGACCTGAACCACCCGGCAGATACGGTCTTTGATTTCCGAAATCCCCGTTACCTGACTTCTTTTAATTCGGAAGGCTACAACAACCACCCCTCCTTTTTTGACGAGAATGTATTGTACATTTCCTCTCAAAAACCGGGAGAACTGCAGCCCGAGGTGTATCGCCTGGATCTGTCCAACAGAACCGTGGCGCAAGTCACTCAAACTCAGGAAGGGGAATATTCGCCGGTGCGTATGCCGGATTATTACAACTTTTCTGCTGTACGCATGGAGTTTCAGGGCCGTGATACGCTGATTCGCCTCTGGCAGTTTCCCATTGATCGGGTAACCAACGGCCGGCCGATCTTTAAATATATGCCCAATATCGGCTACTACTGCTGGCTGAACAGTACCCAGGTGGCCTGTTTTTTAAACGGGAATATCCCCAAACTGGCCATTGGCGATGTCCGAACCGACCAGTTTTCCCAGATCGATCAAAATGTAGGGCGCTGTTTTCGCCTACTTCCCAGCGGCAACCTGATCTATGTTAAAAAGACCAACTTCGGCCTCTGGCAACTGGTGGAGTACAACCCCATTAATCAGCAAAGTGATATTATTACCAGTACGCTACCGCAAAAAGAAGATTTTGGAATTCTATCTGATGGGACCCTAATTATGGGCAACGGCAGTAAACTCTATAAATTTAATCGCGTAACCGATACAGATTGGGTGGAAATTGCCGACTTTCGCTTCTATGGCATCGATAATATCACCAGAATTGCTGTGAGCAGAACGAATAAGATTGCAATTGTAGCTAATTAGAAAAAAAGAGGCATTTCATTCGCCTTAGGCGAATGAAATGCCTTTATAATTATTATTCAGGGCAAATTACCTTAAACACCGTACGGCGGTTAGCCTGATGCTCGGCCTCACTACAGCTGACTCCATCGGCACATCTGTTAACTAATTGCGACTCGCCGTATCCTTTCGCAATCACCCGGGAAGCAGCAATACCCTGTGCAATGATATAGTCCCCGGCATTTTTAGCCCTTCTCTCCGATAGCCATAAGTTATAGGAGGCTTTGCCTCTGCTATCCGTATGCGAGGATAGCTCTATTTTTGCATCGGCATTGTCCTTCATGAATTGAACCACCTTATCCAAATCTAACTTGGCATCTTCACGGATGATGGAGCTGTTCAAATCATAAAGAATATTATTCAGCCGTACATCTTCACCACATTCTACCTCTTCTGCACAAACCTCCAAACTGACAAAAACGGATTGGTTGCGGTCGTAGTTGCTCACATCAATATCAACCACCTGCGACAGAAAGCTTTCCTTTTGAGCATACAACTCATAGGTGGCTTTATCTTCTACATAAAAGGCGAAGCTTCCTGTTTCATCGGAAATGGTTGACTTTTGTAAGTTCTGGGTTTTGTGCTTCAGATTAAGTGTTACACTGGATAAAGGCCTCGTACTATTACAATAGAAGACCTTACCATTAACTATGAAGTTTACATTGTCGTAGAAAACGGTCTTTTGCACCGGATCGGATGAGTTAAACTCACTAGTGCCGATACGGGCCGGTACCAGATCCAGATCGTAGAGTTTGGCATCCACCGAATAATCTCCAGGTGTTACGCTGGTAAATTCAACGACGCCCAGGCTATTGGTCATCCCGGTTTTTACGACTTGTCCGCTGCTGCTGCGCAGTACTACTTCGGCATTAGGAAGTACCTCGTCGGTGATCTTATCTTTGGCCAGCACGATCACAGATTTATCTGGGCAGCCATTGTTGGCCGCCGTTCCTGCTTCGTCTGGGCAGGCATCCGCCTCATCATTCACGCCGTCGCCATCGCGATCTCTGATCGGACAGCCGTCATTATCCGCAGGGCCGGCCTCTTCAGGGCATTCGTCCTCTGAATCTTGTACGCCATCCCCATCTGAATCCGGGCAGCCGTTGAATTGCGCAATACCGGCCGTTTCAGGGCACTCATCGTTGCCGTCAGCAATGCCGTCCCCATCCTGATCGGGGCAGCCGTTGAGGGCGAGCGTTCCCGCTTCGTCCGGACAGAGGTCTTCTGTATCAGAGATGCCATCCCCATCTCGGTCATCCACTTTAGGAGCGGGTGGTTCGCCATCATCTATGGCTAAGCGAAGTCCTAAGCCAACCTTAAAGTGGTTACGTAGATCCACATTATTTATATGGTAGGAAAATGTCGTGCCAATAGAGGCACCGGAGCCCAGATGGAAGTTCAACCCGAGGCCAATCGGTACATCCAATGAGAGGTCATCCCCTTCCAGCAGCAAGCCACCCACGCCGGCAAACAGACGGGGGCGGAAAACATCACCCTTGTAGATGTTGTAATTCAGCAGCACATCCAGGCCCATATTGACGGTTTTATCCCTGATAGAAGCGTCTTGTACCAGTGGATGTTCCGCACTAACTAATCGTAGTGGTATGCTTAAATCAAGGGCGTCGTTCAGATATCGGAAATACTCGAATTCAAGGCCTCCGCTAAAATCTCTGGTAGAAAAACCCGCATCATCCAGCGGCCAAATGAAATTATTCGCGACGTAGCGAATGGCTAAAGCATCTGGTGCTTCTTTACTTTGTGCATGTAGATCGGTGCTGAAGATCAAAAATAAAAAGGACAAGGGTAGGAGTAGTCTAGTCATTTTGGTTTCTTAGTGTTTAAGTGAATGTTTAAGTCATTTAAAGATAAAAAAATACATAAAACTAAAGCTTTTTCTGTTTCACAAAAAACACTCGATCTCCCTCTATCCTTAAGGTTTAAAAAACAACTACTCATGAAATGGACCACTTTTTTACCATTTTTACTTCTTATATGGCTTACAAACTGTACGGAACGGGCAGCCCTTTCGGGGCAACTCCAACTGACGCAAGATGGCCATTGGGCCGATCAAATTTATTTAATCCATCCGCAGAACTTAGATGAAGTAGCTCGCCCTTTTACCGGACAGATCCTCGATTCGGCCCAAATACTGGCAGATGGTAGCTTTACATTTGAATCATTACCCGATAGTGATCAACCGATGGTGCTCGAATTGGCGGTACAGCAAAAAGGAGAACGCTACCTGAACAGGCTAAAAAATGAAGATCTTTCGACCGACAACTATTTTCCTGTAGTCTGGAAGAATGGATTTCATCTTCGAATAGAAGCGGAAATAGCTCACTTCCAACAAAGTTTTTCCATAAAAAATCCTTCCCCGGAAAATGCCGCTTTGTTAAAACTGAGAGACATCCGTCAAGCGGCTTTTGATCAATTTTTGGGTAAAAATGTGGAGGAAGAGCACGAGGAGGCTTTGTTGCTGGAAGAGGAGGCCGCTCAGTTAGCTTTTCAACAAAGCATGATGGAGTTTGCCGATCAGACGGAACTCTTGTTGCCCGCTATGGTCGCCCTTCGCTGGGTCAGCCCGGATGATGATTTCGAGCGCATACCCGAATTTTTGGTGGCTCAATGTCAGAAATGGCAGAGCATGGAGCCGGACCACCCTTGGGTAGCACAGCTTTGTGAAAGGAGTGACCCACAGCAGCTGCCGGTATTAAAAGGCGCTCAGGTGCCGGACGCCAGATTACCCATGCATTCAGGCGACACCCTCGCTTTTTACCAACTACTGGGCGAGCGCCTAACCATTTTAGACTTCTGGGCTTCCTGGTGCGCACCCTGTCGCAAAGAAAACAAGGAAATCCTGGTTCCCCTTTGGGAGAAGTACCACGAAAGCGGTTTTGAGATCGTCGGTTATGCCCTGGAAGCCTGGGAAAAGGGCTGGTCGGCCGCCATCGAAAAGGACGGTGCCTACCGCTGGAAGCATGCCTCTCATCTAACAGGTGATGATGCTCCTTTTCTGGAAATCCTGCGGATACAGACTATCCCGGCTAACTTTATTTTGGATGAAAAGGGGACGGTGCTGGCTAAGAACTTGCATGGGGAGGAGTTGGTGGAGTTTGTGGAGGGGTATTTCGATGGGAAAAAGACTAAGTAACATCTCAATATTTAGAAGGATGGGGTATGAGAATAGTGGTTGAATCTGAATTGTGAAGGCAGAACTTATTTTCCTATAAGTTTGTATAGAAGTTGTTTAAAGAATAAGAGATGACGATAGAAAGAAATAAAGATGAAATTATCATCAGATTACCGGGTAATCTGGATACGGACGGTCTTCAACGCTTAATTAACTTTTTGGTATATAAGGAAGCTACTCTCGAGAGTCAGGCCGATCAAGAATCGGTAGATCAGTTGGCATCCGAGGTTAATAAGAATTGGTGGGAGAAGAATAAAGATCGGTTCCTGAAACAATGAATATTGTCGTAGATACTAATATTGTATTTAGTGCTATATTGAATACTGATAGCAAGATCGGAGAT
This sequence comes from Bacteroidia bacterium, assembly GCA_030430845.1. Taxonomy (GTDB): domain Bacteria; phylum Bacteroidota; class Bacteroidia; order Chitinophagales; family Saprospiraceae; genus JANQPA01. The sequence goes on along the minus strand of JAUIKE010000168.1, from coordinate 4,764 downwards.
TTGATCATGAATTCAAACGAGTTGTTTGAATTTGAAACAGTGACGTATCTACGAGAAGAAATCGATAATCACCGAGGTAAATTAATTGAAATTTCTGGTCTCACTGAAAAACAACTTCATTTACAAACCTTTCAAAAGCTAACCAACAGATGAAAATCATCACAACATTGATTATTCTGCTCTTCTCGATTTTTATTTGCTCAGCTGCGCAGGGACAAACCTCCCGTCTCGAACTCATGGAAGCCATCGGCGATCTGGAGTTTGATCTGATGATCATCATCAAAAACACCAGCTCTGAGGAACAGCTGAAAAAAAGCATCCAACTTCTTAAAAGAGAAGCGGAGGAAGCAGATATCCAGTACTATTTAACGGACGGACGGATAGAAAGCTTGTCATTCCGCGGCAATGGTCATGGCTGTGCTTCGGAGCAGTTTGGGGTGTTGGTGGTGGGAATCAAGGATGGGGAGGTAACGGGGTGTTTTGTGCGGGATGGGGGGGAGTGAGTTAGCTCGCTCTGATTTAAGAGGGGAGGGTAAAAAGTCCTTTGGACTTTTTACCCCCATTTATATTATTTCGTCTTATCAGCCGCTGCCACCGTCTCAGGAGTAATCACCCCGATCAACTCATACACCTCGGTATGAGTCATTTCCACTTTCCCATCGAATTTAGCGCCCATTTCTTCGAAATTGACATTCGGGTGCACCTTTTGCATAAGGGGAAAGGGATTGAACTTTTCGATGTTCTCCCACTTGGAATGCATTCTGATCTCAATAAAAGAAGGCCCCGTTTTCGTTCCTTTGGGCAAAGCCTTCCTGGCCAGGGTCATGTCATTCAGAAGCCCTTCCGAAGCCGCTTTTTGAGCTACCGGCATCATATTAGGTGCTAAAAGCTTTCATAAAATCTGCCGTGATATCTTCTTGTACATCCAGATAATACAGAGCGACAAACTTGAAGTTCTCGCTGTTCCCATCGGCAGGCCCGGGAAAGGCCTCCATCATACTTTCGTAAATTTCAATACTGACAGGCCTGGCAGCGCTTTCAGCTCGCTTGCCGATTTCCATTAGGTCTTTTTCTGCGAACACTTTTTGGGCCCGCTTCATGGTTTCTTCCCGGGAGTTATAAATTTGAGCAAAGGAATCATAGATGTCGACTGCCACATAATCGTAGGCGCCGGGGTCTACAGAATTGACCGATCTGAATAGGAAACTGGCGGTCTGTTTGCCGTCCTTGATCTTGGCTTCCAGATAGGGCTTCATTACTTCCTGATACATGTCCCAGGTGTCTCCGTTGACGTCTTTGAGTTTGGTCATTTCAGATCCAAATTACTTCTCGAGAATATTCAAGCAAGACACCGGGCAATCTCCCATTGAAGTGCGTTTGGAGGGCGAAAAATGATGCATTAAAATTGGAGAAGACTAATTTCTTTACACAGAAAAAAAACATTTTATCCCTATCTTTAAACTATGAAGAAGTACCTGTTTTTTCTCTATCTGTTCCTTTCCTGGAGCTTGACTGTTCATTCCCAGAGCCAGCCTGATTATTCGCCTTTAGATGCTGAAAAACCCATTTATTTTGCAGGCGATTATCTGGTTTATCAAAATGATACGCTTCTGTTAGGGCCCAAAGCTTTTTTTGTGGACGGCCAACTGACCGAAGCCGAAGTCCGCTCTTACCCATATGTATTCAATTCCATACAAAGCGCCGTGGAGCAACTGACGAATGGAACGGAAGAAGCGCCTATGACGCTCTACATCGCACCTTGGGTGTATTGGATAGATGATCCCGATGATCCGGCCATCAGAATTCCTGAAGAGGGCGACTATGCGCCATATGGAATGAAAATTAAATGTGATTGGCTGACATTCTACGGTCTTTCCGATGACCCCAAAAAGGTGGTCCTGGCTTGTAATCGCGGGCAAACCATCGGTGCTAAAGGAAATTTTACCATGTTTCGCTTCTACGGAGATGGGACCCGGGCGGAGAACATCACTTTTGGGAATTATTGCAATGTGGACTTAGCCTATCCTTTGAAGCCTGAGTTATCGAGGGAAAAAAGAGCCACTGCCATTGTGCAGGCCCAGCTCATTCATTGCGATGGTGATAAAATCGTGGCGAGAAATACACATTTTATTTCCCGATTAAACCTTTGCCCTTTTGTCGGCGGTAAGCGCATCTTGTTCGATCGCTGTCATTTTGAGAGTACAGATGATGCCTTGAGCGGGACGGCTGTTTATCTCAATAGTACCCTCGAATTTTATAGTTCCAAACCCTTTTACCGGACAACTGGGACTGGAGCGGTTTTTCTGAATTGTGACATTCGCTCTTTTACCAACGGCAGGCAATATTTTACCAAAGCTAACGGGCAGGTAGCCGTAGTGGATACCCGTTTTAAGGCAGCAGATGATCTGTATTTCGGCTGGCGAGATACCCCACCCAAAACCATTCGAAACTATCAGTACAATGTATCCCTTAATGATCGCTCTCTCCAAATCAGTACCGAAAACCCCGATTTAAGAGTAGACATGCAAGATCGGCCCGTTCTGGATGCTTATCGAATCCAGTTGGGAGAAAAGGTAATCTACAATACCTATAACTTACTTCGAGGCGAGGATGACTGGGACCCCATGGGAGTGAAGCCCGTCATTCTGAAAGCTGAAAAGGTACTTGGTAAAAGACTTACCCAAATTCCTGTTCAGTTGAGCATTCAATCTACACAGGATCAATTAGAAACGGGAAAAAACACGGCTCAGCTTAGTGTCCGATTACTGCGATTTGGAAATTTTGAAATACAACCTGAAAAAATTGATTGGAAGCTGAGCCCAGGCTCAGAAGCTTATGCGATATTGAGGGTAAAGGATGAAAATGGTCTAAACTGTGAGCTCATTCCGACAAACGAATCCAATACCAGAAAGGAGGTAGTGGTAGTGGCTTCTACGCCTTCCGGTTTGGAAGCGGCTGTTGTTGTTCAGGTTGATCCTCGAATTCTACCTCCACCAGCTTTTTTAGAACAGCCAACATTATCTAAAATCACAGATGGAAAGCTGGCAGTTGATTACCAGTTGGAAACTGCCTTTCAGGATCAGTCTCAGGTCAGCTGGTATCGTTGTACCAAAGCGGATGGGAGTGGAGCTATTGAAGTGGCTGTGTCACGCCAGGGAAACCCACTTAAGGAATATGAACTGACACATGGCGATGTGGGCTACTTTCTTAAAGTCGTGGTGAAGCCTAAGCACATCAGGAGTGAAATCGGTGAAGGGGTAACGGTCATCACTCATTCTCCCATTCGTGCAGGACAAGTTACTGCTGACCCCAATGTTTTACATCCTGATTTTTTCAAACTATCCACTCGAAATCAGCCGGAAGTATTACCCGGTTTCTGGACGATGCGGCAGCTTCCCAGTTTGGAAGAGCCCAGAACGAATGATGCCTGGTGGTATGGAATAGGACGTGATGGTGCAAGGGAAGTAAAAGGCCTGCTACAAGGGAGAAGTGGATTTCTCAGTTTTACCCCAGTCGCAAAAAAATCTGATGCGATGAAACTGACACTACAGGTGGCGCCCTTCAAATCAGCCGGGCAGGGCTTCAGCGTGGCGCCGCTATACATGGATGTATTGTTAAAATTCGATGCTAAAACTATGACTGGATACGGCCTGAGGATCATACGTACGACAAAGTATGGGAATGCAGTGGATTTTTTATTTGTAAAGTATGACAATGGAAAGGTAACTGAGATCAGTGAACCCGTATCGGCATCCTGTTACCGGACGATCTGTACCATTACGCTAGAGTATCAAGATCAACAACTGAAGGCCACTGCCGCAACTGATTCCCAATATGATAAAAGTAATTATAGCGAGGAGGTCTTATCAACTGTTTCTATCCATACGCCTGTAAAAAGCAATGATTATGGAGGATTGGGGATCTGGTATGAAGGAGGAGCTTCTGCGGTGATCAAAGATTTGGTGGTGGAGTGGGAGAACTAGTTGCCCAATTCCCCAACACCTATTCTACCTATATCCCCGGGTATACACGGTCCTATTCGTTGAAGGCGGCCCACCAAGCACCCCTGCTCTGGTCGTTTCGACGACCAGGCTAGGCTCCCAGGGCGTTCTTGTGGGAGGCTGCAACCACATGATTTGAGTGATTTCCTGGCTTAACCATTCTCCGGTTTTGGGATCCTGAAATGGGAATAGGGTGGTAATCACCAGCCGGTTACCATCCCATCTTGTGATCGACTTGAGCGCTTTCCCTGTTGTTCGACCCATGTTAACAGCATTCTCTGTCTCGGATCCATCCAGCGCATAATGATACCGGATTAGCGGCTGTATTTCCCTGGGTAAAAAGAATACCCTTTCCACTTCAAGTTGGTCTTCCCTGTGCAAAATAGAAATTTGATTGCCCCAGCCACTTCCAAGTGTGGCTTTAGGAGGCGGGGCTGCCTGACCAGTAGGAGGAGCTGCACTGAGTATGGCTGTAGACCAGGTACCGGAGAAATCAGGATCAGGCAATGCATCCGAGCGTGGTCCCAGATCGCCGCGGTCGGTTCGGGAGTAAGTTTGCACTGGGCTACCTGAACCGCGAGGCGGCGGCACATAAGGATCGTCTGCATCTCCAGGAACTCTTGGGTGAAGGATTAAGGAGGCTTCATATTCTTTTACGATACCATCCATAATCGGGATTACCCAAGGAAAATAGTCTTTTACGTCAATTTCTTCCCGGGGATCGACTCCCAAATCGAATAACCGTACCAGATTATCAGGATTG
>JAUIKE010000167.1 GCA_030430845.1 Bacteroidia bacterium | reverse complement strand
ATTCTTCTTCTTCCAGATCATCCAGGCTAGATACGCCCAGTACTTCTGTCAGGTAGGCATCCAGACAATCGTCCAGGTTACGACGAAGGTCAAGGCTAGCCAATTCACAGTTATCCCAGCTTCCTTCATCTACATCCTGTACGGTTACGCGAGCGATACCGCCGCCGCCTACACTTACATTCAATTCATCATCACAAATAGCTACAGGAGCTGTCAGGTCTTTTACTTCAAAAAAAGTTTCAGCACTGCCCTGCTGGCAGGCGGTACTCACATCATAAATAACTTTATAGTGTCCGACCGGCATGCCTGACACCTCATAACCCTTTTTGGTATATTTTGTTGGAAAATTACCCAATACATATTCGTATTGGTCGGTAGGGATACCGAATGGATCCAGAATCGTTTCCTTGGAATAAATTTTGACTGAATAATTCAGATCTGAATTATTCTCATGGCAGGATGTTACCTGAGGAGGTCCAAATACCCAGCTTGCGGTACAATCAAACGGGCCGGTAGAAATAATACCATGTTCATTTTCAAATTCTTCAAAAACAGCATCCAGTTGGAATGCGCTGCTTCTAAGTATCTTTGTGGTCGTCTTTACATTGTCCTCTGACTCAAACGAATCTGAAGTCAAGGAGTACTCAGATGCGGAAACATCACTGAAGCCAAGCAATAAAACCAGTAAAATGAACACGGAAACCACCTTCCTACTTACAAAGAAGTATGTCAACATGATTTCACGAGATTATGATTTACGAACTTGTTGTTTTACGGTGGCGTGGTATACAGCAAATGTATCATTTTTTTTATAAATTATGAAGATTCATTAATCTTTATTTTCTACAAGGCAGCAGGTTTTAACAGTTTTTTGCACACAGATGAAGACAATTAAAATATGTAAAAAACCGTCATTCATGCGATAATTCTATGCTGATTTAGGCGACGGTCGTCGCCTAAATCAGCATAGGTACAGTTTAATTCCCGCTTTTTACTCTGTTCTGTTCTTCTTCGGTAGCGGTACTACGCCGGCGAGCCGGTTTAACATCCTTATTGCCAAAATTATAAGTAAGCGTCAAGTTGGCTCTTCTGGATTCTCTAATGTTATTAATGTCCAAGTTCATCGTACCCTGATTTACGTTGATGTAGGTTTGATTGGTGTTGAACAGGTCGTTTACATTAAAGCGAATACTACCCTTGCCCTGCCAAATAGACTTGCTTACCCCAACATCCAGCGACCAACGTGGATCAAGATTGAATATCCCCCAGATGATCTTGGATTGATAAAACCCTGAAATTTGGGCTTTTAAGTCACCTGGAAGGCTCAGATTGTTGGTCAGATTCAGATAAAAAGAAGTCTGCTCTTTGTTAATATCTCCATTTGAAAACGGAGATTCTATTTGATTCAGGAAGCCGGAGAAATTCACCCGGGTGTTCCACCACTTAGCCACCGTAACAGGGGCAGACAGCGTAATACTGTAATTGCGCAGTTTAGCCAGGTTTCTATTGGTTTGAAAGGTCACCTTTTGTTCGTCATTCTGCTCTAGTACTTCCTGTATAGCATCCGTAGTATGGTTGTAACTCAAGTTAACCATATATCGGCCTTTAAAGGTATAATTGAGGCCCATGGTATTCGCAAACTCAGGCCCCAGATTCGTGTTTCCACGACCGAAAGTAAACTGGTCCAGAAAATAAATAAACGGGTTTAGGTCTTGATACGAAGGTCGGTTGATCCGTCGGCTAAAGGAATAGCTGAATTGATGATTTTTGCCTGCCGCATGAGAAACACTCAGGCTTGGGAAAAGACTGAAGTAATCGCGAGTGAATTGCTCATCCAAGGTGACGGAATTCCCCATGGCGTCGGTTAGTTCCGAGCGCAGGCCTAATTGTACATTCACCTTTTTTATTTGAGTATTAAAATTAAGATAGGCGGCATGAATATTTTCTTCATACAAAAACTGGTTGGTCCGCTCAGTATCGTTGATCCAATTTCCATCCTCTAGTTTCAGGAATTGGATGTTGTTATCAGTGGAGACAAAACTACTTTTCCAGCCTGCTTCCAGCCGAGCGCCCCCCTCAAAAGGGTGACTGTAGTCCAGCTTAGCGGCTCTGATCGTCACTCCAGAGTAATTATCCGCCCTGAGAATATTGGGATCGATTACCTGCTGTTTTTCGGCATTCAGGAAGTAGTTGAAATAATCATTGCCGGCTTCTGTTTGAAAATCGGAATAGTCTGCATCAAAGGTGAGTTCCCGCCCTTTGTCATCAAACTGGTGCTTGAGGTTGATATTGTAAGTGTAATTGTCCCAATTATCTCCTCCATAACCACCGGCTTCCACCCGGTTATAAGGGGCTGAATTATCTCCTGTAATAAGGGTATTATTTTGGGAATCATGACTCCAGGTACCGGTACGACCGTTAAACAAGACTCCAATGGTTGTTTTTTTACTGATAAAAAAATCGGCTCCTGCCCGAAAACGATGGCTGTGCACCTCACTCACCTGGTGGTTGAACTGGTCGAAAAAGGTGACATCCCCTTCAAAAGGAATTTCTCTAAAAATACTAAGATCCTGAAAGCGTTTGTTGTACCAATAACTATAACTACCGAATGCATTAAATTTTTTGTTGCGGTAATTCAGACTCAGGCTACCGTTGCGCTTAGGGAAGTTCCCCTGCCCAAGGCTAAGATTGACATTCCCATTCAGGCCAAGGTTTTTATCTTTTTTCAGTTTAATATTGATGATACCTGCATTCCCAGCCGCATCATATTTGGAAGAAGGGTTATGGATGATCTCTATTGACTCAATGCTGTTAGCCGGCATATTCTCCAACATGCGCACCACCTCCTCTGTAGACATGTAGGTATTTTTCCCATCGATCATCACCAATACGCCCTGATTGCCCTTCAGGCTGATCCGATTATCCTGATCCAGACTGACACCAGGCGCTTTGGCCAATACTTCTAATGCATTATTTCCGGCAGCAACCGGGCTGTTTTCAACATTCATGACCAGCCGGTCATTTTTCAGTTCCATGAAAGGTTTTTGCCCTTTGACGACTACCTGATCCAGATCGACTCCGGATTGAGAGATAGCCAGTATCGGTACTTTAAACGTAGCCTGTCCCGATTGAAGCTCGAATGCTTCGCTGTATGCGGGCTCGGCACCAACCATGGTGGCTGAGATAAAATACTGACCGGGCTGCACCTGATCGAATACGAACTGCCCCAGTGAGTCAGATACGGTTCCCTTCACCAGGGAAGTATCTGCTTTTTGTAAAAGCAATACATTGGCAAACTCAAGAGGAAATTCTTTTTCATCGACGATCCTTCCGGTCAGGAGGGTGTTTTGTGCGGAGGCAAAAGTCAGACAACACAAAAAAGCAGTTAAAAGGCTAATGAAGTTTTTCATAATCAATAATTGTTACGGCATGAAAGCACAGTCGGGTGTTTTTTGGATGACTGTACACTTGTTTGTTTGGAAAGGAGACGAGAGAAAGGATAAGGGATGTTACAGAGGAATACTGCTTTACGACGAATGGAGGGTTTGGGGGGATGAGTTCCTATTATTTTTAGTTAGAGGCAGCCATAGCCACCTCTAACTAAATTCACTCACTGCTTAATGGTCAGCATGGGGGCATCGATCTTTTTAGCCACACCTTGCGTTACGCTGCCTTCCAACATCCGGCTTAGGAAGCTGCGTTTATGAGTGGTAAACACCACCATATCCGGCTTAATGGCTTCCGTGAATACCTCAATGGTTTTTTTGACCTTATCCCCTTCGATGTAGTCAAAGGCCATATTGTTCTGGCCTGCATAGGCTTCTTCCAGGGCTTTCATCCGGTCTATTTCATCGCGGCCGATATGGAGAATATGCAATTTGCTATCCATTTTTTTACACCACCTTCTCAATTCATTGATGGTGATCAAATCGTCAAACTCGAAGTCAGTAGAAAAGACAATGGTTTCGAAGCCTGCAAAAGGCACCTTGGGAGGCACAGCTAAAACCATCGCATCCGCACGTCGAATAATGTTCAGCGTCTGGTCGCTTAAATGAGTAATACCAGGTTGGGTAAAACTAACGGTACTGATCACAATTAAGTCTGCGCCAATATCTTTGGCTACGTGCAGTATACCTTCAATGGGATAGTCCAATGTAGCAATACGTTGAATATCCATTGTTCTGAAAGCTTCCGGAGTGTTTTCAGAAACGAACTTTTCTAAGAGCTCCTGGATATCATCTTCTTTTTCACCACCATAGCCCCTACCCAAGCCGGATTCGGTCTTGCCGTAAGCATGCATAATGGCAAGCTCTGCTTCGAATACCTTCGCCAGTTCAAGTGCATAGCGATAAGTATTGATGTCAAAATCGGCAAATTCCGCAGGAAATAATATTTTCTTGATCATAGGGCATTATTTTATTGTGAAATAATAGACCGGAAAACAACCTAAACGATTCATTTCCAGCTATTGACAATATAACACCCCCTTAGGGCAAATGAAATGACTTAGATCATCAGGCAATGGCATAATCATCAGTAAACCAATATGGATTGATCTTTTAAAAAAACAAAGTTTTTTTAAAAGATCAATCCATATAAATTTTCTTGTACTTAACAAAAGAATAATCATAAGGATTTTCCTCATCCTTTTGATGATCTTCTCTCCAGACTTCTTTCCAGACCCTGGTATCAATATCAGGAAAAAAAGAATCCCCCTCAAAGGTTTCATGGACCTCGGTTATAATTAATTGATCGGCACAGGACATACTGTCTTCATAGACAGAGGCGCCTCCCAGAACACATAAGCGTTGAGCACCTTGTTCTTCAGCAAGTTTTAAGGCCTCGCCCAGGGAAGAAGCGACCATCGCCTGCCCAGCCTGATATTCTTTTTGCCTGGTAAGCAAAATAACGCGCGAAGTATCTTCAAAAAGTTCAGCGCCCTGAGAGGATTCAAAGGACTTTCTACCAGTCAGCAGCAGCCCTTCCGAAATTTGGTCTTCCAGGAATTGCTGGTCAGCCGGTAAATCCCAGACCAGGTCATTCTCTCTGCCGATGACGTTGTTATCAGATTTGGCTGCAATGAGAACGATGTGCATATACTAGTTTTCTTCCAGAGCCTTACGTAAGGTTCCAATGCTGATGTTATGATGTGACGTATCGTATACAGCCTCCCCATCCTTGATCAACAGAATTTGCGGTGAGTGATGGACCACCTTGAAGGTTTCGGCCACTTTATTGGAAACAGAACGAAAAACAATGAGGTCTAAATAGTAAAAATCTAGCTCTGTATTTTGAAAATCCCAAGCGGTTTCCAGGCTATGCTTGGCCATTGAGCTGGTTCCGCATCTTGTGCTGTGCTTGAAAATCACCACTGGTTTTTCGTAGGAAGATTGGATGATTTCCTGTATCTGTGCCTCTTCAGTCAGCTTATGCCAATCTTCATGCAGCGTTTCTTCAAATGTGCCGAATAGGCGATCGATTATACTCATTACTGTTTTTATTAGATGTGTTCTTTTTGTTGTTCCAGCGCTGGAACTTTAATTATGAAACACAAAAGTAGGGAAAATGATCTCAGGTTGGTGATTTTTTGGTGCCGGGATGATTCGATGGACACTTCAAAACAAATATGGAGCAGATAATGAAACAAGATGGCATTCTTTTTCTGTAAAAAAACAAAAAGTATTTCAAATAAAAACATTTTGTTTTATATTTGACTGAATAAAACAAATTGCTTATGGTTGCTTTTGAATTTTATCAAACTGTTCCTATGGTATCGCTGCAAGATATGGATCCGTTTATGCAGATTCAGGATCAGGAAAAGGCCTTTCCGTTACCTGGAGAGGAGTTTACTTTTGTAAAACTGGATCTGAGCAGGGCCATTATCAAAAATCCTGCTTCCACCTTTTTTATTCAAGTCAATACGACCTCCATGATCGAAGAAGGGCATTTTCCGGGGGACGTCCTGATCGTTGATCGAATGATGGACCCCCGAAATAAAGGCATGGGAGTCGTTTATCTCGAAGGAGAGTTTCTTTTTTGCAGATTAGAGATTGGGGATGAAGGAATAAAGCTTCATTTTGCCAACCAAGAACTACCCCCCATCGCCATCGAGCCGGACATGGAGTTCAACATTTGGGGAATGGTTAGAGATATTTTGCACATGGATGGAAAAGTATTGGAGTAAACTGGAGGCACTCCTGCCATGTTCCTAGAAGATGAAACGGCTATTAACTTCAAATAAAATATTTTGGGGTGGTCCCTTTTTAGTAAAAAATTTGTTAAAAGCCGTATTTTCCGAACTCAAAAGAAGAAGAAGATGTTATAATTTTTGTTAATTTGAAATAATTAAAATATTTTACAACTTATTATTTATCCCTCTTCCCCATCCCAAAACAAAAGATACAGTATAGGTAAATCTTCTACCTGAATCAAACTTAGTTAGATCACAAAATTTGAGGGATATTATGAGTGTTTTGTATCAATCAATAGACATTCTCTTCAATCTGTTTGTTTTAGTCGGATTGGTGTTTGCTTTATCTTCGTTTAAGCTAAAAAAGCTAGATCCGTAAGGTGCGAAGAGAATATTGGGGTTGTGTAAAAAGGCCGTACGCCGTCGGCCGAAGCCTTACACTTGCGCCGAAGCTATGCCTCCTCGCCCCGGCCTCCGTTGCCACTATGGCAGGGGGCCGAAGTGCTAACGGAAGCTAGAGAGCGTAGGAGCGAAGGACTTTTTACACAATTCCCTGTCTGAAAAACTGAACTTTTGGAATACCCCATTTAGTTCAATGTCCATATTCCTAGACAGGATCATTTTCAAGATCTTATCTGCATATCTGGAAAGACATTATTCAGCATTTAACGCCTTAATTACATCCAGAGGGGTTATTATGCCTTTTAACTCCTCCTCTTCAACAATGGGAATGCAATGAAATTTATTTTCTTCGAAAATATTTAATGCCTCTTTAATTGTATTCGTTGGTTTCAAGGTAACAATATCGGTTTTCATTACTTCCTTTACTTTAAAGGCCCGGAGTTTGGTTGCCTCAATAAAACGATCAATGTCATTGTTGGTATAACCTCTTAGAAAGAACAGAAAATCTGATTTGCTCAGTATACCCGATATTTGGTCTTCATCCACGACAGGAATGTGATGAAAATCATGCTGGTCAAATATTTCCTTTACTGCCATCAAACTATCCTCAGAGCTAAGCGTCTTAAGATCCTCAGACATAATGCTTGAAACAGGAGCTTGAATATCCATATGCTAGTTTTTTGTTTGAAAACACACTTATTGTAAATGATACACTAAAATACGGTTAATCCTTTTGAATGCTAAAATTCTATACAATTTTTTCTTCTATCGCTTAGGTCGAACCAGGCCTTCCTGAACTACAGAGGCGATCAGTCGGCCATCCTGCGTGAAAATATTTCCTCGGGTAAAGCCCCGTGCATTCGAAGCGCTCGGACTATCAATAGCATACAACACCCAATCATCCCAGCGAAAATCCCTGTGGAACCACATAGCATGGTCCAGACTGGCCAATTGGACATTACCAAAAGAGGCCTCATTTCCATGAGGAAGCAGAGCGGTAGTCAATAGATTATAGTCAGATGCATAAGCCAGAGCTGTTTGGTGAAGTCCTCTATCATCCGGGATCTCTCCTTTAGGCTTCATCCATACATGGCGAAAAGGCTGACGTTTGCCGGGCAGCGCCGGATTTTCCAACTCCACAGGCTTAAAATCAATGGGACGTTCAATATTCAGAAAACGTCTGAGATTCTCAGGTAAATGTTCGCTGTATTTTTCGGCAATGTCATCCCAACTGACCAGATGCTCCGGTCCGGATACATTCGGCATACTAACATGATGATCAAAGCCTTCCTGTACCAACTGGAAAGAAACAGCCATCAGGAAAATTGGTTGACCTTTTTGAATGGCCATAACTCTTCTGGTCGTAAAGCTGCCCCCATCCCGGATACGGTCTACATTAAAAATAATCGCTTGTTCGATATCTCCGGGTAAAATAAAGTAGGCGTGAAGCGAATGGACATATCGATCTTCCGGAGCTGTGCGGATCGCTGCATTGAGGGCCTGTGCCAGTACCTGCCCGCCAAACACCCGCGGACTACCGATGCTGGTGCTTTGGCCGCGGAAAATATTCTCCTCGATCTTTTCCAGGTCCAGCAAATTGATCAGTTCTTTGATGTCTTTCATTTGTTGTTGGTTAGTCGTTTAATATGGTTCCTGGTTCCTAGTTCATGGTACGATGAACCAGGAACTACGAACCCTAATACCTTTTCAATCTGCTATCCTCATAACACCACATCCACTTCTCTCCAGGCTCAGCAGAAGCTATCACCGGATGGCCTTCGGCTTTAAAGTGAGCCGTTGCATGTTTATTCGGAGAAGAATCACAGCAAAGTGTCACCCCACATTCCTGGCAGGTACGCAGATGCACCCAGGAATCTCCGGTTTTTATACATTCTTCACAAACATATTCCTTAGCAGACGTTACTTCTTCAACAGCATCGAGATGCGGGCAAGAGGCTGGATTTAAAGGCATGGCGGAGTTTTTTTGGATGATAAAATTGAAATATTCTTTACCTTTGATGAACACTGCAAAAGAAAGAAAAGTTAGCAGGCCGGCAAGTTATTAAATATATTTTATGTGCCCCCCTTGGATGTACATAAAATACATTAATAAGCCGTTTAGGCTATATTTTATAATAAAGATTGAAGTCTTGTATGAAACTGAGCAAATTATCTCTTTTGTTCCTGACGAGCCTTTCGGTCATTCCTTTCTCATCCGAAGCACAGCTTATCTACAAGGATATCTCTGCAGCAGCAGGGCTCAAAGTGGGAGGAGAAAACACAGGCGTTGCCTTTGGCGACTACGACAATGACGGAGACGAGGACCTATACGTTTCCGTGCGAGGCGGTCACAACAAACTTTTCCAAAACATAGACGGAACTAATTTTATCAATGTAGCTGAAATAGCAGGTGTTGACTATGAAGGTAGCTCCCGTACCAGCATCTGGCTGGATGTCAATAATGATGGCTTCCTCGACTTGTATGTCGGTAATTTCAATGAGATCGATATACTCTACCTCAATCAAGGGGACGGAACCTTCCTTGAAGATACCCGCAACGCCAGGATTTACAATCCGGGACGCACCTTCTCAGTCAATGCCGCCGATGTTAACCTGGATGGCTATATAGATATTTACGTATCCAATTTCAAAGAAGAAAACAAGCTGTTTCTAAATAGAGGAGACGGTTCTTTTACTAATAAAATTGAAGAACTGGGGCCGATCTCCAGCCTCAATGCCATGGGAGCTGTTTTCTTTGATTATGATAACGATCATGATATTGACCTCTACCTGGTCCATGACGGTCAGCCGAATATTTTCTACAAAAACATCGGAGGGGGCAGATATGTGGATGTGAGTGAAGCAGCCGGAGTAAATGATGATGGCTTCGGAATGGGCGTCGATATAGGGGACGTCAATAAGGATGGATGGATGGATCTCTATATTACCAACTTATACGAGAATGTCCTTTACCTCAACAATGGTGACGGCAGCTTTTCCAATATTTCTGAAAAAGCCGGAGTGGGCGATTACGGCATGGGCTGGGGTACCAATTTTTTAGATTTTAATAACGATGGCCTTCAAGATATTTATGTAGCCAACGACTCTTATTTTTCTGACTATTCCAATGTTTTATATAAAAATATGGGAGATAGTACCTTCAGTGAATTGAGCAGCGAATATGAAATTTGCAGTAAAATGGCCGGTTATGGAAGCGCCGTGGCCGATATCAACCGGGATGGTTTCGTAGATCTTGTACTGGCCAATGCCGGTAGCAAAGATTACCTCCAGTTGTTTTTCAACCAATCCAATCAAGGCAACTGGATCGGCTTTAAGCTGAAAGGTGTCAAAAGTAATCCCGCGGCTGTGGGAGCTCGACTGGAGTTGCTGGATAAAAATGGTGTTTTGCACATAGATGAAATCAATGCCGGCAGCGGCTTTGCCTCTATGAACTCGCTGATCCTGCATTTTGGCTTAGGTGAAGCATCCGGCATTCAATCGGGAAGCGTGTTTTGGCCGAATGGAAACAGGCAGAATTTACCAGACCTCCAACAGGGTTTTTATTATAAAATTGTGGAGGGGGAAGCACCAGTGGTTCTGGAACAAACGGTGACCGGCACACAAGAATCTGTCTTCAATCTGGGTGCCATCCGTTTATTCCCCAATCCGGCCACCGAACAAATACAAATTGAGCTGGAGGTTAAGCAAGCCTTTGATGTATTGATAGGCCTTGTTAATCAAAATGGTCAACTGGTAACCTCTTTGAGAAAAGAACAGATGCTTCTAGGTAAAACCCGGTTGTCGTTTGTACTACCTGATCAGATTCCCAGTGGGTCGTATCAGGTGTTATTGGTGGGGAAAAACAGGGTTCGGTCTTTGCCGGTGGTGATTGCGAAATGAGGTGTTTTTGTGTCGCTGCGCCCAGACGGGCCACCAAGCAAACAAAAAAGGGATCAAGCCGAACGGCTTGACCCCTTTTTTTATTCTTCACAGAAGATTTATTCAAACGAATAAGCCCCTGTATTCACATTAAACTTAACCGTATAAGTACCAGCAGTTACCGGAATATTATCGCCGTCCTGGGTACCTACACCGCTTGGGAAGTCAGGTGCTCCCCAGTTCCAAGGCCAATCGTCGTATGCCCGGAATTTAGCATTACCATCCGTAAGGGTTATGGTTACAGATACTTCACCGGGATCTGCTCCTGTAGGTGTCATATCCGTATCATTATCCCAGCCTCCTGGCTGTGCATCTCCAATAATACCAATGGAAGTAGGCTCGAAATTGTACTCTCCTGTATTGGAATTAAGCGTGATCCGATAGATACCAGCGGTCACTGGAATATTATCGCCGCCTCCAACACCGGTACCACTTGGGAAGTCAGTTCCACCCCAGTCTGCCACATCCCATTTGTCATTGGCACGGAACTTAACGGTTCCATCCGCCAGCCCCATAACTACCTCGTAAAGTCCATCTCCAAGATCTCTCATGTCAAAATCCGGTTCTCCCCAACCATTAGGGGTGGCATCACCAATAAGACCGACACTCTCAAATCCGAGATCTTCTTCAAAGTTATACTCTCCGGTAGACGGATTGAACGTAATGTTGTACTTACCGGCCGTAACAGGAATATTAGGACCATCCTGAGTAGCGACTCCACTTGGAAAATCAGCACCACCCCAGTTAACTGTCCAGCCATCATTGGCACGGAATTTAAGTTCTCCATCCGTCAGTTCAATATTCAGAACAAAGGTACCATCGCCATTATCTTCCATATCTGTGTCCGGGTCATCCCAGCCATTAGGCGTAGCATCGCCAATAATACCGATAGAAGGGAATCTGACAAATTCGAACTCATATACCAAGGTGCGATCATTGAAAGTGATGTTGTAGAAGGCAGTTTGTTCGCCGAATACGATATTCGGACCGAATTCTTCGGCACGTCCGTCGCCATCAGCATCTCCCCAGTTTTTACCCATAAAATCAGGGCTTTCTGCGAATTTAAATTCTACGCCGTTTTCCAGTTCTACTTCCTTGATTTCCCAGGTATAATCAGCCGTTTGGGTAAAGGCATAATCTTCCCCTTCAAAGTTATTGAACTCACCCAACAAGTACATGCCTGTAGCATTACCGGCATAAGTTACCGCAGGCTCCCAGGAATAAGTCAGTGTTTTATCGTTAAAACGAAGGTTGATAAGGCCGGAAATACCACAATTGGTATCAGAATTACCATCCGGGTCTTGATTACTTTCCATTTTACGGTCACAATCTCCATCGCCCCAGTCTTCATCCGTCCAATCGAAGGTATTCTTGAATTTCCAGGCTTCTCCCTGCAGGTCGATCTCCTTAATCTCCCAAATGTTATCGGCCACCAAAGTCATTCGATCCACATTTTCATCCGCTGCCCAGCCGTTAAAGGCGCCCGACACCCACATACCGTTGTGGTTGGCATCAAAAGGAAGCAGGGAAATTTCAAACTCGGAAGAAACATTGGTAGTTTGATTTTTTGAATCTGTCACACTGATATCAATGCGGTATTTGTTGCCAACCGGAAGGTTAGCCGCATCGAATTCACTACCTGCAATCACAACCTCTCCGGAGGTACCAGATAGCGATTCTTGTTTTGAAATCAGCTGCGTACCGCCTATTTCCGTAAGCGTAACAGTAGCAGACTGAAGGGGAGATACAGAACCATCGGCAAATTTGACGGAAATGTCAAAGTCACCCACCAGTTGCTTACCTCCTGGCTTGATCTCCAGGATACCCGGAGGGAAATCGGTCGCAGCCAGCGTATCGAAATCCAGTGGATCATCGCAGGAAAACAGCGATGCCATTATGATGAATGCGAATAATAATCTTAAGCTTTTCATGTTTCTATATAATTAGAAATTGAAGTTATATAATAAAATATACTGATGATAGCTTCGCTGCCATCAGTATAAAAAATCAATAACCCTGATTCTGTGACAAATTAGGGTTCGCCAGCAGTTCTCCTGCCGGAATAGGGAACAACTCCCGGAATGACTCAGTCGTTTTTCCTTCTTTCACGTTTCCTTTCCAGGGCCAAACACCATTTTCCGCAAACTGATTAAAGCGGATCAGGTCGGTACGGCGAGTAGCCTCCCAATATAATTCTCTGGCTCTTTCTTCCAGTATGAAATCGAGATTCAGGTCGCCTTGCGCAATCGCTCCGGCATCCGTACCTCCGTAAGCTCTCTTTCTGATCTGGTTGACATAGTCCACCGCAGTAGCCATATCGCCACCGCCACCTCTAACAACAGCTTCCGCATAGATCAGGTAAGCATCCGCCAGCCTGAATACAGGGAAGTCCGTATCCGCGTGGGTTAGGTCAGAACCGGAAAGGCCTTCAGAAGTAACATTTCTGAATTTGATGATGCCATAACCGTCCGTAGCAGAAGTCAGATTATCGATCTCTTTAGACTGGCCATCCGTCCAGAAGCTGGCTCTGGTGTCCAGGTCACCGGTTTCGTCTGGGAATAGATCCACAAAAGTGCTGGTGGTTCTCAGGCCTTCCCAGGCACCCGTCACTCCAATTTCTGATTCAGGCATGGTACCCACAATAGGGGCATGCGTGAGGAAGGTCATCCCGCCCCAGGTCTGTGTGCTTTCTCCATCAAAAGGAATCGACCAGATGATTTCGTCAGAAATGTGATTGTCGGCCATGAACAAGTGACTGTATTCGTTGGACAGGCTGTATTCGTTGGCATCAATAACTTTGTTTACAGCGGCCAAAGCATCTGCATAGCGAGCTGTACCGGTATATACTTCTGCATTCAGGTATAACTTAGCCTGTAACATCCAAAGAGCCGCCTTGTCGGCACGGCCGTACTCGTTCTCGCCCGGGTCCGCCATCAATGGTTCAATGGCTGCCAACTCACTTTCGATGAATTCAAATACCGCTGTACGGTTGAATTGCAAAGGAGCAGCAGAACCGATCTCGGCCTCTTCTGTATAAAATGGAATATCACCAAAAATATCGATACCATGCCAGTAGCTCAGAGCACGCAGGAACCTGGCTTCTGCTCTGTATCGATCGATCTCCGCTCGAATACCAGATCTGATACTCCGCTCGTCCAGCTTAGCAGTCGTAGATTCTCTTAAAAACTCATTCGCCATGGAAACCTGGAAGAAAATACGATAATACATCGCATTCACAAACTGGTTTTGACTATCCCAGCTCTGTACATTCAATGGCTGAATGCCGTCATCTCCCCAAGAGATAACTGCCTCATCCGTTGGTAACTCTTGTAGCTGCCAATACTGACGCAGGTAGTTAGAGAAACCTTCATCCAAGCTGGAAATATCCCCCTGCCCGGCAGGACCTTGCTGGCCCGTTACGGCCAAACCCGCATATACTCTTGCTATAAAGCGGCGATAAGAATCTTCATCTTGAAATAACACATCCGCCGTGGATGCCGTTTTGGGCTTCAGATCCAGATCCGTACAGGCCGAAACCCCGATTAATAAAAGAACTAATGCAACATTGAATATCCTTTTCATAACATTTTATTTATAACTATTAATATGAAATGAGGTTAGAAACCAAGCGTTGCTCCCAGAACGAATCGTCTCTGCCTTGGGAATGGATTGTTTTCAATACCATTTCCAATTTCAGGATCCAGTCCGGAATACTCAGTTAATACAAATACGTTCTCTGCCGTACCGTACAGTCTCAGGTTCATACCACCCGGCAGATTAGCAAAATTGTACCCCAATGTTATGTTGTCCATTCTCAGGAAAGAACCATCTTCCAGGTAGTAATCCGTGAAGTATTGCGGCGTGTTAAAGCCGGACAACAATACAGAATGGTGAAGATTGTTCAACCAACCTTCCCGATCAGCCAGCCTTGAGAAATGCCCCCAGTTAGAAGCATTGTTGTTATACACCGAGTTACCAATGTTGGCACGCAGGGTAAAGGCCAGGTCAAAATTCTTGTAATTAAAGTTAGACGTCAAACCAAAGATAAAGTCCGGAGCAGCTTGCTCTACAATTCTTCTATCCTGATCATTCACCATTCCGTCTCCGTTTTGGTCAACGTACATATCCGCATTATCAATCGTTCCGTCTTCATTGTGATCCACACCATCAATAAGCGGACGTCCGTTGCTGTCATATTTTTGCTCGAACAAGTAGAAGGAATTAACAGGGAAGCCTACTTGCAGTAACTGCACATTGCTACCTACCCCTCCTGAGATACCCCCAGTCTGGATACCACCGGATCCTTCACCATCCAACACCTTGATTTCGTTGCTGTTGTAAGCCCCATTAAAGGACAGGTTCCAGCTCATTTCCGGTTTGGACAATACGACCGCATTCAGCGTCAGCTCAATACCGTTGTTTTCCAACTCGCCAATGTTGGTCAGAACACGGTCGGTCAGGTTAGTACCGGCCGGTACGTTTACGGTGAACAACAGATCATCCGTGTTTTTGTAGTAGTACTCAATGGTACCGCTGATACGTCCATTGGCAAAACCAAAGTCCAATCCAAAGTTCCAGGAAGTCGTTTCCTCCCACTTCAGGCCGGCATCATAACCATTCGGACGAAGCGTTGTAATAAAGTCATCGCCAAACTGATACCTCGCTCTGGAATCAGAAATGGAGTACAGAGGTAGGAACTGGAAATCACCGATCTCCTGGTTACCCGTTACACCATATCCTACTCTCAGTTTCAGGTCAGAGAAAAGGTCCGACAAGCCGGCTGCGAATGGCTCCTGCAAAATTCTCCATCCCAAAGCCGCCGATGGGAACGTCCCCCAACGATTGTTAGGACCAAAACGGGAAGAGCCATCTCTACGTACCGTAGCGGTTAACAAATATTTGTCTTTAAAAGTATAGTTCAAACGACCAAAGAAACTGATCAAACGATTATCCGTAATCCCGCTGGTTGAGATAAATTCGGTGGCTGGGCTGAGGTTGTTATAGCCAAAGATGTCGGTATCGATATCCCAGGCATTAATGGAATTTCCGGAAAAAGTGAAGTCCTGGTAAGAATAACCGGCCAGCACTTCAAAAGCGTTATCAACATTCAGGTCGAACTTGTACGTCAGATAGGCATCCAACAGCAGGTTGATGTTTTTACCATTGCTGATAAAAATGTTCCCCATTCGGTCGTCGGTTGGAGGCCTGGTAAAGGTGGTTGGTGAGAAAAACTTGGAATCGTTGTTGTCGATGTCATACCCCATATTCAACTTGGCGCTCAGGCCGGGGATGATGCTGGGTTTGAAATCGAATTCGATGTTACCAATGCTACCAAATTCTTCAAAAAGGTTTTCCTGTTGCTCGATCTGTGATACGGGGTTTCTTGGCCCGAGGGCAACACCGTATTCGAAGTAGCCGCCGTAGGCGACATTGGCCAGGTCATACACAGGCTGTGTCGGATCATAGCCCCAGGCGTTACCGATCACACCACGCTCCTGGTCTCTCTTGTTGAAGTTCCCTTTGAGGTTAGTCGAAATATCGAGTTGGTCATTCAAAATGGTCATATCGAAAGCCAGGTTCAAACCGATCCTTTCGGCATTGTAAGGTTTGATCACCCCGTCGATATTCTGGTAGTTGGCCGAAACCCGGTATCCGAAGTTTTCGCCACCACCCGTCACGCTCATATCATAGCTTTGACCGTAGGCCGTCTGGCTGACTTCATCCAACCAATTGGTTCTTTCCGGCCCCACATCTTCCAAGCGATCTGGTCTTTTGAATGTTACAACATTGCGAAATTCAGCAGGTGACAATACCGGAAGATCCCCGGGAATCGACGCCCATGAATTAAATGCATTAAAGGAAAATCTTGGCTTACTTCCTTTTTTTCCTCTCTTAGTCGTGATCATAATAACCCCATTCGCACCGCGAGAACCATAGATAGCAGTGGCAGATGCATCTTTCAACACCGTAAAGGTCTCAATGTCATTCGGGTTGACGTAGAAGGCCAGGTTACCGCCGTTTCCGACAGGTACCCCGTCAATTACATACAATGGGTCGTTACTGGCATTGATAGAAGTACCACCGCGAATGCGAATACTGGCTCCGCCACCCGGCTGTGAACTAGGAGTGATCTGTACACCGGCTACCTTACCGGTCAGCAGGTTTTCACCTGATACAAGGGCTCCTTTGTTAAAATCTTCATCGGAAATCGCCAACACTGATCCGGTGGCATCTTCTTTTTTCACCGAACCATAACCGATTACGACGATCTCATCCAGCAGCTCTCCTGCTGAAAGTTGAACGTCCATCACATCGGAAGCTCCAATGTTAACGGTTTGAGACTGATATCCAGTGTAAGAAAATTCGAGCTGGGTAGCTCCGTCAGGAAGATCGAGGGAATACTTCCCATCAAAATCGGTTACCGTACCTGTACTGGTACCGACAACCAGGATGTTGGCACCAATGAGGGGCTCGCCATTTTCAGCGTCCGTCACGGTCCCTTGAATAGTCCTTTGTGCAAAGGTGAAATTGCACAAAAGCAGTGCTACAACAAAGAGCACTGCCTTTGAGTAGTGATTGACTATAAGTTTCATAAATTACTAATTTTGGTTGTTTTACATCTTTAGCTATGAACTCTCTTTCGAGTTCAAACATGGTTCTATAAGATGGTTAAGGGCTTGGTATTAATTTGCTTTTTCCTGCTGCTAGTTGTCTTGCAGGTGGGTTTTGGAGTTATAATTTAGGAATTCAAATTCCTTCAATTTATTTCAGATACAGGGAGGTAAACAGATAAAAATTTTATTCAGCGCATAAAATTAAATAAAAGTTTTAAATCCCCGGTACTAATCCTTGTATTTATTTAATGTAAAATTAACACTAAGCGTTGCAAGTGTAATCAATTATTGGTATTTCCACCAATGACTTTTGACATTTCATTGTATAATTTTTTGCAAAAAGGAATTCTTTTTTCGTAAAAAGGTCTGAAAACAAGCAGATTAGCTCTTTTTTACCAAAAAAATATTTTTTCGCTCCATATGTTATTTTTTTGCCATACCATCACCACATAGATCCCAGGAGGCAAATTCCCCAGATCCAACTCGTTTTTTCCAAACGTAATTTTATTTCGATACCAAAGCTTTCCATCTACAGAAAAAATGCCCAATTGGGCAGGATCCGAATCCGTATTAGCATTCACCAACAGTCTTTTTTCACGGGGAAATACTTGAATCGAAAATTTTGAAGCGCCTTCTACCTCCTCTGTATCCGTTAACTGATCGTACTCATGAGTCATCCACGAGATCCCTCCTTCGGTGAGTAAGTTATTTTGAAAATCGAAGAAGGTGGCATTTTCATAAGCAGAGCCTTTCGCCCATTGCGTGGAACAATCCGTCGACACCCAGGCGGGCTCCCAGTACACGACGCCCGAGCCGTCGTTGTCGAGGACTTGCTCCGTGAGCGCAATGAGAAAGTCGGCCTGGTTATGTGGGCTGAAAGGGCGATAATTCGGGTGAGAACTGCTCAGAATGTTATTGGCCTGGTCGCTGAAATTCGAAGTCCAGGGATAGCCGGCCTCGACAATCATGACCTGATAATCGGGGTACTTCGTCCGGAAATTTTGGATGATGTCCCCTACCCCGTCCAGGCTGGCCTCGCTGTGCCACTGCCAATAATACGACAGGCCGATGAGGTCGAAGTCGGTCACGCCATTGGCCACAAAGTTGTCGATGAACCAGGGCGCGTCGGCCGGGCCGGCAATGTGGATCATGATCTGAATGGATTGACTAATCTCCACCTCCAGGTCTCTAACCGCCTGGATGGCCGAATTAAAAAGTGTGGCATTGCGTGGCCAGTCGAGCTTCCAGCCCGCATCGTTCTGGGCCTGCGTTTGCAGGATGCCCCGATTGGTTTCATTGCCTATTTGGATCATTTCAGGTAGTAAATCCTCGCTGTGAAGCTCATTCAGCGTACCATATATATATAGGTATAGGGAATCGGACAGGGCCGGCAGATCATCCGCCACCGCTTCCCAGGCTTTGGGAAGGACTTGCTTGCCGGGGTCTGCCCAGTTGTCTGACAGGTGAAAGTCAAGCAAGACCTCCATCCCCTGCTCCCTGGCCCGCCGGATGCTCTTCTTCACATCTGCCAGGTCGGAGTATCGATGGCCTTCATTGATGTCATCGTACCAGCTGGGTGTATGCCAAAGCCGCAATCGGACCAGGTTCGTGTTGTGGTCGGCGAAAATGGCGTATGGGTCTTTGGCTTCCCCTTCCTCATAATAAACGGCGCCGCAGTCCTCTAGCTCGTTGACGTAGGAGAGGTCGGCCCCGAAGTAGAAGGATTGGGCGGTGGATTGAATGGCAATTAGTGATAGGAGTAGGACAATGTTTTTTCTTCTCATGTTGAATTTTGTTTGAAAGGTTCTGGGGTTATGGGGGAATTTACTGCTTTTTGGATAAGTCGAGGAGTACGTGGAGGTTTTTGACTCGATGAATTTTCATTTTAGCAGTAACAAACCCGTGAAAATCAGTTGAAGTCAGTTTCAGTCTGTGTCAAAACAGCCGAGCCGGGCTCTTAAACAAAAGAAAGAACCATCGAACATCGCCTCCATTTCCCCTATTATATAAATGTAACCAAACTAAAAGACCATGAATACTAGAGGATTGATTTTATCCGTAATCTTGATTTTTGCATTTTTCACCATGAAAGCCCAGCGAGTGGACGGAGATGTCGGGCTCGGCTTTCAATTCGGACAGCCATCGGGTGTGACCTTACATTTCTATAATGCGGACGGAGCTTCTTTGGACCTCCTGGCCGCCTGGGACCTCGACGATTTTTATTTTTTGAACGCCCACGCCATTTGGGAAACGCATTTAGGAAACAGTGATGTGGTACATTTATACTACGGGCCGGGTGCCTTTATCGGAATCCGCGAAAATTCGGTCAGTGACGGCCTGTTCGACAATGACAACAACGACGTAGAACTCGGTTTGAGTGGCCGCCTAGGCTTGAATTTTATTATCGACAAGTTTGAATTGTTTGGCCATATTACGCCGCGCATTGCCTTGAGTAATAGTTCGGATGTGGACTTTGGCGGTGGTGTTGGTGGCAGATTCTACTTCTAAGGAATAGAACTTAAATAAAAAAAGAAAAAATGCTCCTGGCGGAGCATTTTTTCTTTTTTTATTGTTTAGTCCCCCAATTAATTATATTTTTGCTGTCCGACGAAAAACGAGGGTTATTAGCTCAGTTGGTTTAGAGCGCAGCCTTGACAGGGCTGAGGTCACTGGTTCGAATCCAGTATAACCCACAGGGGGAATAGTCAATTGGTCATATGATTAATTGGCTATTTTTTGTTGTAGTCTACTTAAAATGGACTACATTCTTTAGAATGTCCGGTATTCGGCGTTTACGCTGAATGGACAAGCTTGTTTTTTGACACGGCCAACAACTAACTACCACCGAGGTACATGGTTCTTCCCACTCCACCAACCGTCTAAAGCCCCTTGAGCAGACATTCGTGCCTAAGGCGGACAGGCCTGAAGAATATAGTCCATTTTCTAATTCCGACCAGAACCCCTGGAACCACGGACAGGGCAAACGCATCTAAAATATAAGATTAACTTGGCTTCAAAAAGATGGAGCCGAAAAATCACCTTGAAAAACTGAGCAGCATTTTTAGTGAACTTGAAGATCCTCGCATTGATCGAACGAAGCTC
>JAUIKE010000166.1 GCA_030430845.1 Bacteroidia bacterium | reverse complement strand
AGTGATAGTCAGCCACCTAACTTTCTAGGTGCAAATTGCGATGAAGCGTCTAAAGTTCAAGGTTTATGTTGGGCCTTTGGCCCATGCGTTCCTTGAAGCCACCTCCTTTGGGGGTGGTAGTTCACTATAAATAATTCTAATTGTAAAGGCTGCCGGCCGGCAGCCTTTACAATTGATTCGGGTGTTTTAGTTCACATTTTGGGGGCTAAAAATTTTGAATAAAGGGCCGCTCCTTTATTCTTTAACTTCTTTTTTCTTTGTATTATCGCAAAAAAAGTTGTTAACCCTAGTGTGGGGTTCCGGAGTCTTACCTCAATACCCACACCCTAATCAATACTACCTATGGAACTAATCGATGGAAAAGCCCTCGCCAATACCATTAAAGATGAATTAAGCGAAACCGTGCTGCAATTAAAAGAAGCCGGTAAAAAGGTCCCCCACCTGGCCGCTGTACTTGTGGGTGAAGATCCTGCCAGCCAGGCCTACGTTCGCAACAAGGTCCGCTCCTGTGAGCGAGTCGGATTCGAGTCTACCCTCATCCGCCGCCCTGCAGATATCAGCCAGGAAGCCTTGCTGGAAATCGTAGACCAACTCAATAAGGATGATGAAATCGACGGATTCATCGTTCAATTGCCGCTGCCTGATCATATTAATGAGCACGTAGTAACACTGGCCATCGATCCCAAAAAAGATGTGGATGGCTTCCATCCTGTGAATTTCGGACGCATGGCTCAGGGGATGTCCAGCTATATTCCCGCAACGCCTTATGGTATTCTACAGATGCTGGACCGGATGAATATTCAAACGGAGGGCAAGGAAGTGGTGGTGGTTGGACGAAGTAATATTGTAGGGACACCTATTAGCATCCTGCTTTCACGAAAAGCTAAGCTGGGCAATGCAACGGTTACGCTTTGCCATAGCCGTACCAATAATCTAAAGGAACATACCCTTCGTGCGGACATCATTATCGCTGCGATCGGCCGGGCCGATTTCGTGACGGCCGATATGGTAAAAGAAGGAGTCGTTATTATTGATGTAGGGATCAATCGAGTGGAAGATGCCGGCAGAAAAAGAGGATACCGCCTGGTGGGAGATGTTGATTTTGACGGAGTGGCTCCTAAAGCTTCCTATATTACACCCGTACCCGGTGGAGTCGGTCAGTTAACGGTAGTCGCTTTGTTGCTTAATACGTTGAAGGCTGCTAATAAAGAGGTGTTTGGGTAGGGAGGAGGTTCCAAGGTTCTAAGGTTCTAAGGTTCTAAGGTTCTAAGGTTCCAAGTTAGGGGATATTTTTTAACCTAATAAAGGTTTTAGAAAAGAATTTCTTTATCCAATCTCGCTTTTAGCGGGACAGGTTATCCAACAACTAACATCAAATATCCAACAATGTCCTACTACGTCTACACCATCAAAGCAGCGCCTTCACAACAAGAAATCCTCATAGCGCTGTTAGCAGAGTATCTTCCTTTTGATTCATTCGAAGAAAAAGCGGAAGGACTGGAGGCCTATTTGGCGGAGGAGGTCGAGCCTGGTCAGGTGGAACCTATGCTTAAGGACTTGGCGGAGCAATACGATTTTAGGTATTCGTATGAGTTACTTCCGGATAAAAACTGGAATGAAGAATGGGAGGCTGCTTTTCAGCCGGTAAAAGTAGACAACTTCTGCATGATAAGGGCAGATTTTCATCCTGCCGATCCACAAGTGACCTTTGACCTGGTGATTAACCCTAAAATGGCATTTGGCACTGGTCATCATGAAACGACTTTTATGATGATCAAAATGATGGAAGACCTTGATTTTACCCATAAAAAAGTATTGGATTATGGATGTGGGACCGGTGTTTTAGCCATTCTTGCCTCCAAAATGGGCGCCCAGGAGATCGATGCCGTCGATATAGAGGCACCTGCTTATGAAAATACTATAGAAAATGCCCAGATCAACGATGTTTTTAATGTCAGGGCCATTCACGGCACTCTACAGGCGGTCATCGACGAGGGGTATGATCTAATTCTGGCCAATATTAACAGGAACGTGATTTTGGAAAGCCTCCGTCCTTTGCGAAAAAAAATGAAACCGACCTCCATCCTGTTAATTTCCGGTATTTTGAAGCAGGACGAGGCGCTGATCAGGGAAGCGATCCAAAAAAATGGCTTTACGCTAACTAGCCGACTAGAAAAAGGGGAGTGGTTGTGTATGAAACTTTTACCATAAAGCGTTATTTTAAAGTGTGCATCAAATTAACACGGTGTACCCCCCATTTTAAATAAATTTATACGGCTATGCACAAAGTATACCTTTCTTTCACCCTGCTATTATTATTTTTTGTTATCAACCTCAATGGACAATATCTCGATACCTTTTCTCAGGTGAGATCCGAATTCATTGTCCAGCTAAAAGATTACATGACCTCCAACAAAATGAAAAAGGTGGAGGACATTTATAAAGAATTTGCCAATGGATTTAACGGAGGTATGTTCTCTGATGAAGAGGTAAACAAGATCTACGAAGTTGGTAATGCCATGCTTTCTTTGCGATTAAGTCCAAGTCCTTATTTTTCTCAATATTTCGATTGCTTGAGTGTAATCAAAAAAAGTACAGCCAGCGAAGAAAAACTAAAAGAATGGAACTTGGTGGTAGAACGAATGCTGGAGGAGATCGCCCAAACGCGCCGAACCAAGCCCTTGCTGACCTTTTTGACTTTTACCAGACCTTTCTACGAAAAGAAAGCCTTAAAGTACTCCGAATTCGGGACCTCCTGGTTTGCTTTGTCAGATGACTTCAAACTGGATCTCATCGAAAATGAGCCGGTGGTTCGCTTCGATGAAGTGGACATCATGTCGAAGCACAAGCAAGATTCAATGATTATCTCCCAAACCTCAGGAGTCTTTTTTCCAACCACTCAAATCTGGA
Organism: Bacteroidia bacterium; assembly: GCA_030430845.1. Classification (GTDB taxonomy): domain Bacteria; phylum Bacteroidota; class Bacteroidia; order Chitinophagales; family Saprospiraceae; genus JANQPA01. The sequence continues at coordinate 17,355 of JAUIKE010000166.1, read as the reverse complement.
AAGGTAAAGGCGGAAAAGTAAACTGGGATCGTCTGGAAAAAGAGGAGGAAGAGGAAATATATGTAGAGTTTCCGGAATACTCCTTAGAGGTTAGCAAAAATATTTATGCTGTGGAGGATGCACGCCTGTATTTTCCTCAATATCTGGGAAAACGCCTGGTGAAGGGATCTTTTAGCGATAAGATCGTATCGGTCAGTAAAGGAGGGAACACCTCTTTTCCTCGCTTTAAATCCTACGAACAGCAACTGGAGATCAATAATATTGGAGATGGTATTGAATACCAGGGAGGCGTTCGAATTCAGGGGACGACTATCTACGGAGAGGGGACTAAAGAAAATCCGTCTCTAATCCGGATTTTTGATGACAAGGGAAAGCTAATGTTTAAAGGAAACTCTGAGCAGTTTGTTATTCGTCAGGGTACGCAATTATACGGGGAAAAAGTAAATGCAAGTGTTTACTGTGATCAGGATTCTATTTTTCACCCCTCCGTAGGTATTCGCTTCAATATTCCCGAAAAGGAAATGATTCTGATCAGAGGAGATAAAGGAGCAGATAAAAATCCTTTTTTCAGTTCCTTCCACCAGGTGAACATCAATGCGGATCGCATGGTAGCTTATTTTGATAAAGATTCGGTGGTGATCGGAAAAGAAGCAGTGGAAATTTTTGATAAACCTTCGATTAGCTTTCAATCTCTTCACTTTTTTAATGAAAGCGATTATTACAGGCTGCAAAATATTGCCTCCGTAAATCCTATTGCCACGATCAAAAAGGTAGCTGAGGATCAGGGCCTGAACTATCTCAATGCCCACGATCTGGCCAAACGACTCAATCCAAATTATGAGGTACGCAATATCGAAAACCTGCTCTATGAAATGGTGGCCGGCGGTTTTATTAATTATGATGACACCTACAAAGAGGTGGAAGTAAAGGACAAGGTTTTTCACTATGCCAATGCCAAGCAGCAAAAAGTGGATTATGATGTGTTACAGATCACTTCCGATACCTCAGGCGTAAATGCTCAGTTCAACTACAAAGATAACTACATCAGCATTGACGGGGTGGATCGTATACAGTTTAGCGTCAAGCAGAGAGTTGGGATCCAACCGAAAGATAAGAAGGTTATTCTCAAAGGTAATCGGGATATGGACTTTGACGGCAAGCTGTTTGCAGGGCTTAGCATCATCACCGGGCGGAAATTCCATTTTAATTATGAAAAATTCAGGATAGAACTGGATACCATTGATTATTTTGACCTCTTTGTTCCTACAGGAGAGTTAGATAAAAAAGGCCGTCCGCTCGCATATGGCATCGATTCGCGTATTGAGGACCTGACAGGGGTGTTGATGATCGATGCTCCGCACAATAAGTCGGGTCAGGAAGAAATAAAGATGTTCCCCTCTCTCCAAACGACCGATTATTCTTATGTGTACTACGATCGGGCCGATATCCAGGATAGTACTTACTCAAGAGATAATTTTTACTTCCGCCTGGACCCCTTCGGAATTGATCATTTAGACTATTACTTGCCGATTGATATCAATTTTAAAGGAAAATTATTCCCGGCCGATATCTTTCCGGTCATTTCTGATACGCTGAAGCTACAGCCTGACGGCTCTCTGGGGTTGACCACCGAAACACCAGATGAGGGGAATGAATTATATGACGGCAAGGGAAAGTATACGGGTATCATTAACCTCAGTAATCAAGGCTTGGAAGGAAAAGGTCGGGTAAAGTATCTTGGTGCCTCTCTGGATGCGGAGGACATTGATTTCCGACCGGAGCAGATGACTGCCAAAGCAGATGAATTCTACCTCGAAGAGGACAGGGAATCGGAGGTGGAAGTCCCCCAGGCCAAAGGATTGGATGTGAGTATTAACTGGCGACCCTTCAAGGACAGTATGTACATTAATTCCGAAAACAACCAATTCTATTTATTCAAAGAAGAGAAGCACCGATTGGAGGGGCAGTCCATCCTAACCCCCGGAGGTTTAAAAGGGAATGGGATCTTTAACTGGGACCGGGCCAATATGACTTCCGATTACTTTTCATTTGGGGCTTTTTCCGTTAAATCGGATACTACTTCCCTGAACATTTTAGCGTATAATTCTGCCAATGCAAATAGTAAACCTGCCCTTACTACTCAGAATGTGAAGGCCTATGTGGATTTTGATGAGCAAAGAGGGGAATTCCTTACAAATGACAAGTTTAGCAAAACCTCTTTACCCTATAATGGATATGAAACGTCGATGAATGAATTTGAATGGGAAATTGAGAAAGAGTTAGTTAAGTTTAATTCTGATGAAAGCTCCCTGGGACAGTTTCTTTCTATTATTGAAGATCAGGATTCTTTGAGGTTTCAGGGCCCAACCGCCAACTACGACCTCACTACCAACACCTTAAAGGTAGGGGGGGTGCCTTACATCGTTTCTGCCGATGCATTGATTTATCCGGATAGTGGAAAGGTGGAAATCCAGGCCGGAGGTGTTATGACAACCCTCGAAAGCGCCCGCATTGTGGCCGATACAGTGACAAAGTACCATGTAATCAATAGAGCGACCGTTAACATCAGAGGACGGAAAAACTACACTGGTAGCGGTTTTTATGAGTACAACGTTGGTGACAAACAACAAGAAATTGAATTCGCCAACATCATCGGAACCCGGGTAGGGAGCGGTCCTATTAGTAAGCGTCCGACAGCCACGAGGGCTAAAGGAGCCGTAAAAGAAAGTGATAATTTTATTATTGACCTGAAAACAGGTTTTCAGGGTACCATCACCCTTTCTTCTGATACCAGGAACCTGTTTTTTGACGGATTTGCCAAAATTAATTCAGATAAATTACCCAAACCCTATTGGTTCTCTGTAAAAAGTGAAGGGGACAAAAAAGACCTGGCCATCGAATATGACCGACCTTTGAGCCCAGAGGGAGATAGACTGTCAACCGGTATATTTTTGAGTAAAGAAACTTCTCGGATCTATCCGAGTGTTATGATGCCTTTATATTATCGGAATGATCGAACTGTTTTACCGGTTACGGGATATTTTAAATACGATGAAGAAAAAGACGAATTTATCTTCGGCGATTCTACCCGGATCTTCACGGAGCAGGTCCGTGGCAATAAGTTGGTGTTAAGTAACAAAACCGGCCTCGTACAAGCAGAAGGGGCCATCAATATTGGTTCGGGCCTCAAATTGATCAGCGTTACGGCCGCCGGTAAGACGGAGGCAGAGTTTCTGAAGGATCTTCCCCAGGAAGAGCCGGTTAATCCTAATATAATGTTGGATGAGCCCATAAACCCCGACTCTGTCAAAGTTGCTGAACCTGCTCCTCCGGTCAATATGAAGATCATGGCGGGCATTAAAATGGCTCTTCCGGAGAAGTTTCTTAAGATCATCGCCGATGATATCATCAGTTCAGCATTCGCTACTCCGAATGTATCGTATCTGACGGACCTGGGCTTCTACAAAATGGCCGCTTCTCAGATCTTCCCGGATAATCCTGAAATCAGAGAAGCCCTGACATTTATGTCGTCAGGTTATTTGGAGGTGCCTAAAAAATTCAATCCTTTTGATTTCTTCTTTAGTCGTTTAGAACTTACCTGGGATTCGGAATACCAGTCTTTTGTAAATACGACGGAAAAACTAGGACTCTCTAGTATCAATGGGGAGCCTGTCAACAAAATGATAGAGGGTTTTGTAGAATTTAAAATGCCCTCCAATGAAGACGATCGGTTGTACATTTACCTAAAATCTCCCAGTGGTTATTACTACTTCCTGGGCTTCAAACAGGGTATCCTGGACCTGACCTCTGATAACCCTCGGTTCAACGAGGAATTGTTGAAAATGAAAAAAGGTGACCTGCTCATTGAATTACCAGATGGAGAAAAACTGGAGATTCAACCCGTAGAGCAAAGCCGCGCCAAATTGTTCCTGCGTAGAATGCAGGTCATTGGGAAGCAGTAGGAATTAGAAGGACGAAGGTCGAATTTGAAAGACTGTGGCTAAAACTATATTATGAACGCTATATTTAAGAAAATGCAATACAAGGGGGCCGGCCCTATCCTGGTTTGCCAGGCTCCCGACTCATTTCTCTCCGAAATGGAAGAGATGAAAGATTTTGAGCTCCATATAGAACCACAGGATGGCCAAGCCTACCATCTGATCCTTTGCTTTGCCGGCCAGGCCGCCGATATTAAAAAATGGAGTCCTTCTCTTGCCAAGGTGCTCGTGGAAGATGGACTGTTTTGGTGGGCCTATACTAAAAAGTCCTCTAAAAAATATACCACCGATATTTCTCGTGATCATGGATGGCAGCCTCTGGGAGACCTCGGATTTGAGCCCGTCCGACAAATTGCGATCGACGCCGATTGGAGCGCGCTGCGGTTCCGTCCCGTCCAATTTATCAAAAAACTCACCCGTAATAAAGATATGCGCCTCACGAAAGATTGATAAGTAAAAAGGGAGGGCGGCCCAGGCCGCCCTCCCTTTTTACTTATGAGAATGGTCATTCGTTTAGCTGATTTCTATCATTGGTAAGCCCTGTTGAAAAGCCCAATTTAATGGGAACTTTTTCATTATTTATGGAATAAGGTCCTCGCTGACCATCAGCTTATAGGTCCTAAGCCAATACAAAGCCAGTATGATATGAAAAACAGCAACGGTTTTCAGGTAGATACCCCAGCCAAAACCAATCAAAGAACACAACTCAAAGAACACATTATTGAAATTGTCAGCGACTCAGGCGAGGGTGCTCAGAAAGCCGGACAAAGCTTCGGCGCCATTTCTGCCAAAATGGGCAATGGCGTTTGGACAGTAGAGATCATCCCTGCTGACATTCAACCCCCGCCGCGAACCAAGGAGAGCGCCTCCGGTATACGAATCAGATTTGGGTCCAAAAAAATTACCAATGCAGGAGATGAGGCAGATCTTCTGGTCGCATTTAATGAAATCGTACCTTATACCAGAATCGATCAGGATGCTTATCGGGAAGGGACCATTATGCTGATCGAAAATAAATGGGCCACCGATGAGTCCGAAGCCATCCGACAAAGTTATGCGACGGCTATTGAAGACTTCCGGAAAAGAGGTTTCGTCTTGTATGAAATCCCTATGGAAGAAGAATGTCTGAAATTGGTCTCCAATCCCAAAAGGGGTAAAAATATGTGGGTGCTGGGTATGCTTTGCCATATCTATAATCGAAGCCTCGATAAAGCAAAGCGCCAGGTTCAGGACATTTTCCGTAAAAAATCACAACAAGTCATTGATTCTAACCTGGCACTTCTGGAAGCCGGTTATGCCTGGGCCGCTGCTAACCTGGAATTGCGCTATGATGTTCCGGCCGTAGAAACGGACCAGGAACTGGTGGTGATGAATGGCAATGAGGCCCTCAGCTTTGGTATTCAGGCTGCTGGTATTGAATTATGTTCTATGTATCCGATCACACCAGCTACCTCTACTTCTCATCATCTGGCTGAATGTATAGAAGATTCCGGTGGGATCATCCACCAGGCTGAAGACGAACTGGCTGCTGTAGGTTTTGCCATTGGCGCATCCTATGCCGGTAAAACTTCCGTTACCATTACCTCGGGGCCTGGTATTGCCTTAAAGACCGAATTCCTCGGCCTTGCTGTGATGGCCGAAGTTCCCCTGGTAGTTATAGATGTTCAAAGAGGAGGCCCTTCTACCGGCTTGCCGACCAAAGTAGAACAGTCTGACTTACTGGCGGTCCTCTATGGGCAACCCGGGGATGCTCCTAAAGTGGTTCTTGCACCGGCAACTATTGAGGAATGTTTCCATTTTGTGATACTGGCTCGCAAAATTGCCGAATCCTTCCGCATGCCCGTCATGCTGCTGTCAGATGCTAACCTGGCTACCGGTGTACAACCTTTCCCAAGACCAGAACTGCGTAAGGAGTGGCTGTCGCCTCCAGTCGATCAAAGCCCCTGGAAAGAAGTCGGAAAACCCTATCAGTGGGATGAAAAAACCGGCCTGAGCAGACGACCTGTGCCCGGTCAGGTAGGAGGGGAATATACTTTGACAGGCCTTGCTCATAGTGTACAGGGGAAAGTGTCTTATCTGCCCGAAGTGAATCAGCATTCTTCCGCTATGCGCAGCCGTAAGCTAGCCGCTTTTGGTCGTACCCTGAAACCACCAAAGGTTCATGGTGATGAAGAAGGCGACCTGCTGATCGTCGGCTGGGGCTCTACGCAAGGTGCTATCGAAGAAGCCGTCGATAAAGCCCGTGAAGCTGGAGCGAAAGTATCCAGTATTCACCTTCGCTTCCTCAGTCCGTTGGAACCTGGAGTAAAAGAAATTTTCCAGCGCTTCAAAAAAGTAATGACAGTCGAAATAAACTATAGCGATTCGCCGGATGATCCTCTTGTTACTCCTGAAAATCGTCGATATGCTCAATTAGCCTGGATATTACGCGCCCGTACACTGGTAGATGTGGATTGCTTCTCGAATGTGCACGGACGGCCATTGCAGCCTGGGAATATCCTGGAAATGATTCAAAAAGAGGTGAGTAAATTGAAATAGAAAAATGATTTGGGGTTGTGTGAAAAGTTCTTCGGCCTTTTCACACAACCAATAATATATTTTTTGGAGGTGGGTAAAAACGAGGAACGAGTTTTTACACAACCCCACCTAAAAAATAATTAACCATGTTTGGAATAAAGCAAGATTTCGTATGTGATTTACCAAAAAAATACTACACACTCAGCGATTATGAAAAGGGGGTAGCACGCTGGTGTCCGGGATGCGGTGATCATGCCGTGCTGTCTTCAGTCCAGCGTCTTTGTCGGGAAGAACAACTCCCTCCTGAAAAAACAGTATTTGTATCGGGTATCGGCTGCTCAAGCCGCTTCCCTCACTACATGAATACCTTTGGATTTCATGGGCTGCATGGCAGAGCCTTTCCCGTGGCTTGTGGCGTAAAGTTCAGACGGCCTGACCTCCACGTTTTTGTGGTGACCGGTGATGGAGATTGCTGTTCTATAGGTGCCGGCGCCTGGATACATGCCATCCGTTACAATATGAACATCACGACCCTGATGTTCGATAATCAGATTTACGGTATGACCAAAAAGCAGACTTCTCCGACTTCCCGCCTGGGGACCGTGAGTAACACGCACCCCCATGGGTCGGTACTGCCTCCGGTCAATCCACTTCAAACCTCTCTGGGGATGTCTAATGCGTCCTTTGTGGCTCAAACAGCCGACTGGGTTCCTGGACACCTTTTTGCCACTATCAAAGCGGCTTATGAGCATCCAGGCTTTTCTTTTGTCAAAATTATCATGCGTTGCTCCAAATTTATGGGTCCCTTGGTTAAAGAAATGACCAGTGATCGAGAACACCTCGTTTTGCTGTCACATGAAAACGGCATCGAACCGGACGAGTCGACCAAGCGGGTATTCGGCCATACCCTCGAGCATGATCCTTCTGATATTCAGGCTGCCAGAGCTTTGGCAGAAGACCATTCCAATTCCTATCTGGGGCTGTTCTATCAAAATAAAGAGGCTCTGAGATATGACCTGTATGGAGCGCATAACCTGGGCAAAAGCCCGGAAGAGAAAATCGAAGCAGTCAACAAACACCTGGATCGATATGCCGTGTAAACCTAAGCTAAGGTTTGCCAGGTATTACAAGGATTTTTGGAAGGATGAAAAAAATTAGTTGGAACAATAATCGTACCTGATGAGTAAAACGACTTCCAATAAAGAAAAAATAAATGAATTATTTAAGGCCGAAGCGACAGATTGGCTGGAGCCCGAGGATGGAGAGGGGCGGCAATGGCTATCTTATTCAAAGCCTGAAGAAAGTCCAGTTTTGCCCGAACCCGAACCGCCTGTTGAAGAAGAACTAAAAGCCTATTGGAGAAATTTACGTGCTTTTTTCCAAAGTGGGAAGGGGGGAAATATGCCTTACGAGCCGGAAGTGTTGCAAACTTATCCCGCCTTGTTGGCGCCTTATTGGGGAGGCGACTTTACTCAGCGGGACTACCCCTGCTGGTTGAATGATAGGCCAACTGGGGAAAAAGGCTTTTTCACCTTGCCTGATTTCCTGACTTATTATGTGGCACAATTTGCTCCTGAAGAGGGAAAAGCCCGCATTTTAAAAGATAACCTAATCCGCTTGGAAAACATTATTCGAGAAAAGCTAGGATTGGTTGATGAACCTTTTAAGGCCTATCCTGTAATGGAGGAGGCTTTACAGGAATTGAAAGCTCAACTGGCCATTTCCGGAGAGGAAGCAAAGCAGTTTTCAGAAGAGATTAAAGGTTTTCTGCGGAAAGTACCCAAAGAAGGGGTGCTGATTCCTTTTTCTCCCAACGCAGCTCTGCATATGCTTAGCATCATGATCGGCAGGCAACTCAAACAATCCAGGCAAACGGTTAAAGACCAGATCAATCAATTATCTCATCAGTTGCAGGATATTATCCAGGTAGAACAGGAAAAAACAAGTGAGGCGCATTCTCCGGAACATTTGCAATCCAGTTTGGAATTTGCAGATTCCTTCCTCAATTTCGACGAATTATCTTCTCTGTTGCCTTCCGGAGCATCTCAGGCCATCCCTGAAGAGCGATATCAACGCATCGATTCCGTACTAAAAACCCTTGAAAAGGCTGATGAATTGCTTTTTAATCAGGAGGCTTTGGTATGTCTGGAGCAGCAAGGCCGCTCAGCCACAGAAATTGACTGGAAACATAGTTTTCCATTCTTTTCTATCCAAGAAACCGAAAGCGGCCGACTTTCTCAAATAGCTACCAATGCCTTTGAAGAGGTCATGAAAAAAGCAGCGGATCTATTCGCCGCTATTAGAATAGGAAAAATCGAGGCAGAAAATAATTATAGTTCTGAATGGCATGCCGAATTCTTTAAGCATTTTGACTGGCATCATTTTAACGAACAAGAAATGCAGGCCTGTTCACCTGTGCTCTTAGTAGCAGAATGGCAGCAAATTAAAACAAAAGAATTAGATGACTTCTCCCGGCTTCTGGCCTCTAACCGACCGATTAAGTTTCTGATCGAGCAGTTAGGTTGTGAAACGAATATCAGCGAAGAAGTTGTATTTCGTCAGGAACCCGGTGCATTAGCTGTTGCTCACCGGAACACCTTTGTATTACAAGGGGCCGTCGTCGAACCGGCCTACTTGAATGGAGGATTTATGCGAGGCCTTCGGGCAAGCTCTCCTGCACTTTTCTACCTGCTTTCTCCGCTTGCCGGGCAAGGGCACAGCCCTTCTACGGATCTTTGGGCGAGTGCAGCCGTTGAGGGCAGGGAGTTTCCCGGCTTTATATTCGACAGCCGGCAGGGACCGAAATGGGGCAATCGTTTCGATATTCAAAATAACCCGGCTACGGACAATGACTGGCCGGAGCATCAATTACCGATTCGTCAAAAAGGAAAAGAAACCACTTTGACGATCCCCTTTACCTTTGCCGATTTTGCTGCTCAGGATAGGCGGTTTGCCAACTATTTCCAATTGGTGCCTGCTTGCTTTTGGAGTGAAGATCTAATTCCACTGGCTGATTACTTAAAAGGAAACGGCGAAGACGTTTTGACTAAGGTTCCATTCATTTGGCTCATTAATAAAGAAAATACACTGGAGCGGGCTGCCGTGGCCTGGCCTTTAGTCCAAATTTGTCAGGAACGCCTTGACTTCTGGCACTACCTCCAGGAAAATGCAGGCGTTCACAGCTATCATGTTGAAAAGGCTACAGAGCAACTCAGACAAGAATTAGAGGAGGATATGCAGCAAAAACTTTCAAGTATGGAGGCCTCCTTCAAAAAGGACTTGGCCGAAGCAAAAGAGGCCTCTGCTCGTCAGGCCATGGAACAGTTGGCTGCTGTATTGTTGGACCTCGATACCGATGCCATCCTGACAGATTCGCCGGTATCCAAAAGCGCAGATGCTCCGACTCCAAAAGTGGAGGTGGAGGTCGAGCAGCCTGGATCTGTTACAAAAGTCGAGCCACCTGCTGAGAAGCAGGAAGAAGAAGTGCTGTCATTAGGAGAAGCTTGGATCGATACCCCTCTTTGTACCTCTTGTAATGAATGTATAGACACCAATAGCAAGGTTTTTCAATACAATGCTGAAAAACAGGCCTTTGTGGCAGACCCCGCAGGTGGGCCGTTCGCTGATATTGTGAAAGCGGCAGAAAACTGCCCGGTTCGGATTATACATCCCGGAGCACCGCATAATCCCGATGAGCCAAATTTGGAAGAGTGGGTAAAAAGGGCCGAGCCGTTTCAGTAGTCCTTTTTGTCTGGACTTTTAAAACCTTTAATGAATTAGAAGAAAGGTGTTTTTAGGTGAATCAAAACCGGGAAAATCAGTAGCAGTCAGTTGAAGTCAGTGTCAAAAAGCTAACAGAAAATTTATGATCAACGAAATCATCATAGGAATCGGAATCGTCGCAGGGCTGGGCTTGCTATTCGCTACCATCCTGGCGGTAGCCTACCGCCGACTGAAAGTGGAGGAAGATCCTCGTATTGATATCGTTGAGGAAATGTTGCCCCATGCCAATTGCGGTGCCTGTGGCGAGCCTGGATGCCGGGCTTTTGCTGAGCGGGTAGTAGGCGGTGAAGTAAATCCTGCCAAATGTACCGTCAGTGCACCCGAAGAAATTCAGCGCATCGCAAGCTATTTGGGTGTGGAAGTGGGAACAGAAGAAAAAAGAGTGGCCCGCTTGTTATGTGCCGGAGGAAAAAACGAAGCCCACAGCCTGGCCGAGTATGCCGGAACCATGAAAAGCTGCCGCGGAGAGGCAGTTGTTACAGGAGGGGTGAAGGCTTGCTCATGGGGCTGTCTGGGGCTAGGCGATTGCGAGAAAGTCTGTGATTTTGATGCTATTTATATGAATGAAGACGGCCTGCCTACCGTCATCCCGGAAAAGTGTACGGCCTGCGGCGACTGCGTGGAGATCTGCCCCAAGAACTTATTCGAACTAATGCCCGTCAGTCAAAAACTGATCGTTCAGTGTAAATCCCAGTTAGAAGGAGATTATGCCGAATCCAAATGCTCGGTGGCTTGCACGGCCTGTGGACGTTGTGTTGCTGATGCACCACAAGGATTGATAGCAATACGCAATAATCTGGCCGTGATCGATTACGAAAAAAACGAGCTGGCTTCACCGGAGGCGACCCTACGTTGCCCCACCGATGCCATCGTTTGGATAGAAGACAAACAATTTGAGAAAAGACCGACGGTATGGCTGCCGCTCGGCCGCGTTGAAAAGTTTACAGAGGAATCCTGATTTAATTAAGAGCTATGAAAGAGCAAAAAGACATATTAGGACAAGCTATTACCAGTACCGGCGCAGAGACGGTTCGCTTGTTGGAACGCTGGATTGGTGAAGGCTTTTTGTCAGGAAATTCCGCACCGAATACTTCCGGTAAAAATATCTTTGGCCGGACGGTTTATGAGGAACAAGGAACGGATCTTTCTTTACTCGCGGGCCTGGCTGTATCTGGCCTTCGTAGCAGTGCCTTTTTGCTGGGCAGGGAATTGACCGCTAACCAGAATCAATTATCAGAAGCAGCTCGACAGCACCTTCCGGCAGTCATACATTTTTCAAATAGGGGGAATAAGCAAAGTGAGGCAGGAAAGTTAACTGTTTTAAATGCCTTGAAATCAGTCAGCACAAGCGGATGCTTTCAATTCGTAGCGGCCGAATTACAGGACGTTGTTGACCTTGCCCTGATCGCCCGGAAAGTGGCCGAGCGAGCGCTGATCCCTGGAATTTGTGCCATGGATGGAACGGATGTTGCCTGGGAAGAAAGCCGGGTAAATATCCCAACTGCTGATCAATTGCGCCGCTTTTTGGGAGACCCCGACCGTCATATCCCCGCTCCAACTCCCTCACAGGAGATTGTTTTTGGAAAAGACCGACGGGCCGTTCCGCATTGGTTTAACCTCGATACGCCGCTCATGAGCGGGATGAGCAAAGATTCTTTCTCTGCTGATCTGGAAGGAGCTGCACAACATCGCTTTTTTAACCAGCACTTACCCGAGATTATTGAAGAGGTTGTAGCAGAATATGGACAAACATGCGGCCACTCGGTTTCCTTGATTCAAAGCAGCCGAATTGAAAAAGCGGATTACCTGATATTAACCGCCGGCTCCGTTTTCCCGAAGATAAAAGAGGCGGTAGAACAAATTCGGGCACAGGAAAAAGTAAAAGTGGGCTGTCTTAACCTGAAATTACTTTACCCCTTCCCGGAAAAACAATTAACAGCTCTTTTAAAAGGGAAAAAAGGCGTAACGGTTTTGGAAGCTTTCAGCGGAAGGGAACAAGGGGACGCGGCCCTGTTTCGTGAGGTAAAGGCCAGTGCGCAAATTCTTGGAAAGCAGAGTCCTAAATTATTCTCTGCCCTGCACAGTCAATCAGTTTCACCGGAAACCTTAAAGGCTTTGGTGAAAAATATGACCTCAAAAAATGAGCAATTGGATCGGATCTTTCTGGGCATTGATTTTACCCGTGAAAAGAGCCCCTTGCCACAGCACGAACTATTACTGCAAAGCATCCGACGGGCTTATCCGGGTATTTCTTCTGAAACCATAAGAACTTCAAAGCAAAATCAAGAGGCTACTTCTGAGCGGGTTTTCAAGCTACCATTCAGTATTCAAAAATATCAGGATGCTGGGCCCTCATTTACCCAGCTATCGCGTTTTTACCATCATACTGCTTGTTTTTATCAAAGCGGTATGGAAATGGAATTAGTAGCCGACCCCTATCAGGCTTTACCACTGGCGCCTGCTGCTACAGCCGGCTTTGCTCCTGTTGCGGATAGCCGGGAATACTTACCCGCCTTTGAACCTATGAATTGTACGGGATGTGGGGCTTGCTTCACTTCCTGCCCACACTCAGCAATTCCTCCCATTGCCATTGAATTGGAATCACTCATCCGTGGTGGAATGAACATGGCAGCCCCGCAGGGTACTCCAGTAACAGGCCTGACTCCAATGGTCAAAAACCTGGCTAAAATGGCTGGCACGGTCATAAAAGAACAAGAAAACAGTATCCGAACGGTCAACGACTTTTTACCTTCCGCTTTCCAACAACTGGCCAAACAAATGAAGCTTTCCGGTGAGCGCTTGGAAAAAGCCCAACAAGAAGTGGATATCCTCAGTGGATGCCTGGGGGATTTCCCGGTCGCTACAACTGAGTCCTTTTTCCACCAGCCTGAGCTGATGGAAAAAGGAAAAGGAGCCTTGTTTTCCCTCTCCATAGATCCTGTTTCCTGCACCGGCTGTGGCTTGTGCGTGGAAGTGTGTGAGGAAGAGGCCTTGGTTTTGAAACCTTCTGAAAAAGCATTCGAAGAACAATTACTCCAAACACAAAAGGTTTGGGAGCAACTCCCCGATACTTCATCCGATACGATTCGAAGGATGGTCTATGAGGCTGATTATGATCCGTTTGCGGCCACTTTATTAAGCCGAAACTTTTATCTGTCCACTACTGGAGGGGCCACTCAGGAAGAGGGCGCTGCCTCAAAAAGTATACTGCATTTAATAGCCGCCGTAACGGAGTCTGTTATTCAAACTCAGGTATCGGAGCAGCTTGGACAGCTTCGCAGGCTTATAGACGACCTCTCAGCTAACATCCATCAACATTTGAGTGATGCCTTGCCACATGACGACTTTCAGCTGCTTGTTGAAGGGATGCAGGCAAGCAAATTACCCCTCGATGCGGTGATCCGGAATATGCAATCGGAGGGGCAGCCGAAATTGATCGACACCCCTGCTTTGCAACGTAAAATAGCCTTGCTCAACGACCTGAAAGAACTGGCCTGGGATTTGGGCGAAGGTCCTACCGGAGGGGGCAGAGCTCGTTATGGAATCTCTTTAGTAGAAAGTCCGAACCTATCCTGGGCAGAAGATTATCCCTACAATCCGTTTACGGTACCGGTGATCTGGCATCGGGAGGGGGCTGCTCCGGAAAAACTCAAGGGAATGATGCTGGGCTGGCGCCGCCATTTGATCGATAATGTTCGCTTGCTCAGAAGGGGCGAACTGGAAGTGAAAGATAAGTATAGGCCGGAAGTACACGACCGGGAAATTGGCCATCTAAGCTGGGATCAATTAAAGGTAGAGGAAAAACAATTGCTGAATCCTTTATTCCTGGTAGGAGATCAACAAGTTTTTTCCCAAAATAATAATAACAGCTTGCTGGATGTCTTGCTGCTGGACATGCCGATCAAAATTGTGGTGCTGGATACGGCAGCTGAAACCTCCACCGCGGCTCTGAGTCGGTCGAATTCTGCTCTTTTTGCAGCCATGTCCTTGCGGCATGCCCAGATTTTTAGGGGCAGCCTGACTAACAAGCAGAGACTGTATGAAGGGCTTCGCGACGGCATCCATAGTCTTAAACCCGCATTATTTCACCTTTTTAGTCCGGAAGAAGAGGTTTTTGTAAATGAAACAAGCAATTGGAAAGATCTTTCCAGCCTGGCGCTTCAAACCAGGGCTTTTACCTCCTTTCGGTTTGATCCGGACGTCGCCTCCGGCTACCTGGCTTCCGATATTCGAATAGATGCCAATCCGGATGCTGGAAAGGATTGGGTTCGTACGGACTTGAATTATTTGGAGGACGAGGAAGAGAAAACGATGCTTTATACCTGGACCTATGCTGATTGGCTGTATGCACAAAAGGCCTGGAAGAAACATTTCCGAATTCCTGCGGCCGAAGAGCAAATTCTGCCAATGGCTGAGTTTCTGGCTATGGACGCGGCCTCCCGTAAAGGAAAAATACCTGTTATTTATTCCATAAACGAGGAGGTACAACTGGAGCCTTACGCAGCGGATATCAGGGTGGTCAATGCAACACAGAATGCTCTGCGTCAGTGGAATAGTCTAAGAGAAGTAGCCGGCGCTTTGACACCTTTCCCAGAAAAGCTCCAGCAGCAAATTGAAGAAAATGTAAAGGCAAAGTATGAGCAATTAATGACTGAGTTGAAATCTGAATACGAAGAGAAACTGAGGTCTCAGGAACAAAATATGATGAAAGAAGTGAAACGCAAGCTGAGCGATAAGTTAATGGTCCTTTCCCGGCAAGGAAAGTTACACAGAAACTGACAGATATGTTTGGAACCAGCACTAACGGATTAACAGACAAGCTCCTGACCTTCCGACATGGCGTACATCCGGAAGAATACAAAGAGCTCTCCAACGAAAAGCCCATCGAGCGGATGCCTTTTGTGGAAGAGTACACCTTGCCCTTGTTACAGCACATCGGCGCACCGTCCAAACCCATTGTTCAAAAAGGGCAACGGGTAAAAAGAGGAGAGCGAATCGCAGATGCCGGCGCTTATGTTTCCGTGGCCCTTCACTCGCCTGTGGATGGCGTCGTAACAGCCATCGACCTATTCGACCATCCCAATGGGCAGATGCTGCCAGGCATAAAAATAAAAGCAGATTCCTTTTCTACTCAACAACTGGATCAGCCTATCCCCAAACAACCCGAGGACATGGACCTGGATGAATTCGTCGAGGCGGTCCAGCAGGCAGGTATTGTAGGACTTGGAGGAGCGGCCTTTCCAGCTCATGTAAAATTCAAGATCCCGGAAGGCAAGGAATGCCGGTATCTCATGCTGAACGGCTGCGAATGTGAGCCCTTCCTGACCTGCGATCATCGGGTGATGGTCGAATACGCCGAAGCCCTGATCGATGGAGTGGCCATTCTGCAAGGTTTCATCCAGGCCGAGAAAGTATACATCGCCATAGAAGCTAACAAGCCGGACGCAGTCATGGCCTTAAGAGAAGCTTCAAAAGATAAATACCCGGTGGAGGTAGTTCCTTTACAGGTCAAATACCCTCAGGGAGCCGAGAAAATGATGATCAGCGCTATTCTGGGGAAAGAAGTGCCGGCCGGAAAACTGCCGATCGACCTGGGGGTGCTGGTATCCAATGTAGGCACCATCGTTGCATTATCTCAATACTTCCGCCAAGGCCAGGCCCTCTTCGAGCGGGTGATGACCGTAACGGGGCCCGCTGTACGAAGACCCTCCAATGTGCTGGTACCCATCGGCACCTCCATGCGAGAAGTGGTCGAATTTTGTGGAGGCATTACCGATGAGGCTGTCCGGATTCTCTTGGGAGGCCCCATGATGGGGGTGGTTCAAAAAAGTCTGGATACGCCGGTGGTGAAAGGCACTTCGGGTATTTTGGTACTGACTCAAAAGGAAGTACAGCCATTTGATACGTACAGCTGCATTCGTTGCGGGCGCTGCCTGGAAGCTTGCCCGTTGTTTATCAATCCGGCCCGGCTCGGCTTATTAGCTCGGAAAGGTTTGTGGGAGGAGATGGAAGAAAACAATGCGCTGGATTGCTTTGAATGTGGAGCTTGCTCCTACGTTTGCCCCTCTGGCATTCCCTTGGTGCAAAGCATCCGTGTAGGTAAGGGTATGATCAGAGAAAGAAAGAAAAAATAGGTTTGTGAATAAAGGAAATATTAAAATATCGACTGCTCCATTTTTACATGATACGGCAACTACGCCCAGGATCATGTGGGAATTGACTTATACCTTGATCCCCATTCTACTGGCAGCGGTATACTATTTCGGTTTAAGTGCTTTGTTGGTGAGCGCAGCCGCCATTGCCGGCTGTTTGGTCACGGAGCATTTTTTAGGAAGAAAAGGCCCACTGGGCAATCCGCTCAAAGATGGCAGTGCGCTCGTAACGGGTCTTTTGCTCGCGCTGTGCCTGCCGCCGGGCTTCCCGCTGTGGATGGCCTTCATCGGCGGGGTAGTGGCCGTCGGGATGGGCAAGATCATCTGGGGTGGATTGGGGCAAAATGCCTTTAACCCTGCCTTGGTCGGCCGGGCCTTCCTGCAAGCCGCCTTTCCGACAGCCATCACCACCTGGGAACCGCCCGACGGACGTTATCTGGGCTTGCGGGGTACCAATCTGGCTCCACCTTTTTATCAGGGAGAACCCATCGATGCGGTCAGTACGGCTACACCTTTGGCCACGATGAAATTCGATAAAATATCAACCGAAGTTTCGGATCTGCTTATTGGGAATATTAGCGGCTCTTTGGGAGAAACCTGCGGGCTCTTGCTGATCCTGGCCGGTATTTATCTGATTTGGCGCAGGATCATCAATTGGCGCATCCCACT
Source organism: Bacteroidia bacterium (assembly GCA_030430845.1). GTDB lineage: Bacteria > Bacteroidota > Bacteroidia > Chitinophagales > Saprospiraceae > JANQPA01. Next base: position 236 of record JAUIKE010000166.1, on the reverse strand, counting down.
CAGTATTTTATTAACGGTAGTGGTGTTTTCAGGGATCATTCATCTGATCGATCCGCAAAATTATCCGACCCCCACTTTTATGATCTTAGCAGGAGGACTCCTGCTCGGGTCGGTCTATATGGCTACCGATCCGGTTACATCTCCTTTGACACCGAAGGGTATTTGGATCTATGGGTTGGGTATTGGCCTGTTAGTGGTACTGATTCGGCATTGGGGCGGATTGCCGGAGGGCGTGA
>JAUIKE010000371.1 GCA_030430845.1 Bacteroidia bacterium | reverse complement strand
TTTCGGTCATTTAAACCCTGAGAGCAGGCAGGCGTCCCCTACCGATCACACAATCTCAGAAGCGATGATCAATTACTGGACAAACTTTGCGAAATACGGCAATCCAAACGGTGAAGCCGTACCCTTTTGGGAGCCATTTACAACTGAAAATCAACGAGTGATGTATTTCCATCAAAAACCGAAAATGGGCTCTGTGCCAAGTGAGGCCTCTATGAAAGTTTTGGATAAATATTTTAACTGGAGACGTACAATCGAAGGTATAGAATGGGCTGATTAATTTTGAATAAGCCCTTTTTAATACTAATTCATTGATTAAACCTTAACATTTATACATATGAAAATCAGACAAATCACATTATCAATTCTACTTCTCCTCGTAGGCGGAATGGCCTCAGCTCAGCCGGGCTGGGGACCTGTATTTTACTCGCCTGAAGTGCATGACAACAATTCTGTAACCTTCAGATATCGTGCACCTGAAGCCAAAGAAGTTCTGTTGGATGGCGGTCAGTTCGGAGCATCCAAAGTGCCCCTCACTAAAGATGCCGATGGTATCTGGAGCGTCACCTATGGCCCGATTAACCCTGACATGTACCCTTATGCGTTCATTGTGGACGGCGTGAAAGTGGCTGACCCTAAGAATCAGGCCATTTTCCCTAATGAGGGTTTCCAATCCAGTATTGTGGAAGTAACCGGTGAGAAGCCATTGGTGCATACTATTCAAAATGTTCCCCACGGCAGTTTGCATTATCAGTATTATCAGTCTGAAGAGCTGGGTACCAGACCTGTAGTGGTTTACACGCCGCCAGGGTATGCTGAAAACCCCTCAAAGAAGTACCCGGTACTCTACCTTTTGCATGGCACTACAGATACTGAGGAGACCTGGACCAAAGTAGGCAGGGCTAATATCATTTTGGACAATCAAATTGCCGCAGGAGAAGCAGAACCGATGATCATCGTGATGCCTTACGGAAGAGCTTATCCTGTGATTGATAAATATTCAGGCAGTCTTCGAAATTGGGAAAATCTGCAGGAATATAAGAAAGACTTTTTTGGGAATCTGATGCCTTTTGTGGAAGCGAACTATCGAACCAAAAACGACAAGGACAGCCGTGCTATTGCCGGCTTTTCAGGCGGTGGTGGTACCACGCTTTACTTTGGTTTGAATAACCGTGATAAATTCAGCTATGTATGTGGTTTTGCCCCAGGTATGCTGGAGAATGAATTTGATAGAAATAACGCAGGTGCTTTTGCTGATCCTGCCAAAACAAATGACGAACTCAAACTCTTCTGGATTGGTGTGGGAAAAGAGGACATGCTCTACAATGTGAACATGAAGTTTATGGAAGTGCTGGATGAGAAAGGTATTGAATACGAAAAATTCACTCCCGGAGGTGGTCATACGTGGATGAACTGTAAGCTTTACCTGAGTACCATCGCTCCTAAGCTTTTTAAATAGAATATTCAACTCTAAGGAAATGAAAAAAGAAACACAAAAACTTTTGCTTTGGGTGGCACTGCTTTTGGGCATATTTCAAACCATGGCCCAGCCTCCCCGTGGCCCTTTTGTAAGGTCTCCGCAAGTCCATGATGACCATACCGTTACTTTCAGTTATCTGGCAACTGATGCTAAGGAGGTTTTATTGGGTGGTAGCCAGTTTGGGGCTGCTAACGTTCCGATGGTAAAAGATTCTATAGGTATCTGGAGTGTCACTGTAGGACCAATAAAGCCTGATATTTACCCCTACAGCTTTAAAGTTGATGGTATCACCGTAATGGATCCCGCCAATGTTGATTTCTTTCCAAACGAGCGTTTTAAAGCCAGTTTGGTAGATATCCCCGGAGACAAACCTCTCATGCATGCCCTTAAAAACGTTCCTCACGGCACCATTACTTATGAGTATTATCCTTCTATTGAAGGCTCCACGGGACAGCTGGTTGTCTACACCCCACCGGGATATGACAAAGACCCTTCTAAAAAGTACCCTGTTTACTACCTGATTAGCGGTACCACAGATACAGAAGAAGACTTTTTCAAAGTGGGTAAAGTCAATTTCATCATGGATAATATGATCGCTGAAGGCAAGGCAAAGCCCATGATCATCGTGATGCCATACGGTAACCCTGCGGCACGAATAGCCGAGCAAACCGGCGGACCAAAACCGGAGGATATCAGAAATCGTGACAGCGAAGAAGCCATAAAAAGACTCGGATACTTTGAAACGGATCTGATCACCAAAGTGATTCCATACATTGAGAAAAGCTACCGTGTTATACCCAATGGAGAAAACAGGGCTATCGGCGGATTTTCACGGGGTGGTGGGCAAACGCTGAGGGCTGCTTTCAATAACATGGGGACTTTTGACTATGTGTGCAGTTATGCCTCCTACATCTCGCCAGCTGAGCTGGAAAGTAAGTTTACCGATTTGATTAACAATCCGGAAAAAACCAATGGTCAACTCAAGCTGCTATGGTCAGGAATCGGTACAGAGGATTTTCTCTACAAAGGCACCACCGAGTTTAACGAATTTCTGATTGATCATAAGATTGAGCTTAAAACCTACGAGACAGACGACGGCCATACCTGGATGAACGTGAAAAAGTATCTCAATCAAACCCTTCCCCTCCTCTTTCAATAAACGAGATTGACAATGAAAAGAATAATAACATTACTCATCGTTCTGGCTACGGTCTGCAGAGTATACGCCCAGAGACCTCCACGTTTAAGTTCGCCAGATGTAAAACCTGATCACAGCATCGTTTTCAGATACTATGCCCCAAACGCAAATGAAGTAATACTTCATGGAGAGTTCTTGAAAGAACCAATGGCGATGCCCAAAGGAGACGAAGGTGTTTGGGAAATTACTGTACCCCCCGTTAAACCAGATATTTACCCATACTTTTTTAGAGAGGATGGTGTTTCAGTAGCTGACCCCAATAACACCCGCATTTTTGCAAATGAACGTTTTAAGAGAAGCATTGTGGACGTACCCGGCGATGTGTCTTTAATCCACTCCTTGCAAAATGTGCCGCATGGTAAAATTCATTATAATTATTATGAATCAAAAACCTTGGGAAGAACGCGGGAGCTATTGGTTTATACCCCTCCCGGATATGATGCTACTTCTACAAAAAAATACCCGGTACTCTACCTGATTCATGGTGGCTCTGATACCCAGGAAACCTGGACTAAAGTGGGAAATGCCAACTTTATCGCAGATAATCTGATGGCTCAAGGTAAGGCAGAGCCCATGATTATCGTGATGCCTTATGGCAATGTAAGACCCAGCCCCATGGAAGATTTTACCAAAGATGTAGTCAATGATATCATACCGTATATTGAAAGCAATTATGCCGCATATACTGATGCTAACCATCGGGCGGTAGCCGGTTTTTCTGTGGGTGGTGGGCAGACACTAAATATCGGATTGACCAATACCGATAAGTTTGCTTACATCTGCTCCTACGCTCCCTATACAGCCACGCCAGAGTTCAAAAAGAATTTTGAAAACTGGTCGCCCAATGCCCAAAAAATTAACGAACAGCTGAAGCTCTTCACTGTAAGTGTGGGCACCGACGATTTTCTTTATGAAAGTGTGAAAGGTAACCTCAAAATGTTTGAAGAAAAGGGCATTGAAGTGAAGCCTTACATCGTATCAGGTGGACATA
>JAUIKE010000165.1 GCA_030430845.1 Bacteroidia bacterium | reverse complement strand
AGATCTCAGGCTCTACATATCTGCCAAAGGCAGATTGTTTTGGCGGACTTCCTTCTTGACCGGGTCGAAACAATTTACGTATTTCAATGAACTTGTTTTAACTCTTGGCAAACATACGAGGCGGATTTGCCAGCCAATAATATTTCTTTAAGGGGTGTTTTTTAGAGAAAAACACCCCTTAAAAAGAATCATATGGGGCTGCTCATAACGACGAAGGAGTTATGAGCCAGCCCCCTCATTTTAAAAAACATCTACTGATAAAACAATCGGTACGATCTTACCTTCACTTCTAGTACTCACTTCAAAGCCCATCTGGTTCTTCTGATAGGTAATATCCGGGCCGGGCACCATAAATTTCCCCAGCAGGCTTTTTAATTGTTCCTGCAGCTGAGACTTGTTTTCTGACAGTTGACCACATAAAAAATCCAGATACTTTCCCTTAATTTTTTGAGTAGAAAACAGAACGACCAGGAAATCCCGCCCCGGATGCTTGAGTTGCAGGCCGGAGTTTATTGACGGAATGGTCAACAAAGAGCCGCTGCTTAACAAAAGAGCCGACTCATCCTCTCCTTCGAAGGATTCATTGTATTCTTCCGACTTGGGAAAGTGGACTTCTGCCTTTCCCTGTGGATCCACACTCAAAACGTATATGTAGCCGTTATCAAATCCACTTTGCACGTAAAGCTGAAAGATATCTCCCACCCTAGGGGTGCCGCCCAGTCTATAAAACCCATTTTCTAGTTCTACACCGGCCTCTTCAAAAACAGGCGCTCCGTTATCCATTTGGCCGGTAAATTGGCGGAAGCCAAAAGAGCCGGCCAAGTAATTGAGCGAAGCGCCCGGGTCTTCGGTTTCTACTGCTACGGTCTGCTCAGCTATCTCTTCGGGAGTGGTATCCATATTAAAATCTATCGGAGCCCCTTCTGCCAGCATGATGGCATAGGCATGTTTGCAATACTCTGCATAGTGAGCGTATCGGATCCAGATATATCCGTTTTCGCCCCAATTTTTTCCCCAGCTATTCATTAGTTTGAAGGCTCCCTTCATGTCATCAGATATTTCGCGATCGGGCCGCGCAAAGCGGTCATCATCATATCCAACTACTACCATTGCATGGCCGCCTGCATAAGTGGTATTTCCAATGGTAGGAAACCAGCTTTCGTCTCCGTCCTGAATGTTATAAAAATTAGTGAGCACCCTCATTCCAACAATCACCGGCTTATTTTGGGCCAGTACAAGCTTTGTGGTCCTGATTTTTTCATCGCCCGGTGCTGATTTTTTAAAAAGCGGGATGTAATCTTCAATGCGATAGTCTTCCGCTTTTTTATATAAAAAGTCGGATGCTTCTTTGGTACAATCATTCGGATCGGTGTCAAAATCTTTCGCCAGGCAGTTTCCTTTTTCCTGAATAAGATTCAGAGCCTTGGGCATGGTCACCCCCAAATTACAATTCCCCTCAATAATCTGATTGTAAACGAAGAGCGCGGAATTGGCTTTCTCAGAAATACTTTGTCTCCCCGTCCACTTATTTTTGATGGCTCGTTCTATTGTCATAGCAGCGTATCCTACTGCCCAGCCAACGCAGGATGCAATATCCCCCTGATGTCGGATCTCAGGACAATAAGGGCTAAGGTCTACTTTCCGGCTGATGGATTTTTGGCCTGTATTGATTTGAATATTTTCAGACATGTAGGGAAGCTTATCATATTCCTCATCGTCCATTACCAGGCCCATTGGGTAGCGTTGCTGGGCATTCATGGTGAATGGGAAAAATAGGACTGCAAGTACGACAATTAGGTATTTCATTCGATGACGGTTTTCTGTTAAAGTAGAAGGTGCTGAGAAATTATAATAATTTAGGATTAAAAAAAAGGGCTGACTCATCTATATGGATTTGTCAGCCCTCAATTTATTAGCTTATTTTCTGTTGCGCATATTTGGTTTTTTGGGATTATGCGCTTCAGTTTATGATTATCTTACGTAGAAGGTACAGAACTTCTCGTGGTACTGACCACACTTATCCTTAATGCGAACTTTCAATTTGTAAGTACCTCTCTTCAGGTTACGCAGGTAGCCGTCAGTGTTTCCACTGCCTTTGGCCCACTCGTAAGGATAGCTGGTTTCTTTGCGGACAAATTTTCCATTTACATACAGCTCCATGTATTCAATATCCTGGTATTTCTTAGGGTCAACGCGTACATAAACATCAGATCCGTAGCGGTAAGTGCCGTTGTTCTTTGGATATTTGAACCATGCATCCCATTCACAGTGACCTGGGTTAGGATTTTGGTGACCTTTAACGTAGATGACACAGTGCTTTTCGTGGTATTTTCCACACTTATCTTTGATCTTAACGGATATTTTGTAAGTGCCGGGCTTCAGGTTACGCAGGTGGCCATCATTGTTTCCACTGCCTTTGGCCCATTCGTAAGGATAGCTGGTTTCTTTGCGGACAAAATTGCCATTTACATACAGCTCCATATATTCAATATCCTGGTATTTCTTAGGATCAATTCTTACATATACATCTTTTCCGGCTGGGTAGTTTCCATTATTTTTTGGATACTTGAACCAAGATTCCCACTCGCAATGCCCCGGATTTGGATAATTATGCCCTTCAACATAGATCACACAATGCTTTTCATTGTATTTTCCACACTTATCTTTGATCTTGACGGTCAGCTTATAGGTACCAGGCTTTAGGTTACGCAGGTAATTGTCACCACTTGTATTTGGACGACACCATTCGAAAGGATAGCTGCTTTCTTTGCGTACAAGTTTGCCATTTAGGTACAACTCCATGTAGTCAATGTGCTGCTTCTGCTTAGGGTCAACTCTTACATATACATCTTTTCCGGCTGGATATTTTCCATTATGCTGAGGATATTTAAACCAAGACTCCCACTCGCAGTTTCCGGGGTTTGGGTTGTGATGGCCTTTCACATGGAAAGTACAATACTGCTCGTGATATTTTCCGCACTTATCTTTGATGCGAACTTTCAGCTTGTAAGAGCCGGGGCGCAGAGAACGAAGAACGTTGTCTCCACTAGAACCTTGCTTCGCCCATTCAAAAGGATAGCTGCTTTCCTTGCGTACGAAATGTCCGTTGATGAATAATTCCATCTGTGCAATGTGATGCTTCATTTTAGGATCGACGCGTACGTAAACTGCTTTTCCAGCTTCGTAATAACCATTGTTCTGAGGATACTTAAACCAAGAATCCCATACGCAAGTAGTTTCTTCAGTTGTAGTACTTGCAGAATTTGTAGCCGACAAATTGATAGAGAAAAATACTGTTGCGGCAACCAGAAGTAATGCTAATCTTTTCATGATATTTTTTTTAAAGGATGAATTTTGAATCAGATTGTTTACGCATTACTGTCAATTGGACAAGGAGAGATGTCCTGAGTAAAGTCAAATATTAACACTTTCTTAACATTTTCACCCTAAATTGGCTAAAAAAGGGATAAAATGGAGCTAATTATCCATTATACAAATGGTGAGTCGACGGCCGTCGACTCACCATTTGTATAAATATTTTTAGGACTGTACACGTAAAAAGCAAAAAACCAGCGCCTCCGGCGCTGGTTTTTTGCTTTTAATTATTATTTTTCTTCTTCTTCGGCTTGGCACTATTCACCTCGTCATCCTCAAAAGGGTTCATTTCACTATTATCGGCCTGGGGATAATCCTGGCTCTCCATAGCCTGGTTATATATATCTCCTTCGCTGACCATGATTTCATCCCAGTGACTAAAGCTGTAGGGTTCGATAAAATACATCTGGAGGTGTTCTTCTTTGACCCGGCGGGCTTCGAAGCCGGCAGTCGCCAGGTAGTTCGTAAAATCAACCGCTAATTTGATCATGCCGAAAATAGCGGCCAGTGGAGCGGCGGAGTACATATCGCTACCGGTGGTTTCGGCTACGACTACTTCAAAATCGCGGGAATAATCCTCTTTTAGTTCTCTGAGTTTATATTGAAGAGAATTTGAATACATATCAGGATGGGTTCGGATCGTTTTGAGTTTTTGCCGGTCCATGAAATCATTTTTGATCTCTACCAGGAGCAAATTAAATTTATCGGCAATTCGGGCATAGGCCTTTCTCACTCGCGATACTTCTGCCGGGGTAAGTTTTTGTGAATGGGCTTTAAAAGTAGCAGCCAGGGTTTCGGCTTCCAGTCTCATTTCTTTATATCTTTCCATGAATTCCGTTTCGAGAAACCCCTGTAGCGCCTTATCAACCTTCTTCTGGGAGCGAGCAATAGTTGCTTGCTGGTCTCCTTCCACCATGATGCTCCTTACATGCATCAGTTTCTCTTCAAAGGACATTTTCTGGACGAATTCCTCCTCGAAGAATTCCTGAGCGTTTAGGGTAGAAAATCCCATACAAAAAAGAAGTGCACATAAAAGAGTGGTGTATAAGTTTCGAGCTTTCATTATTTTAGGTTTTGGCAATTAGTAAAATGTGTTCGGTCTATTTAGAGCGTTGGCTAATTTCTTCAGCTTTTGCATGAAAAGCATGACGCTCATCTCCAAGCAATCTATTCAATAGTTCATTACATTCAGTATTCTGGGCCAGGCAACTCAACAATTCATACCATTGGGCCTCTTCCACATACCTCAGATCATTACTGCTCCCGACGAGCGAAAAACTTTGCGCGGCCTGATCATACTGCCCGCTTGCATAATAAGCATGCCCGAGGTAATACTGAGCCACAAGATAATCAGGATCGGATGCATCCACATCACCCAATTGGGTGATTGCATCTGGTAGTTGATTATTTTGTAAAGCATTGATTCCTGCATTTAGGGGCTTGGTCTGAGAAACTGCATCATCCGTTCCTCTTGTGCCATAATCAGGCGTTTCGTAATAAACGGCGGCCAGTTCCGCATTCGACATACTATCCTGGGGAAAGACGATCCAGAACGCTCCGATCAGGACCAAGACGCTTGCTGCCAGGGATAAAACCGTCAGGCGTGTGCGGCGTCTCTTTTTCAAGGAAATGATTTTGCTTTCTTCTTCCATATCCTGAAGCTGAGCTTTCAAGCTTTCAGCAACCATAAAATCCAATACTTTATGTGCACTTTGCTGACGCTGGAACTCCTCTGCGAAAGTATCATCCTCCGCCACCCGATTGTCGAAGCTCTGCTTTTCGGTATCACTCAGCTGATTGCTCAGGTATTTTTCAATCAAATCAAAATCTTTATTATTTTCCATCGTACAATTATTTAAGCACGTTTCTTAAGTTAGGTTTTTTGTCAATCTCTTGCAATAACTTTTGGTAACAGTTGTATCGCTGCCTTCTGGCAATTCCTGCGTTATCCAGGCCTACTTCCTGGGCTATTTCTTCCATGCTGTAGGATAGCTTCCACAATTCGAGAATTTTTCTGCATTTGTCTCCAAGCAGGCCAAGTAGCTGTCGAATGATCTCTTTCTGCTCCTCCTGCATGGATAAATGTTCGGGGGTTTCAAAGGACACCTGGTCCAGCTCCGTATTCTCTGATGTGTACACCATTCGTTTATCTCTTTTCAATCTGTTGAGCCATAAAAAGCGGCAGGTAGAATACAGATAACCTTTTAACTTTCCTGTCCCTTTATATTTGTTATTTCTTACATTTTCATCAAAGGCAATGATGCCCTCGTGAAAAATATCGATCCCCTCATCCCGACTTCCACTATTAGCTGTAACAAACTGGATGACCTGATTTTTCAATTTGTCATCCTTGTAGATCAGGGAGATGGCTTTCTGTCGTTTGGCCCCTCCGGTTTTTATATACTCAATTATTATCGCATCCGAAAATAAGGGTTTCATTTAAGAGTGGATTTAATGAGGAAAATGTCCTGCTTAATAGACATTTTTTTTATTTTTTTTAAAAGCAGCTTGCAAATCGTGTAATGTAAATCATTTCAGCACCTGGTAGGCCGCTTGACGGCGGCCTACCAGGTGCTGAAATGATTTACATAAAGCTTCATTTTATTGAAGCCAGAGAACAATCCAATTAGTAAAACAGGCTTATACAAACTTACCATTTTTTTTCCATGCACTTTTTTCCAGTCAGTTATTTCCCTAAATTTGAAGAGTGAACATTGTTTCCATTTAGGAAAAGAACAATTTAAGATATCCGCCGGCGAATATCTTAAATTGTTCTTTCCCTTCATTCTTTTGTTATGAACCAAACCGAAAACTATGACTATTACCCGAATCCTGATTAAATGCATTTTACTTTTTCTTCCAATAGTCTCTTTCTCCCAGGTGCTCGACTATATCGACATTCATCTAAAGATTGTGGAGAAGGTCGCTGAAAACAACCAACCCCTGGCCAATGCCAAATTAAATATCTCTGATTACGGTGAAGTCCTTACAGATGCACAGGGTCAATACACTTTCCCTTATGCGATCCGACAAAACGTGGACCCCAAGGTTTCTATCGCTCTTTTTTCCGATGGTCATAAAATGCTAAAGCCGTTGGATGGATCGATCGAACTGGATACGACTCGCGAAGAAATGTTCATCGAACTGCTGGTCGTTAACATGACTGAAGAAAGTGAAGCCTTTAAAAAACGGATCAGTAAGCTGGAAAGCCAGATTACCCGCTTAAAATCAAAGAATGAGCTGACCCAACGACAATTGAATGATATCAATAACAAGTTATTGGATACCATTCTGTATTTTGAGACCGTCAAACAAGAATTGGAAAGTCAGATTGCCGATTACGAGAACCTGACGGAGGAACAACAACGGGAAATAAGGGCTCAAAATGACAAAATTGCCGAGCTGGAGAACCAGATCGATGACCTAAGCCTTGAACTGGAGGCCGCCCTTGAAGAACGATATTTAAGAAAAAATCAATATTTTAAAGACATATCGTCTAACTTGTTAGGGTATCTGAGAAAAGCGAAAGACCTAAGAGATCATTTGCCTTTTATCAATACTTATTTCTCGGTCCGAAGCTTTGCCAATTACGAACGGGATATAAAAGGGTATAACGAACAATACGAAAAGTTTGACGACAACCAATTGGATTATCTCGAAGGAGTTCGGCATTATTGGGAGAACCGAAAACTGACTAAGGATGTAGAGGAGCTTTTTGACTTTTTGTCTAAAGGTATCCACTACAGCCAGATCTTCCGGGTCACCTCCGATGTAATGGCGGAAGTGGCCAAGCAAAAACCCAAAAAAGCACAAAAAATTGCCACTGAAGCTCATGAAGATCTGGCCGTTAATCTCTTAATGTTCGAAAAAAATATAAACAGAGTTTTATCTGACTTAAAAAGAAACCTTTAAAGACCTCATTACCAAATCCATAAATAAGTTAAAATGACCAGACAAACTACAACCATATTCTTTGCTTTCCTTCTGGGCATCTGTCTACAAAGCTGTAATCCGGACTGCGAGACGATCCAGACGTCCAATATTACCGTTCCGCCCGGGCCTTATGAGATGGGAACGGAATTAGCTATCCAGGCCCAACCCGCCGGCGTCCTGGACGGCCGCAAAGTATTCATTTCCTTCAGAAGCCAGGATGGTACGAGCTCAACGGTCGAAGCAAACACAAACTTTATTGAAGAACTGGGCGCTGCGGTAGTTGAAATTCCGGATGCCCTAAACGATAACCTGCAATTCCTTGTGGAAGACCCCGACTGTGGAAACCTGATTCCGATCGGAACTTCCTCCAGGGTGGTAGATCCTTCTTTTTTCATTGATAATCCCTTTTTTGTAACACCAGCTCCTCCACTCATTATCATCCCATCACCTCCGGTAGCGCCACCACCTGCCGTGGTGAACGCATGGTTTAGCCCCAACAACCGGGATTATTGTATCTGGTTTAATCCGACCATCGAAGTGCTGGATGATGGAACGGAGATCGAACATCCGACACTTATTCCAATGGGATCTTCGGACGGGATCGGGCCGGCGAACGGGAGTGTAGAGTTGGCTGTCGGCTGTAATGGCAACGCCGCTGTCGACAGACTGTACCACCTCAATCCTGTGCATGGTATCGTTGATAAAGAAAACAACTATATCCGCATCAGCATTGACCGGACCAGCAAAAACCTGGGAATTGAAGAATTTGAAGGGCAATTTATCAACCCGGACAATATGCCCGCAGGCACTGATTTCAATATCGGAGGAGTGTGCAGTTCAGACGGCACTTCAAAGCCCAATATTATGTTCCTGACTTCTTTAAAGACAGGCAGGCAGATGATTCTCTTTAGAGGAGATGATTAAAATTAAATTAGGCTGCCGCCGGCCGGCGGCAGCCTAATTTTAAAATCCTGCTCTCGCTCCCAGCGAAATAATCGAATACGACTCCCGTATAATTTCCTGCTGGAAACTCTCCACCTTGATAATCAACGGCAAACCAAAGGTCAGAAATATATTGTATTGCAGATTAGGTGCATATTGCGCGCCGGCATAGGCAAACAAATATTCCTGCGTTTTGATCAGGTTCCGATCACTGAATTGAGAAGGCTTGAAGTTAATCCCGTAAGACAGGCCCGGATAGAAAGTGAATTTGTTATTATTCGTTCTTTGTATGAGGAAAAAACTAAGGTTCGTATTATACAAGGTCTCCGTTCGAAAGTCGACCGGCCTGGGATTTTCTACGTCGCTGGGCAGAAAGGCAGAAAACAATGCATTGAAGAAATAATACGTATTAGGGTTCAATTCTTTATAGTAGGTCGCCCCCACATCAATCATATCCCGGCCGGCCCCCAACTGAAATTGTTCGGTTTCGTTCCGTACGGTAGATATGGAATATCCACCATTGAGGACGAACTCGGGCCGACTGCGAAAAGGCCTGACCCTAAACCTTAAGCCGGCGCTGGCCAGCCCTCCAAAGGAATCATCAAAAAGAATGCCGGCTGCTTCCGAGCCTTCATCCGGCGAGGCATTAAAACTCTTATCCTTTTGGGATTCGAATACCCGGAACATAGAGCTACTGGCTGCATTGTCTTTTCTGGCTCTCAGATATCTTAAGTGCAAACCTACATCCCAGCTCCCGGAGGCAGAAACACCGTAAAAGCCATACAGGTCGGAAGTAAACTGAGTTTGGCGAATGCGATCAAAAATTGGCGATTCCGGCCCGTTCTCATGTAGTCCGATCCAATAGGAAGCCAAAGTATTGTTCCATATTATTTCCACCTCCCCACTACTCAACACCGTGGAGGCGCCTCCATTAACAATAAAGCTTTCTTCCAGTGAATCTAAGCCAGGAATGGAATACCTGAATTTATTCTGAGCATGAGCATCCCTTACGCATAGTAGGCTGCTAATCAAAAACAGCAAGAAAAACAATTGGGTTACGATTGGCTTCATTTTTATTGATTTTTAGTTGAGGTCATATTTAATTTGGTTCCGGTCCAGATAATCCCGATCCCCTCTGTCCCTTCTGCGCAGAAAGCTGCACATTTACCTGAGCCAATAAAATGCCCGGCATCAGTCAGTTCCAATTCAAAAGCTTCTGTTAAGTTACCTTCCTTTATTTTATATCCGATATGACGGGCTTGACCGCCGAGCTTTATCCCTCCTGCCCCAAAATTTAAGGAAGAAAGTTCCAGTTTCTCACTTCGCCTGCTCTTCGGTGCAAATACTTCCAGGCTAGCTTCTATCGTATCTTTCAGCGCGATTTTCAGGTTCCCGGTATAAAGAAGCTCGGGTTCGTTTCCATAAAAATAGGAAACCTTCCACTCTCCTTCCCAATCTTTTTTAGAAATACTTTTTTTTCCCTGTAGCCACCAATATCCAAGTCCCCCTCCTAATAGGAGTAATAAGATCAAAAAAAGTAATGTCCGTGCATTGTTTTTCATAGAATATGATAGGGTTTAATAAGTTCAGGTTGGGGTTGTGTAAAAAGTCCTTCGGCCTTTTTTCCCAACCAATAATATTCGTTTAGGAAGTTGTTTGAATAAAAAAACTTCGTTTTTTTATTCAAACAACTTCCTAAACAAAATTTTAAGGGGTGTGTGAAAACGAGGAACGAGTTTTTACACAACCCCAACCTGAACTTATTTTTTTACACTTTTTCTTCTGACCAACAACAACACACCAAGCATCAGCACCGGGAGCCCCCAAAACATCAAAGGCACACCACTTTGAAAAGATAAGGACTGAACATTACCGATCAAAACAAAAGAGGCCCAATAATAAGGATGCGCCTTCGCTTTTCCATGAGAGTCAAAATAAGCCAGCATAGCCTGTCGCATAGCCTGATCTTTGGGCAATCCCGCTTTGATCTTACCAAAATAAAGCTGCATCAAATCATGCGTTGCCTTGTCATCTACACTCCATTGTGTGGCTAAGAGGCTTTTGGCGCCGGCATATGAAAAACTGCGCGCAATACTCGCCACACCTTCCCCTCGTTGTAACTCCCCTGCACCGGTCTCGCAGGCGCTTAACACGACCATCTCGGCATTGGTAGACATATTATAAACCTCCTTGACAAATAACAAGGCCTCCTCTCCTTTTTTCTCAGCCGTCTCGCTAAAAGCCAGGAAAGAATAATCTCCTGCTGCACTGTTGGCCTTCCCATGCGTGGCCAGGTGGAGCACCTTAAAATCAGATTGTCTTTTCAAAAAATTGCTTTTGGAAGCTGCTTCATTAAACAATACCTCCCCGCCCATCATATCATGTACCCCCTGAACTTCCTCTCCATTATATTTCAGTTGATTGAGGCCTTTTTCATTACCTTTTAAAAACTGAGGAGCGAGCCCTAAATAAGGCTGTAAAGTCTTTTTACTTTTTCTCTCATTCATTTCCTTTAAAAGCCTGACCGAATAATTATAACTAATGGCATAATCCCTGATTAGATAAGGATGGGTGTTTAATTCCAGAATCTGCTCCGGCAGCTCGTTGAGCAGGGCACCAAAAGATAAATACCCTAACTCTCCATCGGGAATAATCACCAATTGAGCTTTCAAAAGCTCTTCTACCGGCGCTATCAGGTATTGGTAAAGCTTATGGGCGGCAATAACATATGTATTCAGATTGTCGGCAATCTCTTGCGAAGAGACCGTCGAATAGTTCATAATGGATTGGTTAAAAGCATCGAGATAACGAAAGAACTGATCATCCAGGTTAACGCTGATCACCCTAAAATCGTCCTTATTGAGTACAAAGATCTGCAGGGAGTTAGTCCCCAGGAAATACTCCACAATAGTCTGGTCTTCTGTCAATAATTCTTTCTGGACCTGCCCAACCGAAAGTGTGGTGGTTTCATACCGCAAGCCATAATATTGTGGATACTTTCTTTCCAGTGCACGGATCTGGCGGGTAAGCGCCTGTTTATGGTCAAAGATCGCATTGCTCAAAGAATCGATGAGCGATTTATTTTGTGTATCGGTTTTTTCCCATTCCAAAAACCGCTTTTTTTCCAACTCTCCGATCGAGGATTCCAACTTACTGATTTCAGCAATCCGCTCCTGGGGGATACCCAAAAACACTTGAGCTTCGGTTTTTTGCAAAGCTTCCAATAATAAGATCCCCTTGTTTTTTTCCGAAAATTGAAAAGCATCGTGCAGATAGCTTTCTTCGCCGGTCAGCTGAAATAAAGCCAGAGCCAATTCAATACCCGAATCGTACAGCTCATGGGCCGTCTGCATTAAAAATAATTTGGAGCCTTTGGCCTGATACCGGGCCCTCAGGTAATCCAGCAGTCCGTCGATCTGATGATAATATTTAAAAGCATCCTTCAACTGCTCCAAATCCTGGTTGCTATAATAAGCCTCTATCTCCAGTTCTGCCATCGACTGAAATAGCTTCAACAGGATTTGATGATTATTTACCTGATCAAATGGAGATGCTGCTTTGGGATCGTAGTGGAGCGCGCTGAAGCAACGCTGAAGTATCTGTCGGGCTTCCCGATCCTTTCCGGCAAAATAATAGCTGATCCCGGTATTATAAATGGACATGGCCACGTCAGGATGTACCTCTCCATAGTTGTAGGTCATGATGTCCAGTGCCTGTTGGTACAGATCGGTTGCTGTGTCGAAATTATTTTGCCCGGCATAGGCATTGGCCAGATTGTTGTAGCATAAAGCGACGGAGGGATGACGGTCGCCTAGGGTTCGGGTATAAATATCCAGGGCTTTTTGATATTCCGAAAAAAGCCGGTCCTGCTGAAGTTCAAAGTACACATTTCCTATATTAAGGTGCACATCCGCTATATCCTGATGTTCCGTTCCATAATAGAGGGTATAAGAACCAATCGCTCGCTCAAAAGATTGCAAGGCCTCCTGATATTGCCCCTTATCCAGTCGACATAGGCCAATATTGTTGTAACTCTGTGCTATGAGGGGATGCCCTTCGGGAAAAACCTGGGATCGGATACTCAAAGCTTGCAGGTAATATTCCAGGGCTTTATCCAAATCCCCCAGTTTGTTATGGCAGATCCCAATATTGTTGTAAAGATTGGCCATATCCTTATTCGCAGGGTCTGGGAAAATTTGACGCCCGCGTTCGAGCCCCTGTTCCAGGAAGTCTAAAGCAACTTCGAAGTCCTTAATTTCACGGTAATAATTGCCAAGCTTATTCAGATGCTCGACATACAGAGCATCCTTTTCCAGGCCGGCCTTTTCGAGTAAAGAAGCGGCGTTTTGATAAGATGCAAGCGCCTCCGAATAATTCCCTTTTTCCAGCGAGCAATCACCCAGAATATGGATCAGTCTGATTTCTAATTCGGTCGCAGGGTCCGATCCTTTACGGAGCAAGGAAAGGGTCGACTGGGCCAGTTGAGAAGCCTGTTTAAAATCTTTCTCCTCATTCAAAAGCTGGGCTTGCTCGTATTGTTGTCGAATCAGAGCAGTGTCCAACTGCCCATACCCCATAAGACTCCCACACATAAAAAAGAAAATGGCAACATAATATCTCATAAAAATAGCCTCATTACATCAATTCGGAAAACATCTTCGTTTTATGCAATATAGCTATTTTCTATGGTGGATGGTAGGGAGGGAAACAGGCTTATAGAAAAAGGCTTCGGCCTTTTTCTATAATTTCATCCTCAAAAAGTAGGACATTTTCCTTCCTAAATTTACATATAAATAGAAAATGGCTTATTTTATATAAAGCAACAATATCCTATTGACTTTAAGCACCTTAAAAATCGCTCGAAATGAGAACTAATATTTACATATTCCTTTTTACCTTCCTTTTTTTCCAAACAGGCGTTTTTGCCCAACCAGACCTCCACCTTCTCAGCAATTGGGACTATAAAAGAAAAACGCATTCCTACGAAAAAATCCATAAGGTCATCGCTTCCACAAACGGATACATTGTGGCCGTAGGAGAAACTTTGGGCGACAGCTACAAAGATCTGGACGGCCTTTTCCTCGTCCTGGATGCAGAAGACGGCACGCCTCATGTATGGAAAAAATTTGGAAAAAGCGGCAATGAAGCCTTTAACTCCGTCATCCAGAATCACGACGGCACCTTTACCCTCGTCGGCTATTCTCAACCCACCCCAAAAGGGGATGTGGACGGCTGGGTACTCCAACTCGACATCGACGGAAACGAATTGTTCAATGCTACCCCCAAGAGTAGTGAAGGCCATAGTGAAGAACTACAGGACGTCGAAATCAGTGCAGATGGCAACATTTTGGCCGTAGGCAAACAAACCATTGATAAAGAGGAAAGAGCCTGGGCCGTTCAGATCGGTCATCAAAACATCGAATCTGATTTTCTGATCGGCAATTCTCTTTTAAGTGGCGCCCGGGGCCTGACCACTTCCACGGATGGGAACTTTGTGGTCATCGGCAATACCAGTCGCAAAAACAGCGCTAATTTTGAGGATATCTGGGTTATGAAAATAAGTCACGCAGGAGAAGATGTCTGGGGAGGCGCCAGATACCTTGGTGACAAAGGCTTTCAGGAAGCCGGTGATATAAGCCCTTCTTTGCTGGATGGTGGTTTTGCTGTGGTCGGAACGACGAATTCAAAAACACCCGGCACAACCGATATGTGGTTGGTAAAATTAGATGAAAGAGGTGAAGTAGAATGGGATAAAACCTATGGCAAGCACGCCGCCGATGTCGGAGCAGCCGTAGTCGAGTTTTCCGAAGGAGGTTATGCATTGTTCGGGCATACCTGGTCCCATTTACCGAAAGCAGATAACTCCATTCTCAATCTGGTTCTCACTGACCAAAGAGGACGAGAATTGGAATCCGAGATCATCATCATCCGCGATGGAGAAGGAGACGCCCTGGGGTACTCCGTAGCCGAACTGCTCACCAACGATAACATAGTGGTAGCCGGCAATTCCCAATCAGACAAAAAAGATAAATTTTCTAAAACATACGTAGGCGTTTACACCTACAAATCATTTGACGATAGCAATATTAAAAGCCTGGAAAACGATCGCTTTGGCTCCGGCCTGAGCGAGGCCTTGAGCTTTTCCACCGCCATGCTAGTAGATGCCAACAGTAATAACTTCCTGGAATCCAACGAACGAGGCTACCTAGAAATTGAGGTTACGAATACGAAGGATGTGGACCTGTTTAATGTATCCGCAAAGATCACCGGAAACGGTAGCCCGGCTGAGTTAGGCTATTGGGAAAAGGTTCAGCTGGGGGCGCTGAAGGCAGGACAGAAAAAGAAGCTCTACGTTCCTGTACAGGCTCGCGGTTCCTTATCCGGCGGCACCTATCAATTAAACATCGACCTGAATGTGAACAATACCTATGCGGCCTCTTCTACCGCAGCCGTAAAATCCAATCAGCCGAATCCGGCCCGGCTGGTGGTTGAAAGACATACTTTTATGCCTAACAGCCAACCTCAGCCCGGCCAGCCGATCCAGCTAAGCGTAGAGCTGGCCAACACGGGTGGCTTGCCCTCCGCCGGACTGAGCGCCCATTTCGATTTACCTCAGGGGGTGCGCGCCATGGATGATCTGAATAAAAACATTCCTTCCATACGCCCGGGAGAAAGAAGCCGACTGACCTTTTCTTTTGTGTATGATGAGAACTTCAACAGAAACGTCATCGATGTAGGATTTCAAACCAGAGGGAGCCAGTCTTATCCTATATCTCAAAGGTTTCCAATAGAGATCAGGTCAATGGCCCAAAATACTATTGCTTCTAATACCCCAAACCCAAATTCGAATACCCGCAATATGGGTGAAATGATGGTTTGGATGTCGCACGATCCGGATGAAAAAGGGTCCAGAACCTTTGCTACCAATGACCGGGATGTGGATATTAAACTGAAGATCCTGACTTCCCGCCAGCTGAAAAAAAGCGGCCTGAGTGTTTATGTGAACGGCAATAAACACCAGGGGCAGAAAATGGATGAAGTAAAATTCACTTCAGAAGGCAGCGAAGTTGGCAGGTACAATTATCAAAATAAGCTTCGCCTGAAAGAAGGAGAAAACAAGGTAAAGGTCGTTTATCACGATGAAAACGGAAACGATTTTTCAAGTGAAGAATTGATCTTTGACTATTCTCCGAAAGACAAGCCGAATCTTTATGTACTATCTATCGGCGTCAAGCATCAGGACCTGCAATACACTGTCAAAGATGCCAGGGATTTTGCGCAAATGTATGCCCAGTTCCGGGATTCCAAAGACAGAAGCGTATTTAGAAAGGTAGAAGTCATGGAAGTCACAGCAGATGAGATGACCACGGCCAATAACATCAAGGCCGCTTTCATCCGTCTGGGAAGAATGAACATTAAGGACGGGGATATGGTCGTGGTCTTTGTTTCCTCTCACGGGAAGATCAACAACCGCGGCGACTTCATCCTGATCCCTTCCGATTACAATCCCGAATTAGAGGAGCTGTACTCGGTTAACTTCCAGGAAGATATTTTGAAAAAACTGAGAATGGTGGATGGCAACAAGCTCGTCTTCATCGATGCTTGTCACAGCGGTAGCGCCTTTTCATCGGGCAGCCGCTCGATGTTTGACGAGGCCTCCAGCAAGGTCATGAACGACCTGATCCGGGCCAGCTCCGGGCTGGAGATCATCGCCTCCTGCGGAGATAATGAGTATTCTTACGAAGATAAAAGATGGGGCAACGGCGCCTTCACCAAATCTATCATGGAAGCCTTCCAGGGACTGACAGTGGATGTAGGCGGCGGCAAAAAGATCTGTGCCGACATCTATGATGAGGTAAACGGCCCAAAAACCCGCGGAAAAGATCAGGTTATTACCATTGAGGAGCTCAAGCAATTCATCCAGCAGAGAGTCCCTTATTTGGTAAAATCCACCAAGGTAGCGCCTCCTACCGGCCAGAATCCTTCGAATAAGAGTACGGATTTGTTGCCGAAGGAGATGGGGATATTTGTAGTGAATCCTAATAATAAATAATAGTAAAGGGGGCTGACAGCCCCCTTTACTATTATCTCAACAATACCACATCCCCTGTAATAATCTCGCTCTCCCCATCGATACGCTCTACTTCCAGATGATAAATGTATATGCCTTTCGGTACTTCTTCTCCCCTGGCGCGGCCGTTCCAGCCGGCCTGGCCCGGCAGGAAGTCTTTTCTTTCAAACAATAGATTGCCCCAGCGATCAAAAACACGGAACAGCTTGATCTGGGCTACCGAGTTGCCGCCGAAGGGGATCAGCTCATCATTAATGCCGTCGCCATTGGGGGAAAAGGTATTAGGGACGAACAGACTTGCCCGGCGGTTGACGTTAATTTGAATGTCGGCCTGAGCCCTACAACCCGTCGTATCACTGATCTCCAGTTGATAGATGATGCTTTGCACAGGTGAGGCTACAGGCATCAGACAATCGTCACAGCTCAGGTAATCCGAGGGTGTCCAGAGGATATTTTCGGTCTGTAGGTTCGTAGCAGGCTCCAGGAGCACACTATCCCCCAAGCCAATGCTAATGTCCATCGGCAGATCTATGTAAGGTTCCGGGGGATCGTTTAGTCTGAAGCGGACTTCCTTGCGGCAGCCCACTGCGTCCTCCACTATAGCCTTATAATCGCCCGCAGCCAGGTCCAGCGCCCTCCACGTCTGACGGAAGGGCTCGTCATTGATCGACAGCATTAAAGGCAGGCGGCCTCCCCGGATGCCCCTGATCGTAAAGCTCCCATCCGAATAGCCGAAGCAAGTGGGATCTTCTGTGATCCATTTGATCTCCGAGATCCCTATTTCTGTGATATCAATGGTGTCTGTAGTATAGCATTTGTTTTCATCATATCCAATGACAAAATATCGGCCCGGCCGGCTGATAAGGGTCTCGGCTGACCGCTCGCCGTTCGACCAGAGATAGGTGTCGAACTGATCCGTTACGCTGAGTCGCACCTCATCATCACCGGCGCAGAAACTGCCTGCTTGCTCAATCTTTAATTCTGGTAGCTGTACATATTCCAACCGAAGGAGCAGCACCGAATCGCAGCCGAACCTATTTTCGATGGTATCGGCATACAAGCCCGGCTCGGAAAATTGCCGGCCGCGCCAGCTGTATGACTGCCCTCGACAAATTTGCGCCGGCCACTCGCTTTGAGGGCGCAGCACTTTCAGATTCAGGCAGATCGTGGAATCGCATCCGTTCGGCGCCCGGCGGGTGATGCATAGGGAAGTGTCCTGACTTAAAAGGGAGCCGTAGAATTCAAAAGTCTCCCCATGGCAGATACTCGCCTCCATGGATCGTTCAAAGACCGGCCTTACCTGTAGCTCAAAGCAAAACAATGAATCGCAGGCATTATCTACTCTGATCGTATCACAGATGAGGGTATCTCTTTGGAGCATCAGCCCTTCGTATTCATAGCTTCCTCCTTCACAGATGGCCACGGTGTAGGTATGTCTGAAAGTCGGACGCGGCTCAAGGCTTGCAGTGGCCAGGGCTTCGCAGCCCTTGGTATCGGTCAGGCTCAACTCGTAAGTACCCGCCGATAAGCCGGCCGGGTGGGCTACGGTATCCCCGTTACTCCAGGCATATCGGTAAGGCTCGGCCCCGCCGGAGACCGTCGCGATCAGGCTGCCGGCTCCCTCACAAACCGGATTTTGCGGTATCTCAATGCTTAGGGTAAGTGGAATTTCGGGGGCAAACACCTCCAGCGTATCCAGGCCGGTACAGCCCCCGGCATCCGTGACCGTCACGACGTATTGGCCGGCGGAAAGGTCTTCTCGAACAGACAAATCGGAGCCGTCGAGCCATTGAAAACTGAAGGGCGCCGAGCCGTGGGGAATTTTCAGGGCTGCCCGGCCATTGCTTCCTCCAAAGCAGGTGACGGAATCGACACTGTGCGTTATCTGAACGGGATGATCGACGCCCAGTTTCAAAGTAGACTGGGCCGTTTCGCTGACCAGGGTATCGGCATAGAGCGTCACATCTATTTTTTTAGTGATCGGAAAGGAGGTAACAAGCTGATGTTCATACCAGATGCCTTGCAGGGCCGCTTCGAAATCTTCGGCCGTAGCGCTGCCTTCGTTGATGAGCAGGAGTTGCCCGGGTTGATCGCTCTGTATTTGAATACCGGAAGTGTTTTGAAAAGTCAGTTGCTCGATCGTGGTATTAAAATTTCCATGGATGGCCACTTTGACGGAATCGATGGGCCGGCGCGCATATAGGTGAACCAGGGTATCGGTAATGTACTGCCGGAAATTACAGGTAGGCGGCGGCGAGAAGTCGATCCGGGAAGTGGAGGGGCCGTCTAGGTCGGCTGTGACGGGACTTTCTAAGATTTTCCATTCGTCGGAGGAAGACATACCCGTCACGATAAAGTCTTCGTAGCCCTCAAAGCTGCACAGCTTGATCAGTTCTTGCCGGTCAAAGTCGACTTCATAGATGTTCGTGCCTTTATACCATTGATAATTCGCTACGGCATAAGTAATGCTGCGGCCATCCTCATAATTCAAGGTCACCAGGCCGTCTATAAGCGGAAAGTTGTCCGGCAATTCAAACAGTACATGACTGTTTTCAGGATGAAGGGTATCAAGTCGGGCGATGGCATGGGGTAAGGCCATGACAAATTCGTTTTGTCGAAAAGTGATGGCCCTAGGATTTTGTAGATCCGGAGGTAAAACACCTATGACAGGGCCGGAAGATCTATTGTGGTAAATCCTTCGAATAGTATCGGCTACAAAATAAATTGTCTCTTTATTGGAAGTCCCAATTGAAAGCGCCGGTCCACTATAGAACTCATTATGTTGGGAAAGAAAGTAAAAGGCGCTGCCTTCTTCATTGGTCAGAAAGGTAGGATCTCCATTATAAAAGAAATCATTAAAATAAACTCCAGGAGGCAAACCACTTCTAAAAACCGGAGCAACCATTAAGGCACGATCATCCGGTAAATAAGCCAGATCCGGGTAATGATTATAACCGAGCCCTGCATCTCCATGAAAGCCCCATTCACAAACATCGGTACTCGTATACATGTCCACAAATAAAAAACAAAGAAAGATATCACCTGGAATATCAAGATTGGTTACCATGTCCTTAGGGCCGACCAGTTTGTGGAAAGTTTGGGCGGCCAGGATCTGCGTCAGCATCATGATTCCCACTACCAGGTATAGTTTTTTGAGATTCTTCATACCAATAACTAAGGGTTTATTAAACTTTTATCATTTTTTGCAGCGGATAACTTCGCTGTTCATCTATCACATATACATAATACACGCCCGTAGGAAGCGAAGCCAACTGGTCAACCGTGAGCTGGTTTTCTCCCTCCAAGGTATTAAAAGTTTGCTTGACTACCAGTTTTCCCAGGGCATTGAGTAAGCGAAATTCGATCTTTTCTTTTTTGTCGGCAAGTCACAATCTTCATTTTCGTGGGGCAAGATCACACAACTGCTCAGTTGATCACTCATGGCACGCATATCGAGCAAGGTTTTACCATCTTCATCCTGGCCGCTTACGTTTAATCGGATGGAATAGGAAGGATTCCAGGTATCGGTAAAGCTAAAATTGGCCCCGGAAGTATTGGTGAGGCTCAGGCCGTCGCTACTCAACATATAGGTAGGGCTATTCTGAGCTGTCAGGCCGCTCAGGTCGAGTTGAAGGTCGGCGCTGCTCATGGCTTTGCTGAATTTGACCTCAAAATAGAAATTGGACAGGCCTCCGTAAGTCAGAAAACCAGGCAAATTATCCTCCAAAATATTCAGCTCGTAGCAGCCCGAGGCATTTTTTTCCCAAACGGCATGGTAATATGGAGCAGCCTGGCCAGTGGCCTGGATCTTGACTTCTTTGACGAAGGGGTGTTCGGGATTGCATCCCAGGGTAGCCTCCAGCATGCGTACGCACTGTTGAGAATAGTTATTAAAGACCTCGATGGTATAGGAGCTCGGACAAAGTTCATCAAGGGTATAGCTGCCGTCCACCCCATAAATGGTTTGCTGATAGCCATTTGTTCCGCTAACTTCAAGCCTGAAAGGCCCAGCGCTTCCTTCTGCCAAAACGACGATGGCTCCGTCACAGGGATCAATTCCACTTGGGTTGATGGTTTGTTGGATTTCAATGGTGGCCAGGGCTGCGGTGCTGAGAAAGGAGAGTATTCCCAGCAACAGGAAGGTTTTGAACTGAGGTTTATGGATGCTTGTTTTCATTGGAGTTTATTGTTATGATTTGCAGGAA
>JAUIKE010000164.1 GCA_030430845.1 Bacteroidia bacterium | reverse complement strand
GAGATTAGAAAGCCTGAATTACTACCCAATCTGCTAGAGGCTTTAGCCCGACAAGTTAGCCAGGAAGTGTCTTACAATGAATTAGCGCAATTAATGGATTCGGACCCAGTGACCATAAAGAGATATATAGACTTATTAGAAAAATCATTTGTTGTTTTTAGACTGCGATCTTTAAGTAGAAACCTCAGAAATGAGATTAAAAAGAGTCGAAAAATTTACTTTTATGATAATGGCATTAGAAATGCCCTTATCAATAATTTTCAGAGTGTTGAAACTCGAACTGATATCGGTGCGCTTTGGGAAAATTTTTTAGTAAGTGAACGAATGAAACTTTTGTCTTATCATCAAATACATGCCAACCGATATTTCTGGAGAACGCAACAACAACAGGAAATCGACTATATCGAAGATATCAACGGACAGCTTTATGCATTTGAGTTCAAATGGAATCCCAAAAAGAAGGTTCGGTTTTCGAAAACCTTTACCAAGAATTATCCTGTCAAAGCAACTTCATTGGTGAATAAAGATAATTATTTGTCTTTTTTAACCCATTAATGGAAACGTTCTGAGGCTTAACTTTTATAACAATATCAAATACGTCAGCTTCAATATCCCCACCGAATTATTCAATACCATGTTCCTCCGTGGGTCAAACACTACATCCTGATCTCCAACAAAATGATAGGAAGTATTATACACCAGAAACAGGTCACTTCCGGGCGTGTGTATCCAATCCAGGCGGATATTGGCCTGTAGGTTGCGGGTAAAATTATCGTACTGGATCAAGGCTTTGGCAAACAGGTTTTTGTTGACGGCTCCCAAAATAGAGGACGACAGGATAGTTGCGCTGAATTCCCCATTATCAATAGGCAAGTCGATCAGAGAATAATTCAGACTAGCTTCCACTGACAAATGCTTGGATTGCCGGAAGCCTACCGTTCCGCCGAAAGTCGTTCTATTTCCATTAAAAAAGCCTCCGAGCGATAGGTTGGCAGAGGCAAAGGTCCGCCGGCTTTGGTCGGTAGACCCAAAAATAGAAAAACGAGAAAACGTATAGTCCCCCACCGGAATGCCCGCATCAGGGCGGATAAAGAATGGATCGGTCAGCCGCTCAAACTGCTGCTGGAACTGAAGCGTGATCTGATCGCGGCGGTCAAACTCAGCGGTGGTCCTCAGGTCAAGCTCTGTGGATTGCTTGTTGCGATCCTGCCCCTCGATGTAATTGTAGTCGGTCCGGAAGCTAAGCCTGCGGATAGGGAAGGTTTCTTTTTTGATTACGGGAGTATAGAGCAGCTGACTGCTGTATTCCCGCATATCCAAACGGCGTACAAAACCGAGTGCGGGATTATAATTTTTCCCAACATTGGTATAAGAAAAGCTGGCACCGTACAGGTCATTTCGTAAAGAAAGGCTGGCGTGCCCGGCTGCATCCGATTGATTAGGGTCGGTATCCCATACCTTGGTGTACCAGGTGTTAAAAGCGCTGGACGACCAGAAGCGGTGCTGAACGTCAAAGCCCAGGGCTCGGTTGAAGTGATCTTTTTCCTGGAAGTTAGTGAAAATAGCGCCCGCCGTGGATCTTTTGGAAAACTTGGTGCGCATGCGCGTCACGAGGTTGTTGGCCGATTCGTTGCCAAAGATCTGCCCCATTTTTTCGCCGGTTTCGATGTTCAACAAACCGACCGAAACGGGCCCCAGCTGTCCGGTCATCCGCGCACCGGCCAGAATCTGATTCGTCAGACCTATTCGGCGGGAAAAGAAGGTCTGGGTAGAGCGGGAATTTCCGTGTTCGAATAAGCCGGATCGCTCCAGGAAAAATTCTCTTTTTTCGGGAAAAAACAGGCTGAAACGCGTCAAGTTGACCTGCACATTATCAGCTTCCACCTGGGCAAAGTCCGTGTTGACGGTTAAGTCTAGCGTCAGATTGGAGGCGATGCTGTACTTAAAATCAACTCCTGCATCCATGTTGAAGTTGTTGTCGGTTTGCTTTTCTTCGAGATTCGGCCTGTTTTTGTCCGCCCCCATGATGATATAGGGTTTGATCTCAATGTTTTTCCCTCTTCTTATATTTTTTAAGCCCTTCAAAATCCCATATTGAGAAATTGCCGCCAGAGCTGGGAAGCCGGCCGATGCGCTTCCGTATTCCAAGCCGATATTGGGCCAGATCACCCGCTCGTTTTTTCGGTTGATCATGCGGGAGAGCATCAGTCCGAAGTCGAGTTCTTCTCCTTTGGGAAAACGGAGTTGCCGGAAAGGAATGGCGACTTCCATACTCCAGCCTTCGTCGTCAATAACGGTTTCACTGTCAAAAACGGCGTCCCAGGAAAAGCCGTCGATGGATAATTGTTCGTCCGTTATGGTAGCATCATCCTGTGTGCCTAAGGCATTCATTTCAAAAAGGTAAGCATTACGGCCATCCATGTAGGTGTCGAGGCCGATATAGGCGTGATCGTCCCGGTCGTTGCGACCGCCTCGTTCCAGGTTCATGGCCCGAATGAGTTCCGGGTTTTTATCATAACACTTAAAGGCGAAGTATAGGTAATTGCGATCATAGGCGATGCGGACCTCTGAATTTTCCGAAGCACCTAAGCCTTCTTGCGGCCAGAGTTGGGTGAAATTGGTAAGCGGCTCGATCTGTTGCCAAAGGGTTTCTTCCAGCTTCCCGTCAATTCGGGGCGCTTCCTCTGTGAAGGTAGCGTATACTTCAAAAGCCGGCTCAGGAGTAGGGGAGAGCGGTTGGCTGTAAATGAGACTTGTACTCAAAAAGCAGAAAAGCAGTACCGTCAGACGGACCTTCCGATAGTCAGGGTGTTTCATGTTTGTTTATAATTTGCGTAAGTCAATGGTTGAGGATGAATGGATAAAATTAAAATAAATGCTTGAATTTTAGGATTGAAAAGAGAAAGTTGGGAAGAATAGCAGGATTTTAGGTTCCGGGGTTCCGGGAGATATTGCAAGTTTGTGGAGAGTGTTTTTATTGAAGTACTTTTTGGGCCGCTGATTTGCGCTGATTTTGGCTGTTTGGAGTGATCTTAAAACCAATCTTTCAAAATTCTTCCTGAATTGAACCCTGTACACCTAATTCGGATAGAACCTCTGAACTTTTTAACTTTGTAAGCATGCAACCCAACAAAGAAAAATACGATCGAATTGGACGGTCCTACAACAGCACTCGTCGGGCTGATCCCTATCTGGCCGGGCGCCTCTTTCATCATTTAGCTCCTGAACAGGATAAAGAATACCTGGATATTGGATGTGGGACCGGTAACTATACCCTCGCTCTTCATCAAATGGGCGTCCCTTTCATTGCAGCGGATCCTTCTGAGGAAATGCTGAAAAAAGCCAGAATTAGAAATCAGTCTATTCAATGGCTACAAGGAAAGGCGGAATCCCTTCCGCTTGATTCCGGGAGTGTGGACGGCATCATGGCTAGCCTGACCTTGCATCATTGGAGTAGCCTGGAAAAGGGTTTTGTGGAATTATTCAGAGTCGCTAAGCCGGAAGCGAAACTGGTCATTTTTACCTCTACTCCCGAACAGATGGAAGGATACTGGCTCAATCATTATTTTCCCCGAATGCTAAAAGATTCTATTGTTCAGATGCCATCCTATGAGGTAGTGGCAGATAACCTCCAAAAGGCGGGTTTCAAGGACCTGGAGACGGAAAAATATTTTGTCAAAAGAGATTTGCAGGACTTATTTTTGTACGCCGGCAAGGAACGCCCGGAGCTCTACCTCGACCCACAGGTCCGACAAGGGATCTCTTCTTTTTCAGACTTGTCGAGAAAAGAGGAGGTTGAAAGTGGCCTTCGTCAATTACAAGAAGACATACAATCAGGAAAAATCAGGGACGTTATGGAAGCTTATGAAAATGATAGAGGGGATTATTTGTTTGTTGTTGGTAGAAAGTGAGGGGTGAAGGTCGAGGGTCGAATCCTGACAGTAAACGTCAGGAGAAGGGCTAGGAGCGAAGGAGGAAGGACTAAACAACCAACAGTGGTTTCAGTGGTTTCAGTGTCAAAAAACAGCGTTCCCAGTGTCTAGAAAAAAACAGTGTTCCCAGTGTCCTCAGTGTCAAAAAAAAACAGCATGAGCAAATCAAAAAACAGCCTCCACCCCCGCAACCTCCACCAGGGAGACTACGATTTCCCCAGCCTCATCCAGGCCTGCCCGGAGCTGGAACCCTTTGTTCATATAGGCAAAAGCGAGCGGCCTACTATCAACTTTGCCGACCCCAAGGCCGTAAAATACCTCAACAAAGCCCTGCTCATCAAGTATTACGGCATCACCTACTGGGACATTCCCCCTGGCTACCTCTGCCCGGCTGTACCCAGCCGGGCCGATTATCTGCATTATGTCGCAGACCTGCTGGCCGATCCACTTACCGGAGAAATTCCCAAAGGGAAAAGCGTGCGAGTATTAGACATTGGTGTAGGCGCCAATTGTGTATATCCCATTATCGGCCATCGACAATACGGCTGGCAGTTTGTGGGGGCAGATATTGATCCGGTAGCGGTCAAAGTAGCAAGTGCCATTGTTGAAGCCAACAAATTATTAAAAGGAGGCATCAGCATCCGATTACAAAAAAATCCTCAAAACCTGTTTAAAGGCATCGTCCGTTCTGGAGAACGCTTCCATCTTTGTATCTGTAATCCTCCTTTTTTTCATTCAGAGGAACAGACCGCTAAAGCCACCAAAGAAAAGTGGCGGAAACTAGGCTTAAAAGCAACGGATCCGGCATTTCGCAACTTTGGCGGCCAGGTCAATGAACTGGAAACCAAAGGTGGGGAGGTCGGCTTCATCCAGCGGATGATAACAGAAAGTAAGGCCTTCGCCGATTCCTTCCAATGGTTTACGACGCTCGTTTCCAACCGGAACAGCCTGGCACCTGTACATAAGGCCTTAAAAAAGGCAGGAGCCAAGACGATTCAGGAAATGGAATCGGTGAGGGGACAAAAAATGACTAGGATAGTTGCCTGGAGGTATAATGAATAGTTTTTAGCAATGAAAATTGCAAATTGGAACTGAATTCAAGGAAAATTTGTATTTTAAAAACAAATCATTTACATCATTTCTGCAATGACAAAGGAAGCAAAAAAATATCATCTAATAGAGGAGATCATCCAAATCGAAGATGACCTTCTCCTTAATAAGTTTGAAGAACTTCTAAGGGAGTATAAGGAGTCGATGAATTCAATTAGGCATTTGGTAAAGCCAGTTCGTAAAAAAACGGATGTAGATCAATTGGTTAAGGAGCAAGGATACAAAGGAATAGAAAAAGGTGAATTAGACCAAATAATAGAAGAGATCGCCATTGAGGAACCTATTGAGGACTTGTTAGAAATGATTTAAAATGAAATATTTACTGGATACTAATGTTTTACTAGTATACCTGCGGGATCAACGAACAAAAAAAGTTATTGAAGAAACTTACCACCCTTTTAGCTTGCCCAATATTCCTATTATTTCAGTTGTTACAAAAGGAGAAATAAAATCTATTGGATTGAGAAACAACTGGGGGGATAGACGTCTAAGTGTGCTTGAGAAATTTTTAGATCGACTCGTTGTAGTCGATATTAATGCTGAGGATATTATTGAAAAATATGCTGAAATTGATGCCTTTAGTCAAGGAAAACTAAAAGGAAATCCATTGGGAAATAGTTCCCGGAATATGGGTAAAAATGATTTATGGATAGCAGCTACTGCGGCTGTGACTAAATCAAGGTTTTTGACTATGGATGCAGATTTTGATCATTTAAAGGGAAAATACTTAGACTTACATAAGGTCGAGCTACAAAAATGAAAATAATTGAATAGCAATTGTCATTAAACGAATAGCACGACATCCTCGGTTCGCCTATTTTTGAAGGATTCATCGGGATGATGTAGGAGTCTCTTAAAATCTAGAAAATGCAAAAGACAATTGCTGTTCTAATAACAACCTTTCTCTGGGCAATAGCGCCCTTGAAAACAAGTTTTTCTCCATATACTCATAATACAGCTGTCGAAACGACCTTCGATCTGGGCAGCAACCTTTGCCGAACGGGGCCGGGCGCCGGGGCCGACGGATCCAGCAAAGCCAGTGGTACCAGCTACAACAATGTTCGTGACGGGGATACGACCACCTATTGGTCGCCTAACGGCAATACGGGACATGTAGCAGTCAAGTGGAGCAGCCAGGTCACTTCGAATATGATCATCCTTAGAGAATTGACGAATAGCGTGACTAGTTGGTCTTTGGAAACCCGTGAAGGGGTAGAATTAGGCTCAGGCAGCAGCATCGGCCGGGAATTGCGCATTGCATATACCGATATTTCCACCGACAAAATTTATCTCTACATAGACGGTGCCGATGCTCCTCCTCAGATAGGAGAGGTCGAAGTATACCAGGATTCCGAAGGAGGCCAGGGGCAGCCTGGAAGTGTGAGCTTGTCTACTTTCGCCGGAAATGCTTCCGTACAATTAAGCTGGACGATATCCAATATAGACCCGGAAAGCCAGGAAGTGTATCGAAATACAAGTACCGATACCCTGGATTGGACACTTATTGCACAGGATTTAGGGGATGCCACTTCGTTTACAGATACCTCCCTTACCAATGACTCCACTTATTATTACTGGGTGAAAATCATCGATGCAGAAGGAAATATCTTCTTATCCAACTCCTCCGGCTCGACTCCACGGGAAAGTGGCGGTGAAGTTTCCGGCGCCAACTTCGATATCATCGGCTATGCGATGGTTGACGGAATTACGACTGGCGGACAAGGCGGTACTCATGTAGTGGTCTCTACCGGCACTGCTTTGCAAAACGCCATCAAGAACAAAGGAAGTCAGCCGCTCACCATCTATATAGAGGGAACCATTACGCCCGAAAATTCCGCCGGCTTATCCCAAATTGACGTCAAGGATGTGGCGGATATTTCGATATTAGGCCTTGGCAGCGGAGCAGAGTTGAACGGCATCGGCATCAAGATGAGGCGCACCAGTAACATCATTATTCGTAACCTCAAGATCCATCATGTGGATATGGGCGATAAAGACTGCATTAGTATTGAGGGGCCTGCCGACCATATCTGGGTGGATCACTGCGAATTGTACAATGAATATCAGGGAGCCGACAAAGACTACTACGATGGCTTGTTTGATATCAAAAAAGATGCCGATTACATCACTTTTTCATGGAATTACCTGCATGACAGCTGGAAGTGTAGTCTTTCCGGTAGTTCAGACAGCGATGACTACCCGAGGAGGGTAACCTACCACCACAATTATTATGAAAATGTCAATTCTCGTGTTCCTCTATTTCGTTTTGGCTTTGGACATTTGTTTAATAATTACTTTCTGGACATAGCTTCAACAACCAGCAATTCCCGGATGGGCGCTTGTTTGAGAATCGAAAATAATTATTACGAAAAAGCTAAGAATCCCTACATCACGGCTTACAGCAAAGAAAAAGGTGGAGGAGATATTTCGGGAAATATTCTGGACAATAGCCCGCTGAATTACACCAGTGAGGTGGAGAAGTTGCTCGACTGTACGCTCAATGTTCCCTACGACCATGCGGAATGGCTGAACGCCGCCATGGATGTGCCGGAATTGGTAAGCTCCTTTGCCGGGGTGGGTAAAATTACCATCTCCCATCCGGATGGCACGACAGGAGTCAGGGCGCTGAATTCATTAGAACGCTTTGAGGTATTTCCCAACCCAAACAAGGGGCAGTTTAAAGTAAACTTTGAGCTGCAGCAAAAGGAGACTTTAACGATACGCCTTGTGAATTCCAGCGGAAAATTAATCAGGACCATAGCGAACCGTCAATTCCATGCCGGTTCCAATGAAGTTGTTTTTAATGAAAGGGGCCTGGCACCTGATGTTTACTTTGTTATGGCTACTTCAGCGAAAGGCATAAAAACTAAACGAGTGCTTGTCCGGTAAAAAAACTGAAGGGTAATTGGGTAAAGTTTGGTTTTTATATTTACTCAATATGCTTGAATGGGTTTGGCATCTTTTATTTTATAAGTATTTTGTTTGAATTCGAAAAGGAAGGATTTGCGATTTAAAAAAACATTTATATTTGTTTTAGCTGAAATAAGTGCCACATAATTAACCTACCCAAACTACAACATAAAACTATTTTGGAAACTAAACCTGTTATATTCTGTCTATTTAGCTTTCCAACACTTTTTACTGATTTAAAATCTTACTAGCAGGCTACAAGC
The DNA here is from genome assembly GCA_030430845.1 of Bacteroidia bacterium. Lineage (GTDB taxonomy): Bacteria > Bacteroidota > Bacteroidia > Chitinophagales > Saprospiraceae > JANQPA01. The sequence goes on along the minus strand of JAUIKE010000164.1, from coordinate 12,444 downwards.
TAGACCAATTTCTATCGTTTAATTTATTGGACTTCAATACATTCGATCCTGGCCCAACCTGACCGGAGTATGCTCGGAAGTTTGAGACGACAAGGCTTATTTGATTTTTTCACTACTAAACCTTATATATCATGAAGTTTGCTCTATTTTTTGGCTTTCTTCTTTCCTTTAGTTTTTCATCCGATAATTATATTAACGATTCAAATCTGGAAACAGATAATACTGAATTGTCATTCACCAATGAAATGACTGACTTTAATTACCATGAATTACATGATTCCACTAACGAGTTAGCTGATTGCCCATGTTGTAATTGTTATGAAATTTATGTACTATGTTCATGTGTAGAAGATTTTTATGCTCAATATTGCCCTGGTTGTCCATGGTTTCCAGAGACAGAGGAAGAATATGCTCAACAATTATGTATCCAAGCATGCACATAGTTTTATGCAGTTCTAAATTAATTAACTTTTAAACTTATTCAAGGGCCTTCCTATCTTTAAATGTATTATGCATTGCATAAAAGATAGGAAGGTCTTTTAAATTCAGTTAGTATGAAAAGCCTTTTTCTTTTTCTATCTTTTTTCTTTGTCATGGATGCATTAAATGCTCAAGCCGAAAAAGCAGATTATACCCTTTTCTATAATTTTACATATATTACCAACCCAGCTCAAGGTACTTATTCAGAGCCTGAAGAATATATTTTATATAAATATAAAAACACTTCCCGTTTTCTCAATAAGAATGCTTATCACAATGATTCCATTCGTACTGCATTTAGAGATAAATTTGGTAAAGCTACTCCAGAAAATGCACAGGAGCGTGTTAATTTATACATGAGCACTGTAAATAAGGAAACAAGGACATATAATTCCGACCTGCGATTAATGAAAGACTTTAGAAAAGGATCAGCTATTATTGTTTTGTATAATACCTGGCGAAGACAATATATGGAGGGATCTTTAAATTTAGACTGGGAATTACAAAATGAAACGAAAACCATAGCCGGTCTGACATGTTCAAAGGCAATGACTAATTATGGCGGGCGGGAGTATACAGCCTGGTATACGACTGAAATACCCATCCCCGATGGTCCTTATATCTTTAATGGCCTACCGGGTCTGATCGTCAAAGTCGTCGATTCAAAAGGGTGGTATGACTTTGAGCTAAAATCCACCATCCTAAAACCTACTCAGCGATATGTGGATCCGGACTTTCTGGCTGGAAACTTTGTAGAGCAAATTAATCGATCAACCTATATTGCCCGGTCCAAAAATGAAAAAGAAAACCCGAAATTGATGCATGGCCTTCCGAATCCTACACCAGAAATGAAGTTGCGATTAAAAGAAAGGCGTAAGAAACGATTTGATTTATTATTAGAGCAATAGTTAGGCCAAAATGCACCTCATGTTATCAAAATGGATATTGCTTCTTTTATTTCTTTTAGCAAGCAGCATAGGTCATGCACAAAATAGCCTATCCGGCCTCATTCTCAATACTGAAGGTGAGAGGGTCAATGGGGCTAATGTCATTCTAAGGAACAATCAAACTATTTTGACGTTTTCCACTTCGGATGAAAAGGGAACGTTTTCATTAAAGTGGCCTGAAAGTACGGACTCTTTGACGATAGAAGTTACTCACCTTGCCTATGATACAAAACGGGTGCCTGTTAATCCGGGTATAGATGACTATACCATCGAATTGATGCCCAGGTCATATGAATTACCAGAAGTAGCAGTCAAAGTACCACCAGTAGTCAGGAAAGGAGATACTCTTCTTTTTAATGTCGAAGCTTACAAGAAAGAAGGCGATGAAAACATAGAACAAGTCCTAAAGCGCCTACCCGGGATCACAGTATCCTCTGATGGGGCCATCTATTACAAAGGCCTCGACATTTCGAGGTTTTATGTAGAAGGCTTGGATATGATGGAAGGTCGTTATCGGATCATTACCCGTAATCTCAGCTTACACCATATCAGAGATATTGAAGTGATCGAACATCATCAGCACGTACGAGCCCTGGATTCAATTAACCGGCCGGAGAATGCGGCCATTAACCTGAAGTTAAAATCAAATGTCGCGATTACGGGGAATGTGCGGGCGGAAGCAGCTCTGCCGGCTAACGGCTTACTGGATGTCAATATGTTTGGTTTTACAAAAGCTTACCAGTTTAATCTTTCAGGTTCTTTTAATTCCATAGGTGAAAATATAGGCGCTAATTTTCAACGGTTTTACCCGACCGTTTTCCCAACAGAGCGTGAGCTTCTGACTATAAAACAATTTAATAATCCCTACTTGTTAAATGTCACCAAAACATACCTGGACAATCGGGAATTTACAGGTGGCTTGAATTACCTGAGAAAGCTGGGCGATTTTACCGAAATTAAGTTGCAAGGCTTTAGCGCCATTGACCGGGTCAATCGAGTGGGGAGCAATTTGTCAACCTTTTTTTTGGGCAATGAAACCTTGGCTTTCACAGAGGAATTAGACGCGACTGAGGAACCTTTTGAATTAGAGGGTAAGGCAATAGTGGAATATAACGGGAAAAAAGTGTTTGCGAGAATTGATACAGAGCTGAAGAGCGCAAGAAACCAATCTGCTGCCGATAATCTTGTCAATGCTCTGCCTACGGAGGAGGTCCTGGAGAAAAACGCCTTAGACCTCAACAGTAAGATGAATTTTATTCTGAGCAACAACCGCAAAGCCTATCAGCTAAAGGGCGATATCCGTTATCTTGAAAAAGATTACCGACTCGATATCATGGATGCGTATCTCGTCACTCCGGATTCAGGACAGCAGTTTTTTCCCGAATTGAGCCAACTGGCGAGTACCAAAACCTTAGATGCGCGATTATACACCAATTTTTATATCCAAAAAGGCCGCCTGGAGGGAATGATAGAAATAGGGCCCAAACTATCTCGAAAATCGATTGGTTCACGTACGTTGGATCGATGGAATGAAAACGACGGTGAACTGATCGGTGTGGACTTCCAGAATGACCACACCACCACCCGACATTCCATCGATCTGGATCAATCCTGGACCTACGAGAAAGGAAGAACGAAAATCCGTTTAAGTGCGCCGTTTTCTTATAATCATTTTGCTATAAATAATGAGCTGAATGTTTCAAAAAACACGATAAACTTCGTAGCCTATCGGCCCAGCCTGAATATATCTTACCGTATATTCGGTGAATCCAGTCTGGGGTTCCGATACAAGCATTTCAAAGACTTTTTTTCGTACGGCGATCTGTTTTTTGATGGCTTAATCGTTACGTCCAATCGAAACATTCGCTCCCAGACCAACCAGCCCAATGAATATCGTGGGCAGGAGGTCGGCCTCGATCTTGGAGGTGTCAACCACCACCAAAACCTGTTTTACACCTTCGGTTTTACCTATCGAAGTCAACTGAATGAACAGCTCATAAATAATTTATTCGATACCATTGGAACCATAGATGTTTTTAATGAAATAGAAAACCGGTCAAAATCATATACCCTTAATGCATTCCTGAAATTTACGCCGCTTGGTATAACGGACTTTCAAATAAAGGCCTTCTATTCGAGGGAGGATCGGGATCAGCTGATCAACAATATTTTTACAACTTTCAGGACCAAGAGATTATCTCTGGAGCCGGAATTTTCTTTTGCCTTTAACAATCATGCTACTACCATATCGGCCAAGTGGGATCAGGTGGGCATTCCTCAGATTGATCAGAGCAACACGCAACTGCGATTGAAGCTGGCTCACCTCTGGAAGCTGGCTTCTCGTGCATCGATCAAACTGGATTTCGCCAACTATCACTTTTCTTTCAAACAGGAAAGTTTCCAGACTAATATTGTCAACTTGACCTTTCAGTACGATGTCCCCAAGCACAAAACGAAGCTTTACTTGAGCCTCCTTAATCTGTTGAATGAGCGCCAATTCACGACCTACGTGCAAGGTGCGTATTTTGGCAGGCTGACGAAGTTTAGGCTTAACCCCATTCAGCTGCAGGTGGGGGTGAAAAAATCATTTTGAAGTTCCTCAATTCTTTTTTTCCTCTCCAAAAATCGACAACAGCCCCCGGTACCAGGCTATGAGCGGTACCGAGCGATGGTTTTCATCCTCGAAGTATTCCATCTCCGCCTTAAATTGCCCCTCACTTTTTTCCTTCAAGGCTTTAAATAACCTTTGATGGCGATCTTCATTTCGGGCTTTCCCGCTTCCGGAATTGGCGGAGGCCCAATAAATACTTCGATCGAAGGACCGTGGGGAAACGGCGGCTACTTTTTTATCCATGATGGCTGCATCCCAGCCACCAAAACTGGGATCTATAGCTATAAAAGCATTAAACAGCGTCTTTTCTTTCATATACGCATGAGTGGCCAGCAGCCCGCCCAGCGAGTGCCCGGCCAGGACGCGGAAAGGCTGGGTGCGGTAGGTTTGGTCTAATTCAGGGATAAGTTCTTCTTCCAGAAAGGCCAAAAAATTATCTCCACCACCCATATCATTCTTTCTCACCGTTTTGATCTTATCCGGCGTGTAGTCTCGCTCTCTATTGACGTTTTTGATACCCACGACGATCATTTCGGGTATTTGCCTGGCTCTCGCCATAAACTGGATGACAGCGGAAGCCGTATTGAAGTGCGCGTTACCGTCCAGGAGGATGAGCAAAGGGTACTTTTTATCGGCATTGTCAGGCTTTTGGTAAGAAGCGGGGAGGCTCACGTAATAAACCCGTTCTTCAGAAAGGACCTCGGATTGAAAGGTGTATTCTTTTCCAATGACTACATCTTTTTCTGCCTGGCCAAAGCTTGATGAATAAATGAAAAGGTTGGCAAGGAGAACCAAAATAGGTAATGGTTTCATATGGGCAATTGCGTTAGATTAGTGAGTTAGTTAAGATGCAAATAGGGGGTTGTTTGGTGTGTAAATCCGAGTGCGAGGGAGTGGTTTCCTTTTTTATGAGAAATCAGGTCGGATTAGTAGCGCGACTCTTTAAAGAAAATGGTACATTTTAAGGCATGAATTCAAACGGTCTTATGTACGATGTTAGCGTAGCCATTATTGGCGCCGGCCCGGCCGGCACGGCTTGTGCGCTGGCCCTGAAGAAGCACGGCTTAAGAGTCGCACTGATCGATCAAGCTTCTTTTCCCCGGGATAAGATATGCGGGGATGCCATACCTGGTCAGGCTTTTAAGCTGATGGCGAAGATGAATGCAGGCTGGGCTGAGGCGATGAGGGTTTTTGCTGATGAATCGGTTATTCGGTCCTCTACCGGCTTTGCACCCAACGGCCGATTGATCACAATGCATTGGAAAACCTTTTCTTACAACAGCAAGCGACTCGATTTTGACCATTTCCTCTTTCGCCTGGTTCGCTCTGAAACGGATGCGATTATTTTGGAAAACAAGCGACTGGAGAAGATTTTTAAAGAAGGGGAAAAGATTTTTTGCCATTTCCAGGACGGCTCCGCGATCACTGCCGAGCTGGTGATCGGTTGTGATGGCGCTTATTCTGTGGTTTCCAGGCAACTGGCTGATCAATCTCCTGCACTGCCACTTTCCTGCGCCGCTGTCAGGGCGTATTATACCGGGGTGAAAGGAGCGGAGAAAAACATGAATGAGTTTCACTTTTTGAAAGGGCTTATGCCCGGCTATTTTTGGATTTTTCCGGTGGGAGATAATGTGGTAAATGTCGGTTTCGGCATGCTACACAACAGGAAAAAGAAAATAGATAAAAAGCTCAACCTCCGACAGGCATTAAAGTCGATTGTTGAGGATTCCCCGGAGCTCGCTCCCCGCTTTGAAGCGGCGCAGTTAATGGATAAGATCAAAGGGTTTTCTTTACCGATCGGTACAGAGAAAAGGAAAATCTCCGGCGAGCGCTTCCTCCTCTGCGGCGACGCCGCCTCCCTAATCGATCCGCTCTGGGGGCACGGCATCGACACGGCCATGTGGAGCGGATACCTGGCTGCTCAGCAGGCCATGCACTGCTTCCAAACAGGAAACTTCACTGCCGCCTTTACCCGTCAATATGATAAAGCGGTGTATCAAAAATACGGAAAGGACTTCAAAAGAAGAACCCGGTTATTACAGCTCTTATACCGGCATCCCGCCCTGATCAATACATTCTTCAAGGTAGGCAGCCATCCCTTGGTACAGAAATGGTGGAGTTGAGGAGGTGGGGTCTTGGTGCAATGATATTGGAGTGTAGTCCAGGATTTTTGGAGTGGGCAAATCTTGTGTTAGTCACCTGGTGACTCCAAGTCACCAGGTGACTAACACAAGATTCGCAAAATTTTATTTGGCCGCAAATTTCTGTCCGAAAATGTCCGCTTTTGTCCGAAAATGTCCGCCCGCCCCTTGGGGTTTTGGTAGCCCGCCTGGCCAGCAGAGAGCCGTCGGCCTTAAAAAAAAACAGACTTGCCTGAATACATCCAAAAAGATTTCGCCAAAAAGAAAAAAAACTTTGCTATTATTATACAGCCTGTGAAAAGCACTCTTTATCATGTCTGAACAAATTAGTCTTCCAAAAACGGATTTAAGTGGAAAAGCACTCCAACTCGTCAGTACCTTGCTGGTCGCTACCGTTTGGATCAGTTCCCTTTTATTTGGTTTATTCATACTGTCATTTTATTTCATTGCCTTATTGGAAGGCAATACCGCCCAGTGGAATGAGATCCTGCCTGGCCTATACGACGAAACAAGCCGCTCGGCCACTACCGGTATAGGTGTCCATTTTGCAGCCGGAGGCATCATTCTGGTACTGGGCTGTATTCAATTACTTAAATCCGTAAGGCGGAGGTCGCCTGCTCTGCATCGCTGGGTTGGCCGGCTGTACGTCCTGGCCGCTATTTCCGCAGCCGTTGGAGGGCTGGTATTCATCTTTATTAAAGGAACCATCGGTGGCTTGGTCATGGATATAGGCTTCGCAGGCTATGGGCTGCTTATGTTGGTTGCGGCCGTGGAAACTTTTCGTCATGCCTGGGCCAAACGTTTTGACACACACCGAGCCTGGGCCATCCGGCTCTTTGCCCTGGCTATAGGTTCCTGGCTATATCGGATGGACTATGGGTTTTGGCTGCTGTTTACCGATGGTTTGTGGCATACCGACTCTTTTAGCGGCTCATTTGATTACTTCATGGACTTCTTTTTTTACCTTCCTAATCTCTTAATGGCCGAGCTATTCATCCGTCGTCATAAAATGGCAGAGCACCCTGCCTTGAAATGGCTGGCCGCTTCCGGACTTTTTGTGGCCACCGCTTTTTTATTACTGGCCACCTATTTTTTTACCAAGCATTACTGGGGCCCTGCCATTTTAGACTTGTTTGCTTGAAAAGGTAAAGGGGCCTTGCTGGTGGAAGCCACGACCATAAAAATTGAAAAACAACTATGATTCAAAAAGCGACTTATCTCATATTGCTCAGTTTTTTCCTAAGCTGTCTGCACGCCCAAACTCCCGAACAGCCTTACTTCGAGTGGACCTCCCTCCCTTTTTCCAAAGAAGAACTTGCCCAAAGAAGGTCCAAACTTTTGAATCTCCTTCAGCGACAAGGAAAAACCGGTCTCGTCCTGATGCCTTCCAAAGATGGTTTTTCCTATGGCGAAACCTTCCGCCAACTGGACGACTTCTATTACTTCACCGGCCTGGAACTACCTAATTCCATACTGGTACTAGATGTGGATGACGGTACAGCCGTGGTTTATGTTCCGGAACGCGACCTGAGGTTTGAAAGCGGTTCCAGGCCAAATGATTTTCCGGGACGCCCCTTGTTGGATGATTCTGAAATAAGTGCCCGTTCAGGTTTGAGCTTAAAAAGCAGAAAGGAATTCCCTATTCTGATGAATGAAAAAGCAGCGCTCAAAACTACAGTTTTGATCAATAATGGTCGGCCAGGCCCGGTTTCGTTTGCTTCTGATGATTATGTAGCAACTTATTCTCCTATTCAAATCCTTCTTCAGGCGCTGCAGGAAAAACATCCCGGCTTAAGTTTTGAAAATATTTATGGCTCGATCGCAGCTGTCCGGATGATCAAGTCACCGGCAGAGATCGAATTGATGCGAAAGTCAGTGGATATTACCGTGAAAGGGATTATGAAAACTGCAAAGATGATCAAACCTGGTGTATCAGAGCGTTATCTGGAAGGTGTTTTGGAAGGCAGCTATAAGCTCAACGGTGCCAACCGACTGGCCTTCGGCTCTATCATCAAATCCGGGCCAAATTCCCTCTGGCCTTGGCGTATTTTAGCTACCCACTATAACAGGCGGAACCGGGCGATGGAAGCAGGGGAAATGGTTATTCTGGATGTGGGTTGTGAATATATGCATTATGTGAGCGATGTGGGACGAACCTTCCCTGTATCCGGAAAATTCACCGATCGTCAAAGGGAGGTTTTGTCCATGGAAATCGGCGTGGCGAACCAGATCATCGATTTTATCAAACCCGGTATTACTTTTTATGATATCAAAAAATTGACGGACCGCATTATTCCGGAGGATGCAAAAAAATATATGCAGGTGGGGCTGTTTTTTGGCCACCATTTAGGTTTGTCGACCGGCGATCCTAATTTGCAAAACGCGACCCTCCAACCGGGTATGATCTTTACAGTGGAGCCCTGGTATTACAATCACGATGAGCAGATCTCAGTTTTTACGGAGGATGTCATTCTTGTAACAGAAAATGGCTGTGAAATCTTGAGCAAAGCACTGCCTCGCACTCCTGAAGGACTGGAAAGTTTAATGAACTGAACGCACATTTTTGGTCCGGGGGATCAAAAATGTGCGTTCAGTTGATTATTTTACCCATCGCCCGATTGTTCAATTTACTAAATATGAACAACAACAGACGCACCTTCATCAAGAACATGGGCCTGGGAATTGCAGCGACCTCCCTGGCTGCCCAAGGATTAATTGGCTGTACAGAAGCGCAGGGAGCTACTGGAAATTCAGAAAGCCTACTGGCCACCGAGCGAGAACCCAATCAGCCGGAACCAGCACCACTGGGATATGACCGCTTGCCCTTGAGCTGGTATCATGGAACGGTACAGCGACTCAAAAACAAGGTCTCAGCCATGGGAGTCGATGCCATTTTGCTCCAAAATGACGTCAACCTGGTTTACTTCACCGGTTGCTTTCGCGGCAGCGGGCAACGAACGACCTGGGCCTTGTTTCCCGTCAGCGAAAAAGATACCGTCCACTGGTTCGCACCGGGCATCGATCGGGAGCTGATCAATTCCTGGTGGGCAACCAGCTTCGACTATTATTTTTGTTATCCGCATGCCAGGGGAGGCTTTCCCAATAAAGGAGAGGTAGTGGCCGGTGAGCGGGTGGAATTGTTCGATTGGTTATTGGAGCGCCTGCAGGCCCGCGGCGATATGGCTGGAAAAACGATTGCCACCGACTTCAATCTGAGTGATGATCAGCTTCTGAAAGCCGCCAGGGCTCTACCCGGAACAAGCTTTGTGAATATTGGCAACGACTGCCTGCAAATGCGGATTCGAAAGACCAAGGAGGAGATTGCGCTTTGCCAACGGGCCTATCGCTATTTTGACAAAGTCCATGCTTTTGCCAGAGACTTTATCCTCGAACATGGAACGGATACTACTGACTTTGCCATCGGGCAGGCCATCCGGGCTTACGGCATCCAACTGATGATGAACGATATCGAGTATGACGGAAAACCTCACACAGCAGTAGGGGTAGACTCCACTTCTCATTACGTGCGGGCCGGTATCGCAACGGCTTATCCGCATCCCAATCAATTGTTTTATTGTAAAGTAGAAAAAGGGCAACCCTTGTATGTCAATACCGATATTCGGTTGGGTGGATTCGGCGGAGAATGTTATCGGAATTTTCTGATAGCTCCCTGGACGGATCATCAAAACCGAATGTGGGAAGTGGTTACGGATACTGTAAATATTATGGTGTCAGAAGCCAAGCCCGGCGTCATTTGCTCCGATGTGGCGCGGAAAATTCATGAGCATCAGGTCAAAAACGGCATGCAGGAGTATATTTATCACCGCCCCGGGCATGGAACCGGCCAGCATATTGATGGACATCAGGCTCCTTTTTTCTCTTTAGGAGACCATACGCCCTTAGAACCCGGCATGATGTTCAGTGTAGAACCGGGCCTTTATGATGTAGAAAAAGGAGTAGGGATTAACCCAAGTGATAATTTGCTCATTACAGAAAATGGGGCAGTGCTAATGAGCCGAATTCCTTTTACTAAGGAGTGGTGTTATCTTACTTTGTAGCATTAGGTAATTTAATCATGTAAAAAACACCCTTTCCGGCAGGCCGGAAAGGGTGTTTTTTACATGATTTTTTTATTTGATTGGCATTTACGCAAGAAATGATCTATATTTGATTGGCAAATACGTATTAAATAATGAAAGGCACACATTTAGGAGAATTCGAAGAACTGGTTTTGCTTACGGTCGGGATACTTTCAGGCGAAGCGTATGGCATAACGGTAATGGATGAGATCGAAAAGCATACCGAAAGGAGAGTAAGCATCAGTACGATTCACTCGACTTTGAATCGCCTGGATAAAAAGGGATTCATTGAATCTTATGTAGGAGGCGCTTCACCAACTCGGGGGGGGCGAAGCAAGCGATTATACCGCATAAATACGGCTGGTCAGCATGCGCTTGAAAAGGCTCGAATGCAAAGAGAAAAATTGTGGAGTTTGATGCCCAAAAATAATTTCAACTATGGATAAACATCCTCCGAATTGGGTCATGAAGTTTTTGGAAAAAACATGTTCTTCAAAATTCCTGGATGAATTACAAGGAGATCTTTTGGAGTTATTTTACCGTGATTTGGAGCGTTTGGGAGTCCGAAAAGCAAACAATAGAATGATTTGGAGAGCTTTACTGTCTCCAAGAATTTATCGCCTTCCTAATTTCTTTTCATTTCAAGCCATAATTATGTATAGGATCAATTTCAAGGTAGCCTTTCGCCACGCAGCTAAGCATAGGTCGGCCACCATCGTTCAATCATTGGGCTTAATGCTGGGCCTTGCCGCTGTACTTTATATTGGCCTTTTTATTAAAAATGAACTCCTGTTCGATAAAATGCATGAGAAAGGAGATAAGTTATACAGGGTTTTACGGGTCAATATGGAGACGGGGCAGCGTACACACAGTACATCTTCCAGACATGGGGCCAGCCTTCAAGATGAATACTCTTTTATTAAGGTTTGTCGATTTGGAAATGATCCGGTGAAAATAGGGGAGGAGAGGCCCATTCTTGTCGATGATTTTTACTGGTCCGACTCGACTTTTTTCGATTTGTTTTCTTTTCCCTTTATCGATGGAGATCCTGCCACTTGCCTGGACCGGGTCAATAGCCTTGTGCTGACCAGAAGTTTGAGTATGCAGTTATTTGGCAGAGAAAATTCAGTTGGAGAATCTATTAAACTAAAAGTCTATGATGGTAATCAAGAGTTTTTAATGCAGGTCACCGGGGTCGTGGAGGATCCTCCAAAGCAAACACATATTCAATTTAAGGCTTTAGGTTCGATGCAAAATGCAGAGGAGCTGTATGCATCGTTGGTAGGATCCTGGGGCTTTAGTTGGTTACGGACCTATGTTTATGTTCCCGAAAAGAGAATAGCCGAAGTGGAAGCCGGTATTCCCTTTTATATTAAAAAACATTTTGGAGAAGATCCGCCTCCTGGAGTCGGGGTTAGTTTTCAGGCCTTCCATGATGTTTACCTTCATTCTCAGGACATCCCGCGAAATACTTTTCGAGGAGACATCAAAAACCTTCGGATCTTTGGCGCTATCGGCCTGCTGATTCTTCTCATTTCTTTATTAAATTATGTAAACCTGGCTACAGCCCGGGCTGTAACCCGATCGAAAGAAATTGGGATCAGAAAAGTGTTGGGTACCAGAAAATGGAGTATTATCTGGCAATTCATTATGGAGTCCGTTCTTTTCACTTTTGGGGGTGGAATATTAGCGATTACAATTTTGTTAGTCAGCTTACCCTATTTAAACATGCTTTTTGACTTGGATCTGTCTTTTCAGATCGTTCAATGGTATGAATGGATCTATGTGTTGCTTGGCCTGGTTTTGCTGGGAATGATAGCAGGTATTTTGCCCTCTCTTGCAATGTCTCGCTTGCCGGTTTTTTCGAAACAAAGATCTTCCATTCAATTCAAACCGCTTCAATGGTCCCTTACGCGTAAGTTCTTTGTAGGATTGCAATATTTGATCACGCTCGTATTGATGGTGGCCACACTGGTTATCTATAAGCAGTATTTATACCTGAAAAACTTTGATCTGGGTTTTGAATCCAGCCAGTTGCTGCATATACCGGTCGAAGACAGATCAGTCCAAGAGCGGTTGGACCTGTTGAAAGAGCAAATATCAGAAGCGCCCGGGGTATTGGGGGCAACTGGAACAGGAGAGGATCTTCCAAGCGCATTAAATAATACCTGGGAACTTTCATGGCA
>JAUIKE010000370.1 GCA_030430845.1 Bacteroidia bacterium | reverse complement strand
TTCAGCAGGAGGATCAGGCCGTCAAATGTGAGGTCTTTGCACTACATGGGGATAGTATTTACAAAAAGGTTCTCATTTCCAAAGATTTGAAAAAAAGCATCAACTCTCTTTCCGAAGACAGCTATCACTACAGCTATAAAGATAGTTATAGCTTCTCCGAGGGGGGGCAGCATATCGCTTTTTTAATTCAGCAGGATCGGGCCGTTAAATGTGAGGTCTTTACACTAGATGGGGATAGCAGCTGCAAACCGGTCGTCATTTCCGAAGCCCTGGAGAAAAGTGATGGTTACAGCTACTACAATAGCTACAATTTCTCAGGAGGAGGGAGACATGTCGCTTTTTTAATTCAGCAGAATCAGGCCATCAGATGTCAGATTTTTGCACTAGAGGGGGATAGCATATATAAACAAGTTCTCATTTCGAAAGAATTGGAGGGAAGTGGCAAATTCCGCTACCTCGATAGCTACCGCTTCTCCGAGGTGAGTGGCTATATCGCTTTTTTAATTCAGCAGGATCAGACCGTCAAATGTGAGGTCTTTGCACTAGAGGGGGATAGCAGCTACAAACGGGTTGTCATTTCCAAACCTTTGGAGAAAAGCAATTCTGTCCGTTACATCGACAGCTATCGTTTCTCCGGGGGAAGGGAGTACATCGCTTTTTTAATTCAGCAGGGTAAGGCCGCCAAATGTGAGGTCTATGCACTGCATGGGGATAGTATTTATAAAAAGATTATCACTTCCAAAGCCCTGGGGAAAAGCAGCGACTTCGCTGCAACCAATTACAATTACGAAGCCAGCTATCGTTTCTCCGAAGAAGGGCATGTCGCTTTTTTAATTCAACAGGACCAGGGCGTCAAGTGCGAAGTCTTTGCACTACAAAAAAATAGTAGCGACAAACAGCCAATCAATTCCACAAATTTGGGAAAAAGCGATAAGTACAGTGATAACTACCGTTTCGTGGAAGGCGGAAGCCATGTTGCTTTTCTCACTCCAAAAGAAAAAAAAATGATACTGACTACCTATTCCTTAGATTCGAAAAAAGAGCGAAAATTAGAGGGAATAGCCTCAATTGAAACTGATTATGCTTTTATCCCCGAAACAGATTTGCTCGTCTACCGCACCACCGACAACCACCTCAAAGTCGTAGACATCTCCATCCCCCAGGACAGCCTGATATCCTACTACGATAAAGTCCTCCCCACCCTTGAAGAGCTTGAAAAGCTCGAAGAATAGGCTGTGCCAGCCTTCATGAAAACAAATCATCCATTGTCACTTCATTTTGTGTCACTTCATTTTGGGCCCAAAGATTCGTGTATTTATTTTTTCTACCTATGATATCCGTGTGATACATGCATAATCAGCCAATTTTAGGATAAATAAACATGTTTTGGCTGCAAAGTCATGATCTTGCAGCCAGAAGTGTGTTTTTGGACCTGGTTTTGGCTGATTGTAGGAAAATATCCACACCCTAACCACAAAAAAAAACCATGGAACTACCCATCATCTCCATCGGCAACTCAAAAGGAATTCGACTCAGCAAGACCTTGCTGGAGAAATATGCAATCAAGGATAAAGTAGAATTAATCCTTGAAGAAGGATATATGATACTCAAAGTTCGAACTTACATTTCCGAATTCCGCCTTATAGCTCGAAAATTTTGCCTTGAATCAAAAGATGCATGATCTGTACCAGGAAATGCTGCCAATAATTTCCCCAATACATCCAACTGATCTGAAAAGACCGAAAACCATACAGAGAAAAAACCTGTAGCAGTTGCCAGATCAATAAGAAGAGTCATGGTCGGAATTCTGGCGTCTAAGGCAGTGGCATCTGCTAGTTGTTGTTTGGCGCGGAGGGCTTTTTGGAAAGCTTCTGTTCGATTTATCCATCTCCTATCAGAGGCGGAATCGGTGTCTGGGTATTTTTGCAAACCTACTAACTTTAGGGTGCCCTGAGCCTTTCTTTTTTCAGTAGAAGAAAGGGCTTGATTCAATTCAACTCTACCGTCAGAATGATATTGAAATGGAATAAAAGTGTTATGCAGATCAGGCCAAAAATAATCGAGTAAATCAATAGGAGTAGCTCCTTTAGTTGAATTGCAGTTGGTGCAAGCAAGCAAGAAGTTTTCCCAATCTAACTCTAATCCAGGAACAACGCTTTTTGGCTGTACATGCTCCACTGCTAATGAGGCATTCAGCCTGCTTTCGCAATACGAACAGTATTGCCCCATGCGATTGATGAGATCTTTTCTGGAAGCGCTATAAGTTGAAAACTGTTTGGGCTGATTGGTAATAGGGTCTAAGGGCCATGCCCCACGTTCTACTGGTCGCATGATGAATAGGGTTAAATACCAAGTTTTGCTAATTTTTCCATTTTTAGTTGAGCCGTGAACACAGGGTCTTCTGAAAATGGAATGAGCAATTCATCCAGTTTCTCTTTGATTTTTTCAAGTTCCTGAGCATCCTCTGTGGCCTTTCCCTTATTGACCAATTCAAAATATTCAGTTGCGACTTCTTCCATTTCTGTAAAATGCGCACTTTTTCTATGCGTGACCCCCATCACGCCTTCTGAAATTTCTTCGATTCCTAAACTTTGAAGGTTCAAATCTGTCTTCCGATCAAGATTAATTAACTCATCACTCTTAAGTGATTGAACAATAAATGGAGAATGCGTGGAGGCAACAAACTGAATCTTGGGAAAGGTATTCTTCAAATCATTTACCACCTTTTTTTGCCAACTTGGATGGAGATGTAGGTCTAATTCATCAATTAATACAACACCCGGAGTTTCCCTTATTGCATTTTCTTTCAAATGGGGATTCAATACGATACACCGATAAGCTATGTCGGCGACCATGCCTATCATATTCCTAACCCCATCACTTAACAACCGGTAGGGTAGTTGATTTCTGGGACCTTTATGAGCGTAGCCAACTAAATCATCTTCTTCAAAATCAAAAAAGATTTCATCCCATTCATCCACACAAGTTGAAATGGCTTCTTTTACAGAATCAAGGACCTTTTTATCCTTTTGTTTTTGGTAAATAGAAAGCTCATACGTTTTGAACCATTGTAAAAATCGTTTGCTATTTACAGAAGGCCAAAGACAATCCTTATATCCTAGAACTAGGCGGGAACCTTTGGATTGCGTTTTTTTTCTTCCACGTTTTGTAACCCAAAGCCTTCCTGTCCCAAAAAATACCATAATTGGTAATGTGACTTCTTTGCCGTTCCTTACCTCCGCTGCAATATCTCGAGCTTGGTAAGCTATGGGATTTGTTCCTTTACTTGTATTACTTCCTGAAATAGTTTCAATACTTCGATACCAGGAAATCTCATTATCTTGAAAATAACCCCTGGCTTCAACCCTACATGGAATTTGCCTTTCGACATGTTCCCCGAAATCTTTTAGGAGTACTTCATCTTTGTGAATTGTACGGGATGGCACTTCTGAAATACCTTGTAAATACCCGCCAAGAGCTACTGCCAATGCATCAAGAATAGCAGATTTGCCTTTCCCATTATCCCCAATAATCACTGTGAAATGAGGGTTAAAGGTAAATTCTTCATCCTCAAAGCACTTGAAATTGCTTAACCTTAAATTCTTGTAACTATTCAGCCTCCCCTAAACAGCGGCAAGTTGTTTGGCAAGTGCCTTCTGATCAAACAAGTCGCATAGGGCATGAAATGGCCTAATTTGTTGTTTTTGGGCTGTGATGATATATGCTCGAA
>JAUIKE010000369.1 GCA_030430845.1 Bacteroidia bacterium | reverse complement strand
TCAAATCACCACTGAAAGACCTGGAAACACCTCCTGACAAGCGGCATACGCTGCGGGTTGATACCATTAAAAGCTCGGGAGAGATCTTTGCCGATGTCTTTGCTATTTTCAGAAATTACTACAGTCGCCTTTTTCTACTGGCGCTGGTAAGCAGCCTGTTTTACTGCCTATTTGCTTTTTCAACGGCAACCGCCAAGCCGACGGAATTATTTACATTTCCGAGTGTATTATTTGGCACGGTAGGAGAGATCGAGCAGTTTTTTGTTAATCAACAGGCGCCCCTGCTACCATTAGTCAATTTAATCGCATTCGGTTTGCTTACCCTTTTCGGTCAGCATTACGTAATCAAAAGCATCCGGCCGGAAACGAGCTTGGACCATAAAAACAGCCTGGCCTTGCTAGGTAAATTTATGGTCGGACTAATGGCCATGCAACTCATCCTGTGGACCAATAATTGGTACACATTACTTATAATGGTGATGATCTTTCCACTTCCGATCCTGTATAATTTCATCACTCATGTAGAAAAAAAAGGAGTTGGCGACTCTTTAAAAAGAATGGTATTCCTGCTAAGGAATAATTACGGTAGGGTATTGGGCCTGTTCCTTCTTTTATTATTATTGTCTTTATTCTTTTTCCTTATTGTGGATTCTTCTCTGATAGATTTTTTCTTTACCTATATTAGTTGGGTAGTCTATTTGGAGCAAAGTGCTATGGATCAATTGAGTGTGATGGTACTTACCTTCGTTTCGATATTTGTACTACATTTATTATACATGCTGGTCATCAGCGGCTTGAGTATTCAGTATTTTACCCTTCGGGAAATCAAGGAAGCTGATCATTTAAAGGAAAAAATACAGAATATGGGTTCAGGTAAAAAGATCCAGGGTTTGGAGCGGGAGTAAAATCAAATAACAATGGCAACAAAACTGAAAATAGTCTTTTTTCTTCTTCTGGGAACCTTCGTGCTAGCAGTGAATGCGCAGGTAGAGGAGACTGGTTTTCAGAACGAGTCCTATCAACAAGAAGAGATTGACGAGCGGCCTTTTGATGAAAAAAAGTGGGAGGAGCTGACGAAAGACTTAGACTATTCCGATAAAAGCAAAAAAAAGAAGAAAAAAGAGAGCGAAGAAGGTACTGAAGAAGGAAGAGGGAGAGGTAATTCACGTAACGGAGACCCTTTTAGCTTGGAGCAGGGCTCCGGGCTGATGAAGTTTCTGATCATATTGCTTGCCATTGTGGTAGTCGTTCTGTTATTGCGTGGATTATTAGGAAGTGATCTAAAAGTAAAAAATAAGAAGATCAAGAAAGTGGACCAGATCGATATAGAAAAAATAGAAGAGGACATCGAAAATGCCGATCTGCCGGATTTCATACGCCAGGCGCTGGACAATGGACAATACGCCCTGGCCATCCGACTTTATTACCTTGCTGTCTTAAAAGAGCTCAGTATTAGAAAGGATATCAGGTGGAAAAAAGATAAAACCAATTCCGATTATTTGCAGGAGATGCGCGGCTCCCCTCAATATGGTACCTTTAAGGAATTAACGTCCATCTTCGAATTGATCTGGTATGGCGAGCGCCTGCTTGACCGGGAAGGCTTCCAGCTATTAGAGCCCGATTTCAAACAATTTATCCACCAATTGAAAGAGGAAGTGCCAACGCCATGAACAACTCGAAAAGAATCCTATTCATATTTGGCATACTGACCATACTGGTCGTTTTGATGGTGCTGTTTTGGCGGACACCTCAGCGGCTGAGTTGGGTAGAACACTACAAGGAAGATAGCAATCATCCTTTTGGTACACAAGTTATCTTTGAGTTGTTAAAAACATATTTCCCAGGGCAAACGACTACCATTATTGAAGAAAAGCTAAGTGAAGAACTTATCCTGGACGCATCCCAAAAAAGTAATTACATTTTCGTTGGTGAAGGTTTGTATATGGACTCCACAGATGTTGAAACCCTACTGGATTTTGTGGACATGGGCAATACCGCCTTTATTTCAAGCCGGACCATTCCATACGATCTGATGTTCTATCTTTATTATGAAGAATGTGGAAGTATGTACTGGGATGATTATTACTCATCCGAAGATTCGGTCAAAACCCTGAACCTGAACCATCCGGATCTGCGCACCGAAAAAGGTTTCGACTTTACCTTTATTTTCAGAAACAAAGCCAGAGTATATCGCTGGCAATACATCGACTCTGTTTATTTCTGCGATCAGGAATATGGCTTTGTAGAATTGGGTCGAATGAATGATACACTCATCAATTTTGCAAGAATTAAGTATGGGGAGGGTGCGTTTTATTTACACACCACCCCCATGGTTTTTTCCAACATCCAATTACTTGAAAAAAAGGCACTGGACTATGCAGACCGGGTTTTCTCACATCTGGAAGAAGGCCCCATATATTGGGATAAATACAGCAGGGTGTCTGAAGGGACCGCACGGCAATTAAATAATTCCTCTTTCCCGCCTTCAGAACGACGGCTTTCTAATGAGACGCCCTTGCAGTACATTTTGAGTCAGCCTCCGCTTGCGGGAGCCTGGTATACGCTTTTAGGTGCCCTTCTTTTGTACCTGCTTTTCAGAGCCAAAAGAAGACAACGGATCATACCCGTGATGGACAAAAACGCTAATACCTCGCTGGAGTTTGTACGAACCATTGGCCGCCTGTACTTTTTGCAAAACAACCACCGTCAGCTTTGCCTACAGAAAATGAAACTATTCAAGGCTTTTGTACGGGAAAAATATAAGATCACATTGAAAGAGGAGTTGGACGAACCTTTAATTGACAGGCTGGCCAATAAATCGCAGGTACCGGAGGAAGTCATCCGGAATATTCTTTCCGTGTATCGGAATATTGATTCTTCCTCCTTTGTTTCAGAAAACACCCTGATCGACTTCCATCAACGGATCGATCAGTTTTACAAACAATGTAAATAAATGGCGAGATCGAAATATGAGGGTTGGGTACTAAGAGTAGCCGGCGCCAAATTTAAAATCCAGTGTATACGGAGTACCCAGTGTCCATTAAACAGTGGTCTCAGCGTCTAAAAATCAAATTGTATATTTACAAGCATCATCAGACAACCCACAATCATATCATGGATATAAACGATAAAAACGAATTAGAACAACAAGACCCCTCAGAAGAACAAGTTCAGCCGGTCAAAGAAGAAAAGGTGCAAGCTCCACCTCCTTTGCCAGAGTGGGATCGTCCTCGCCTGGATGTTAGTAAGATCAATGAGGCGGTGGATAAGATCCGGGGAGAGTTGTCTAAAGTCATTGTAGGGCAGCACGAGCTTATTGACCTGCTTTTAGCGGGTATCTTTTCAGGAGGGCACATCCTGCTGGAAGGGGTGCCGGGCATTGCAAAGACTTTGACGGCGAAGCTCATGGCACAGACGATGGACGTCGGTTTTTCGCGTATCCAGTTCACTCCGGACCTGATGCCCAGTGATGTGATTGGAACCACCGTTTTTAACATGCAAACCTCCGATTTTACTTTTAATGAGGGGCCTGTTTTTTCTAATGTCATCCTCATTGACGAGATCAATCGGGCACCGGCTAAAACTCAAGCGGCCCTGTTTGAAGTGATGGAAGAATATCAGGTGACGGTTGATGGGGAAACTTACAAAATGAGCTTCCCTTTTTTCGTTATTGCTACCCAAAATCCTATAGAGCAGGAAGGAACTTATAAACTTCCAGAAGCCCAGCTCGACCGTTTCCTTATGAAGATCAACCTTCAATATC
>JAUIKE010000163.1 GCA_030430845.1 Bacteroidia bacterium | reverse complement strand
AGGTCACCACCCATTTTGCGCTATCGGCATTGAACTGTCGGACGCTGCTCGTGTAGGTACCGTCTTCTTTCCAGGTTTCATCCTGAATGGCCGTTCCACCCAGAATGTATTTGAACTGCCAGGTCATGCTGACGGTGTCGGGCCAGTTCCCATTGGCATCTCTGCGCACGCTTTCACACTGGCAACGGCCGATCATTTCGGCGTAGTCATCAAGCTGAGGCAGGCCTTCGGGATGTTTTTTGGAATAGTCGGCTTGCATGGAATTTTGCGACAAAGCAAGCATGGGAAATAAGAGTAAAAAAAGAAATAACAGTCGGTTGAGTTGAGTCATAAATGCAGGATTTATATCTGTTCTGATTTCCGGATAGGTAATTACTTTTAATGGTCTGAACCGCGGATTTTTACAGATTTGACTGATTTCACTGAAGTGAATTTTGACCACTAGTCAAAATTCTTTTCTGCGCTATCCGATGAATCAGTGAAAATCCGCGGTTCAGACAATAGACAATAAAATTCATTCGGGTGATCTCTCCACTCAAAGGTGGGGAATCAGAAGGTAAAGTGCCAGTCTTTTGCAGGGAATTCGATCTGTAGTGCAGTGTATGAGACTACTTACAGTTGTAGGAAGGAAATGAAAGAAGGGCAGAGACCCTGACGAAGCAGAACGAATCAAGCTTCGGAAGATTTTGGGCTACTAGATTTTAATAAACCTATTCCGGAGGGAAAGAAAATAAGACCAATAATAGCAACGGCCCAGGAATTGAGCCCTTGAATGATCTGATCACCAAAAATGCCCATAATTCCTATTATCAATGCTAAGGCTCCCAGAAGGATCAGACTCAAACCTATTGTTTTTTTTACGCCCATGATGGTATCATTTGTTTTTTAATAAAACGGAAATGGCAGGGGCATGTTCGATTGGCTGTTTTTATTGTTCTAATTCAGAAATATAGGCCTTGGGCGTCATTCCAAACTCTTTTTTAAAGAAGGAATAAAAAGAGGCTTTACTTTTGAAACCACTTCCTTGAGCCAGGCCAAAAATCGACAATTGCCGGTGCTCTCCGGCTTTCAGTTTTTGAGCCACATCTCGAACGCGGTAAGTATTAACAAATCGGTAAAACGAAGTATTCATTTTTCCATTGAGCAAATACGATAAATGATGTGAAGAGGTTTGTATCAATCCGGCCAATTGAGGAAGGGTAAGGTCCTTATCCAGGTAAGGTCTCTCCGCTTCCATACAGTGGATCAGCTTCCTTTCCAAATCCTCCACAGGTCCCCCCTCCTGCTTGCGGGAAACAGGCCGGATCTTTTTAAAAAAATAAGCAGGATGCTGGATCATTTTAAAGGCCAAAACAATCAGGAATAAAGTCCACATGACCAACGACCAATTTTCAGTAAACTGATTGGGGATGTCGAACAGGCCTTTAATGCTTGAAAAAGAAAACTCCAGCAAAAAATAAAAAGCGAAAGTGAAAATTATCCACTTTATCCCGATCAGAGCCTGAATTTCATTGCCGGAGGCATTCTTTTTAAAATTACGGATGTACCTGTTTAGAAACCTATACGAATACCACAAATACGCCTGGATCTGTAGCATCATGATCCCAATAAAAATATCAACAGTAGTAGAATAGTGAAAATCATTTTGTTGGTACTGCTCCAGTATTTCGATCTTTTGGCCATAGGGCAAAAAAGGTAAATGCCGATACATAAATAAAAAGAAAACGTAAGGAATAAAGTGCCAGGCATCTCTGAACTGAAGTGATCGGTTTTCTACCCTGGTAATGAGATACAACCAAATCAGCGGTGATATCAAATACCACAGCGCATCACTGATGTACAAGCCATATGGAAAAACCAGATACAGTTCTGAAAGGCGTAAACTGTGATCAAACAATATGACCGCAAATATCAAAAGAAGGCCTATGAGAATGTATTGTGAAGTTTGATGTCCCGGTTTTTTAAACATCGCCACTCCTGCCACTAGCAATGCCTGAATACATCCTATCAACAAGATTAATGACCAAATGGAAAGTGTAAAACTCATCAGATGACGGATCAATTTGCTTTCATTGCCTGAAATAAAAGCAATATAACTTGCTTTGCTTCCTGGCAAGCCTTCATTTTCCTAAAAATAGTTCATTTCTATCGAAGCGAACTTAAGCAAGCGGCATTTCCATGATTTCCGATCCTTAACTATCTAGTTTTACAGCCTTTAAATCATAAATGCTGTAAAAATGAAAAAGCTTGTTTTCACACTCTCATTGTTCTTGATATTGACCATACTCCATGCCCAAAAGGTAAGTACCTTTAGCAAGGTGCCCTCAAACGCTGGAATTGCGGTCCAAAAAAACGGGGATGTCTTCGTGGCTAATGAAGATAACGTCCTTTATA
The DNA here is from genome assembly GCA_030430845.1 of Bacteroidia bacterium. Classification (GTDB taxonomy): domain Bacteria; phylum Bacteroidota; class Bacteroidia; order Chitinophagales; family Saprospiraceae; genus JANQPA01. The sequence goes on along the minus strand of JAUIKE010000163.1, from coordinate 18,711 downwards.
AAGTTGACAAAAATGGCCGTAGCGAAGTATTGGTTAGCAATTCTCCGCTTATCTCCCGAGCCATCATGATCACCTTCAGTCCTTTTTCAGGCGACACCCTTTATGTAACCAATGCACCGCTGGATCAATTGGGCTGGGTGGTGAAGGTAGCGCCCGATGGAAGCTGCAAAAAATTCACAGATGGGTTGGCTCTGCCAACTGGAATGGCCTTTGATCAGGAAGGAATTATGTATGTAGCAGACCACCGAAATCAAATCTGGCGTGTCAAGCGTGATGGTTCAAAAGAAGTCATGATCAACTCCAAAAAACTTAACCGCCCTCATGGGCTGGCCTGGGCCGATGGTTTTCTATATGTGGCCAGTGCCCATAACGGCCATATCTATAAAATTGCCACTGAAAAAAGTTCTCAGCCCGAGGTACAACATTTCGCCTACATCGACGGATTAAAGGAGCCCTGGGCTTGCGGACACATGGTCTATTCTGATGGGGGATTATATATAACTAATGGAGATGACCGAATCCACAGGATTGATATGGATGGGAAATCCAAGGTTTTGGCGGGCTCGGGTAAAAAGGGATACAAAAACGGGCGGGCGAATAAAGCTCAATTCACGGCTCCTAATGGAATAGGTGCCGGTATGGATGGAAACAGCTTATATGTTACGGAGTATAAGCAGAACAAAATACGATTGATCCAAGGTTTGGATGGAACAAAAAGAACAAATTAACTCGTCCTGGTAAGACATCCATAGGGAATTTCATTATGGCTAACAGCTTGAAGTAAAAGAAAGAGCATACGGCAAGTTATATTTTAAAGGCTCTCTGATGTCGGTAATCCATTCAAAGACTATCCTGATTTTTGCCACAAAAAAAACCTTTTATTTTTTTGCCTAAATAAGTATCTTTCATTAATGAAAATAACTCAAGTTAACAAGCCGGTCGCTAAAGCATTTCTCTGCTTCTCTGCTCTCCTCTTTTTGAGTTATTTCCCTGTGAATTTATCGGAAGAAAAAACCATTGCTGAAGAAATATGCGATAATGCCGTTGATGACGATCAGGACGGCCTCATCGATCTCAATGATCCGGATTGCAGTTGTGAAATCATCAAACCGGTATCGCTCATTCCGAATCCATCCTTTGAAGAGATGAACTGCTGCCCCAACAACCGAAGTCAATTGGAATGCGCCTCCGTATGGATTCAGGCCTCTGAAGCGACCACTGATTTTATCCATACCTGTGATTGGATGGGATGGGAAGAATTCCCACCTCCAACCCCTTTTCCTGACGGGCAGGGGATTATGGGCTTTCGGGATGGGCGAGTACGCCAGAACAATACGCCGGAACCCTACTGGAAAGAATATGCCGGGGCCTGCTTACTCCGGCCGCTGCTGGCGAATGTTACCTATCGATTTGAATTTCACGTTGGATTTGTAAATAATCAGAGGTCCCCTCCCATTAATATTTCCTTTTTTGGAACACCGGATTGCGAAAATCTTCCCTTTGGATTAGGCGATGATGACTTTGGATGCCCAACGAACGACTCAAGCTGGGTAAAATTAGGATCCACCCGCGTTTCCGGAGGCATTGGTGATCAATGGGTAAAGGCGTCTATTGAGGTAAGTCCGAAAGTGAATATGGCAGCCATTGCCATTGGCCCTGACTGCCCACCCGTCTCGGCTAGTGTAAGCTTGTATTATTTCTTTGACAACTTACTATTGGCAGATATTGAATCATTTGAGCTTCGGATTTCTGCGATATCGCATCCTTGTCAGAACGATTTCACCTTAAGCATTCCCAGCAACGATAATTATGCTTACCAATGGTATAAAGACGGGATTGCACTCATTGGAGAGACCTCTCCCCTGCTGTCCCGCATCTTCGGTGAGGGAGACTATCAGGTTCGGATTGACGACGGCGAGTCGTGCAGGGTATCCATAGCTTATACCCACAGGATTCCGGTTATTACCGCTCCGACGAGCGAGATCATCTGTAGGGAGGACTTTTATCCATTCGGCGACTTGATGTTAAATGAAACCGGCTTTTATGTGGACACCTTCAAGTCGATCAACAATTGTGACAGCATTGTTCGTTTAGATCTAAAAGTTCTGGGCCTCCTGGCCGATACGGTCAGTGCCAAGATCTTTGAAGGAGACAGCTACAATGTTGAAGCTTACAGGATCAGACAGGAAGGGGATCATTTGTTGCATTTGACTTCTTCGCAGGGGTGCGACAGCCTCTTGCTATTAGAGTTGGAGTATTACAATATTTATATCCCTAATGTATTTTCTCCTAATCAGGACGGCATCAATGATGTCTTTAAGGTTTTCGGTGAAGAAGGGCTGGTTGAAAGTAAGGAAATGATCATCTTTGACCGGTGGGGCAACCAACTCCATAAGGGTACGGAATGGGACGGCACCTACCGGGGGACCTTCGTTCAGCCCGGCGTTTTCATTTACCTGGTTCAACTGAAGATGAATGATGGGCAGGAGCGGCAGTTTTCGGGTTCGGTAACTTTGTTGAGGTGAGGGGTGTTTTGGAAGTTGTGTTTTTAATGCAATTTTTGGGGAAATGATGTTTCATTTCACATTCGCTCAAAATTTCGTCTATAAACAAAAAAAGTGATCTGGCTTACGCACAGATCACTTTTGTAATTCATTGTGATTCCGCTGGGGTTCGAACCCAGGACCCCTTGATTAAAAGTCAAGTGCTCTACCAGCTGAGCTACGGAATCCTATTGTTTTAGCGCCCCTTTTTCAAAAGGCGTTGCAAATATAAAGGGCTTTTTTTAAAATGCCAAAATTTAAATTGAATTAATTAAAAAGTATTTTTGGCTTGTGACAGTTTTCTAACAAACAGGGTAATAGATTGGTTCCGGAAGTCGCCTGAAAAGGCCCAAATCCTTTTACATTAGCTCTGGAACCCCAGCTTCCTCTACCAACTTCAAAAATAACTCGCGATCCAAATAATCACTCACCACATGGCTTGCCCCGACCTCCAACAACACCTCATGATCATGCCGGTACCGAATGCCAATAAAATTCATATTCAAATTACGGGTGGTAGCCACATCCCAAATCGCATCCCCAATATAAACGATCCGATGATAGTCGTGCGCTGATTTGTCGGTTAGCTGGATGGCCGTGCGAAGAATATCTTCCCGATTGTACTGCCCGTCAGCCGCACTGATCGGCATCAGATCGGCCGCAATGCCTACATGCTCCAACTTTATCTCTGCCGGCACTTTCCAGCCTCCGGTAGCGATGGCCAAAGTGATGTCTTCCTGGTCAGACAAGTGCTCTACAAGCAAGCGCGCACCTGGCACTTCCTTAAAAAACTGAGGGTTTTCCTTCCTGCTACTGATCAGCTTTTGTAAATACAGCTCATGAAAATCCTGTAATTCCTGCTCCGTAGGCTTCCGATGGAAGTGCCCGTCCATCACTGTTTCGAAGATCACCGTATCCGTGACATGAGGATACTGCCGCCAATCGATAGTCGGGAATTCCCTTCCAAATACTTCTTCATAAGCGGTGGCGAAACAAAGACTGTCACGCCGCTCAGAATGGATTAATGTACCGTCTACGTCAAAAATGATTAGTGTCATTGTTATTAGTGTTCTTGGGTTTTGGGTAATGTGCTACCTTTTGTCTGGATCACTGATTTTCACGGATTTGGCAGATGGCACGGAAATGAATTTTGACCGTCGGTCAAAATTCCTTCTGTGAAATCCGTAAGATCTGTGAAAATCCGTGATCCAGACAATCACTCCTTCCCCTCTAAAAATCAAACTCCAATTGTATCCCCCCACCCCCAATCTGTTCCTTACTTAGATTCGATACCGCTATACCTAGCAGGCGTATACGATGATCCGGCTGTATATTCTCTTCAAGCAACTGCAAGGCAGCCTGCTCCAGGTCAGCCAAGCGACGGATCTCCCCTCCAAAGGTCCTGGAGCGGGTAATCACCTTAAAATCGCTGTTCTTTATCTTTAGGGTGAGGGTCCGGCCAAAATTATCTTTTTTTTCCATATAGTTATACACCACCTCGCATAGGTATTCCACCTTTTCCTTCATATCTTCCAATCGAGTCAGATCCTTGGAGTAGGTTCTTTCGGCTCCGATGGATTTGCGGATCCGGTTGGGATTGACGGGCCGTTCGTCCTGGGCCCGAACAATTTTGTAGTAATGAAGACCGGCTTTTCCAAAGCGGCGGACGAGTTCCAACTCGCTCATTTTTTTCAAATCTTTACCTTTGTGCAGCCCCATCCGCTTCATTTTCCCTGCAGTCACCTTTCCGATGCCGTGAAACTTTTCCACCGGCAATTCTTCCAGAAAAGCTTCTGCTTCTTCCGGCAAAATAACCTTCATGCCATTTGGTTTATTGATATCAGAGGCAACCTTGGCCAGAAATTTATTAAAGGAGACCCCTGCCGAAGCCGTCAGTTGAGTCTGATCTTCAATTTCCTTTCTGATCTGGCGGGCGATCAAAATAGCAGACTTCAGATTTTTTTTATTTTCCGTAACATCCAGGTAAGCCTCATCCAGAGAAAGAGGTTCTACTAAATCAGTATAAGAAAAGAAAATGTCACGGATCTGATTAGAGACTTCCCGGTATACTTCGAAACGAGATTTTACAAATATAATTTGAGGACACAGGCGCTGGGCCGTCACACTAGGCATAGCCGACCGCACCCCGAAACGACGAGCTTCATAGCTGGCTGAAGCCACCACGCCCCTTTTACTGGAGCCACCTACGGCTACCGGCTGCCCCTGTAGCTCCGGATTATCTCGTTGTTCAACCGAAGCATAAAAAGCATCCATGTCTATATGAATGATCTTACGCACGATTAATTATTTAGGAGCCAAAAAATTGAATGTTGATTCACAAATATATTTTTCTTAAATTTAAAATAGATTCCCCAGCTACCCTAACTCATTAAACTTTGTACAAATCTAATCTCTTTATAAACACACACCCTTCTTTTTCAAATACTTAGCATTTCATCTTCCAAACAAGCAAACCGACAAAGTCTGCACAATGTACTTTCGGGATGTCTAAAAAGATTACATTTTTGCAATGTAAAAAATATCCTTTATGAAAACTATCTCCAACCCAATCGTGACGTATCTCAATGAGTTGTCCATCTTCAATGCATTGGATAACAAGGATAGAGCCCATTTGGCGGCTCATACCTCCCGTAAGATCATTCCCAAATATACGCGGATTTACGAAGCGGGGCAGTCCTCAGCATCTATTTACTTCCTGGTCAGAGGAATTGTAAAAATAGGAAGCATCAATGCTGATGAAAGAGAAGTTATTAAGAGGATCTTGTACCCAGGAAGCATGTTTGGAGAGCTGGTCTTGTTCGGAGAGGATCAACGACAGGATTATGCCATGACGATGAGCCAGGAGTCGGAGATCTACACCATGGATGCCGAGGCGGTCAGAAAGGTGTTACTGCACAATCACGAATTGACGCTAAATTTATTAGACTGGCTCGGAGAGCGCCTTCGCCATATGGAAGCCAAACTGGAATCGATGGTATTCAAAGATGCGAGGGCAAGGATAATAGAGTTTTTAAAAGAATCAGCTGAGAAGATCGGCAGGCCGGTTGGCTATGAAACCCTTATTAAACACACCCTGACACAGCAAGATATGGCCAACATTACAGGAACTTCTCGCCAGACGGTAACTGCGGTTTTGAATGAATTAAGGAATGAAAACCTCATTCATTTCAATCGACGAAGTATTCTTATCCGGGATCTTTCCAAGTTATCCTGATCTCTTCAGCCTCGTGGTGGAAAGGAATACTAACGCGCATCCCCTCTCTGGCGGCTCTGGCTTTTGGAAAAATGCTTTGGGCCTCCTCTTCAAACACATTAACATCCTTATGACGAGTGGAATAGTGGCCGAGGAAAAGCATTTTCACCGCCGCTTGTTTGGCAATCGTAGCAGCCTCATAGGCTGTAGAATGCATCGTTTCCCTGGCCCGCTGCTGATCATCATGAAGGAAAGTTGATTCATGATAAAGCAGATCTACACCTTTTATATAAGACAGTATAGACTCCGTATACAAAGTGTCCGAGCAATATGCGTAGGATCTGGGAAGAGGAGGCATTCTTGTCAGTTCATTGTTATCAATGGTACGGCCGTCCTCCAGAGTAATATCCTTTCCTTCTTTAGCTTTCAGAATTTGCGGGACGCTTAGCTGATATTCCTCGATTTTTTCGGGAAGGATGTTTAAGTCCCTTTGTTTTTCCCGAAACAGAAAACCATTGGTGGGGATACGGTGCAAAAGCGGAATGGTATAAACAGCCACCGTCTCATTTTCAAAAATAAGCTGAAAACGACTGGTATCCGTCACATGGAAAACAAGCGGATAGCCCAGTTGTGTCTGACTGGCTTTGAGCTGTATCTGTATTACCTCTTCCAGGCCTGCAGGGGAAAACACCTCCAATTGATGTTGCCTTCCCATAAGGTTCAGGGTAGTCAAAAGACCAATCAGGCCAAACACATGGTCGCCATGAAGATGGCTGATAAAAATCTGGTTGATTTTATGCCTTTTAACATGGAAGTCCAACATTCTGGCCTGTGTGCCTTCACCACAATCGATCAAAAACAGCTGCTCCTGAATAGCAAGCACCTGAGCAGTAGGAAATCTGCCATGAGCAGGGAGCGCTGAGTTGGTTCCCAGGAAGGTGAGTTCAAAATTCATTATTGGGCAATGGTCAATCAGTCCTCGTCTCCTGCCTCAAGCTCACGCTCAATCTCTTCCATAAAAACATACTCAATCGACTCTTCAACCGTCGGGATGATGGTAAGAACAGTATCGAGTCTGGATATTTCAATCAATTTTTTTACACTGGGGTGTACAATCCCGGTCAATACAAAAGATCCCAGTGCCTTCCACAACCTATTAGCTGTCAAAATTGCACTCAGACCTGACGAATCGACATACTTAACTTCTGACAGATCAAAAATTAAATTTTTCACGCCCTCATTAGAAAGAATCACAAATTCAGATTTCAACTTGGGAGCAATAACGGAATTGAGGTTGTCTTCCTGTAATTGAAAAACAGCGTACTTCTCTTCTTTATTTACAGAATATTTCATAGGTATATGATGTTACGGGTCACAAATCAGGTAGAGGTTTCTACGAATTTTTGTGATGATTTATTTTATTTCCTTCTTAAATTATGATCAAAAAAATTAAACGATACCTTTCCAGACCGGCGCTTAAAAGCTTTTATTAAACTAATCCTGTTTTCACTGGTTATTCGTATAGTCAAAAAGGCAACTGCAAAACTATTAATAATACAGGAGTATACCTAATGTTGGCTAGATTTTTGATGATTTGCTTTTTTCACACATTTTGACAAAAAATCGTTTCGGTTTAACATAACAACAACCAAGAAAACACCGAAAAGCCGTATATTAAATTCATAACTTCCGGAGAGGAGGAAAAAACAAAATCAAGGCTTCCCATCAAACAATTGCGCTCGACTTGAATGAATTTTTTGATTAATCATAAAAGGTGTTTTTTTTGGCTTAATTTTTGAGGAAATTTTGTCGTCATAAAAAGCGAATATTTTGAAAGCAAGATTTTTTAAACTTCGAAGCCCAACTTTTGTTTTCTAAAATAATTCATTTAATATTGTTAGGTGGGTTTTCGGTAAGTATTTCCCTCCAAAAAGTGATAGTGCCGACTTTGAAATCCAGTTGTGACAAATTAACTTGCGAGAACGTCAAAGTATATAGAAAAGCGATCTGAAATTTTTAAACTTCTTTTCTGAAGATGCTTTCCCGGAAAAGATAATAAGAGAAAGGATAAATTATGAATAATAGAAGATTTTCACCTAAGGTCAAGCAGGTAATCTCAAAAAGCAGGGACGAGGCCATTCGCCTGGGCCATGACTTTATTGGGACGGAGCACCTTTTGCTTGGCATTATGTCAGAGAACCAGGGACTAGCGGTGAAGGTATTGGAATCATTGGATATTGACGCAACAGACCTGAAGCAAACGGTAGAAGAATCCATCCAGCGAATACCAGCCAGCAATACCAAACTTAATGTGGGTAATTTGCCGCTTAACAAACAAGCTGAAAAGGTGCTGAAAGTAACTTTCCTCGAAGCTAAAATGCTTAAAAATGAGGAAATATGCCCCGAGCATCTCATTCTTTCTATACTCAAGCATAAAGAAAATCCGGCATCCAAAATCTTGCAACAATACGATGTGGATTATGACATCTACAAAGCAGAGTTGGAATACGTCCGGCAAGAGCAAGATTTCTCTTCCAATATTGATCCATACGCTCAGGCTCCTTCCGATCAGGATGACCCCTACGAAGAAGAAGAGCAAAGCCGTGGCTATCAGCAGAGAAAAGGGAATACCAAATCCCGGACTCCGGTACTGGACAATTTCGGACGGGATGTTACCAAACTTGCAGAAGAAGACAAGCTCGATCCGATCATCGGTCGCGAAAATGAAATCGAACGGGTGTCTCAAATCCTCAGCAGAAGAAAAAAGAATAACCCGATCCTTATCGGCGAACCCGGTGTAGGTAAAACAGCCATTGTAGAGGGCCTGGCACTGCGCATTGTTCAGAAAAAAGTGTCCAGAACGCTTTTCAACAAGCGCATCGTGATGCTGGATCTGGCTGCCTTGGTGGCCGGTACCAAATATCGCGGTCAGTTTGAAGAAAGAATGAAAGCCATAATGAATGAGCTGGAGAAATCCAGAGATGTCATCCTGTTCATTGACGAGATCCACACCATAGTAGGTGCAGGTGGAGCAACCGGCTCGCTGGATGCCTCCAATATTTTCAAGCCGGCTCTGGCCAGAGGAGAACTGCAATGTATCGGCGCTTCTACGCTGGACGAATATCGTCAGCATATTGAAAAAGACGGCGCTCTTGACCGCCGCTTCCAAAAAGTGTTGGTAGATCCGCCTTCAGCAGAAGAAGCCATCAATATCCTCGAAAATATCAAGCCTAAGTATGAAGAGTTCCACAATGTAACTTATTCAGATGAAGCCATCAAGGCTTGTGTGAAATTGAGTGACCGCTACATCAGTGACCGCTTCCTCCCGGATAAAGCCATCGATGTACTGGATGAGGTGGGTGCCAGAGTGCACCTGAAAAATATCCATGTACCTAAGCACATCGAGGAACTGGAAAAGAAGATCGAGGAAATTAAAGAACAAAAAAACCAGGCCGTCAAAAATCAGCAATATGAAAAAGCGGCGGACCTGAGAGATAAAGAATCCAAGCACGTACGTCAGCTTGAATTCAATAAGGTTCAGTGGGAAGAAGAGGCGAAAACCAAACGCTATCCCGTCAACGACGAGGACATCGCAGAGGTCGTTTCTATGATGACGGGTATCCCCGTTCGCAGAGTCGCTCAAAATGAAAGTAAGAAGCTCATAGGCATGAATGATGATATCAAAAAGGTCATCATCGGTCAGGATGAAGCCATTACTAAAATTACCAAAGCCATTCAGCGTAACAGATTAGGATTAAAAGATCCTTCCAAGCCGATCGGTTCCTTTATTTTCTTAGGTCCCACCGGTGTAGGTAAAACGGAATTGGCCAAAGCGCTTGCCAGATACATCTTCGACTCGGATGATGCCCTGATCCGCATCGATATGAGTGAATATATGGAGAAATTCTCCGTCAGTCGCCTGATCGGAGCGCCTCCGGGATATGTGGGATACGAAGAGGGCGGACAGTTAACCGAGAAAGTACGCCGTAAGCCTTATTCTGTTATCCTCCTGGATGAAATTGAGAAGGCGCACCCGGATGTGTACAACATCCTGCTCCAGGTATTGGATGATGGTCAGTTGACGGATGGCCTGGGCCGGAAGGTCGATTTCAAGAATTCCCTGGTCATTATGACTTCAAACATAGGGGTTCGTCAATTGAAAGATTTCGGCCAGGGAGTAGGCTTTGCGACCGCCGCGCGTAGAGAAGCAGCTGAAGAGCACTCTAAGTCGGTTATCCAAAATGCATTGAAACGGACGTTCTCTCCCGAGTTCTTAAACCGGATCGATGATGTGGTCATCTTTAACAGCCTTGACCAGGAGCACATTTTCCAAATCATCGATATCAGCCTGCAAGACCTTCACAAGCGTTTGGAAGGAATGGGCTATCAATTGATCTTAGGTGAAAAAGCCAAGAAGTTCGTTTCTGAGAAGGGATATGATCCTCAGTTTGGTGCCCGCCCACTACACCGGGCCATTCAAAAATATATTGAGGATCCTTTGGCCGAGTTTATTTTGAATGAAGCGCCTGCCGAAGGCAGTATCCTGGAAGCAAAATTGAACAAGGAGGGTGACGGACTGGATATCATACTGAGCAAGAAAGTCAACACAGACGTTAAGAAATAATTATCTAACATTTGTTTCGGAAGTACATTCGGGCTCGCCTGGATGTACTTTTTTTTATATTTACCTACATAAAAGGAACTTTTGGAAGTTTTTTTCCATTGTATTTTTACAGGTAAACTGTTAAATTTAACAACTATATTTTTTCACAAAATCAAAAACTTTTGGCAAAAAGAGTAAAAAGACAAAACAGAAGAGTTAGAAGAGACGAGGAATTCCGGATCAACGATAAAATCCGAATTCCAGAAGTCAGACTCGTTGGCGATAATTTAGATGCCGTCAGCGAAGTAGCAGGCAAAACCGTCGAATCCGGCGTATACTCCACCCGCGTCGTCAGACAATGGGCTGAGGACATGGAGCTGGATCTGGTAGAAATTTCACCTAAAGCCAAGCCTCCCGTCGTTAGGATTATTGATTATAAGAAATTCTTATACGACAAGAAAAAGCGCGAAAAGGAAATCAAAGCCAAGGCAGTTAAAACGGTTGTAAAAGAAATTCGCTTTGGTCCGAACACCGATGACCACGACTTCGACTTCAAATTGAGGCATGCCAAGAAATTCCTGGAGGAAGGCGCTAAGGTAAAAGCTTATGTTCATTTCCGCGGCCGTACCATTGTCTTTAAAGATCGCGGAGAATTACTTTTACTGCGTTTCTTAAAAGAACTGGAAGACTTTGGCTCTGCAGAAGCACTGCCCAAAATGGAAGGACGCCGCATGATCGTGATCGTGTCTCCGAAAAAAACCAAGAAAAAATAGCGCACTTCCAATAAAATCACTACATTTGCATTCCGTTTGAAAAAAGATATGAGCTATGCCTAAGATGAAGACACATTCCAGTGCTAAGAAACGTTTCAAAGTTACTGGATCCGGAAAAATTAAGCGCTTCCAAGCGTACACTTCTCACATGATGCGCAATAAAAGCAAAAAAGCAAAAACTCGCCTGAATGGTTCAACCACTGTGAGTAAAGCTGATGAGAAGAGAATCTTGAATTTGCTTTGCAAGAAGTAGAATATCAAAATTATTGAGGCTGTCTCATCCGCCTGAGGCGGATTCGCCAGCCTCAATAATTTTACATTTATTTGTTAACAAGCACGCAGGCCCAAAGAGTTCTTTGAACCCCTGTGTTGTGTAAAACATGTAGTGGTATGCCACGTTCCGTAAATTCTGTAGCGTCCAGAAAAAGACGCAAAAAAATTCTAAAAGCCGCCAAAGGATATTTCGGCGCACGTAGTAATGTCTATACTGTAGCAAAAAATGCCGTTGAAAAAGGCTTAACTTATGCTTACAGAGACAGAAGAAACAAAAAACGCGCTTTTCGCAGGTTGTGGATCGCCAGGATTAATGCAGGTGCCCGTCAGCACGGAATCTCTTACTCTCGTTTCATGCACGCATTGAAAGAAGAGAACATCGATCTGAACAGAAAGGTACTGGCTGACCTGGCCATGAACCACCCTGATACGTTCAAAGCAATTGTGGATCAAGTCAAAAAATAAACAAGATCTATTTTTTGTAAAAAAAAAGCCGATCGGGTTCTCCCGATCGGCTTTTTTTTTATCCGCTCTTGGGCAGTTTCCCAACCGCCTAAAAATGCTTCCAATATTTCTCCCCCCTCTTCCGTTACTATATCTAAACCAAACATCTCCGTATGAAAAACACAATCTATTTGCTCCTAATGATGAGCATTCCCTTAATGAGTTGTAACGCCCAACAATATTATTCTTCCCAATCCCCCACCACCACCGAACCTTCTCCCCCTGCAAACACGGATGCCTTTTCAGCCGACATCCTAAAAGAGGTCAATCAACTTAGGGCAAGTGGATGCAAATGCGGCAATAAACGGATGGCCGCCACGCATTCCCTCAGTTGGAACGACCAACTAAGCGAAGCCGCTAAACGTCATGCCCTGGATATTGCCACCCGCCGACAACTAGACCATACTGGTCGTGACGGCAGCAGCGTCTCGAAACGAGTAAGTGACACAGGCTATTCCTGGAGCGCCGTAGCAGAGAACATTGCCTATGGATATTGGGACATCCCCAGTGTCATTCAAGGCTGGGTGGACAGCCCCGGGCATTGTCGCAATATGATGAATCCCGATTACAAAGAAGTGGCCGTTTACAGAAAAGGGGATTATTGGGTGATGGTGCTGGCAACGAAGTTGTAAATTGCTGTTTTTGCGCTTGTAACACTTCTGTTTTTTACCTATTTTACATCTTTTAAGTATAGTATTAGATGAGTGACAAATTGCCTGACGGTCGTCAGGCAATTTGTCACTCATCCAACATCTACTGCGAAAAACCCAAAAATTATGGCCTTCAACCATTCATTGATCAATCTACTTCAAACTAATTCGGTAAGCCGCTACCTAACAGCCGGCAATCGCAATTCCTTCGTTCAGGATCTTCAAATCGCCCTATTTGACCTCGGCTTCGGGCCGGAGCTAGGCTGGAATCGTTATCAAACTGACGGTTATTATTCCAGCGGCACCATCCGGGCAGTCATGGCCTTTTCCAGAAAAAACGGTATGGCCAGTAACGGTCTGAGCGTCACCCCTACCCTGCTCATAAAAATGTGGGAACGTCACGAAACACTCGATGACCTTCGAGTATTATTGAACGCAACCTCTAACAATACTTTGAGCAGCACTTATAATCTGTTTAACCCAAACAGTTACCAGAATCAAAGCCTGCGGATCATTATGAATGCCATCGGTTATAATAATGTTCCACTCAATAACGCCCTTAGAGATTTTGGCAACAAGAATGGAATAAATACGGACGGGTTCTCGTTAAGCCGAAACCTGGCCATTAAAATTATCCAAAAAATAGCGGCCCATTTTGGCTCCACCGTACTGGCAGGCTACAATTTGATCCCTACAAGCGGTGGCGGCACAACAACTACGCCGGGAGGCGGAGGTACCACTACCCCAACTACACCGGGAGGAGGTAACACAGGAGACGGAACAACTACCTCCCCTTCCACCAATCCACTTACCGTCCGGGATGAAGGCTCCAGATTACTGGTCACCGACGGCCGCAACAGTGTTCGCTTTGTAAAAAAATCGCCAGCCGGCTATGCTTTCTGGGGAAGTACGAGTATCGAACAATATATCAACGGCAACCGCAGCATTCTGAGCCGCCTGGGAGTTAGCGATTCGGCAGTCAATGTAATGAAATCTGTTTCAGATAATGAAGGTAAGCTGGATGCCGTCAATAGTTACGACCGCGGCTTTATGAGCTTCGGAATATTTCAATGGGCCCTCAGTCACGGAGAACTGGCAGCCTTGCTTAAAAAGGTTAAGGATGCCTATCCATCCACCTTCCGCAATCTGTTCGGCGTGCATGGCCTGGATGTCACGGCAGATACCGGCCCCGTAATAGGATCGCTGAGTCTTCATGGCAACCGGATAGACATCGAGCGCGAAAAAGAACAATTCAGAGATGCCGAATGGGCATTTCGCTTCTGGCTGGCAGGGCAAGACCCCAATGTACAAGCCGTAGAAATTGAGCATGCGCTGAGCAGACTGCTTACTTTTTACTGGAAGCCCGACGAAGGCGTCAACGGATTTCCGCTCAGTCAGATCATCACCTCGGAATACGGTGTGGCCCTGATCCTTGACAATCATGTTAACAGGCCTGCATTTGTTAAGCCTTGCATCCAGCAAGCTATGCAAACGACCGGCCTACAGGACCCCCGAAGCTGGGGAACCGCCGAAGAACAACGCGTGCTGGATGCCTACCTGCAAATAAGAGTCAACTATAAGCACGGCTATTCCGGCCCGATGACAGAAGCAATGCGGCGCGCATCTGTTACGCAGCGATACCTTAACTCGGGCATTATTTCAAATCAAAGAGGATCATTCGTTTATGAAGCTAATGCCGTCGCTTCCAGAAGCTTAAGCAATGATACCAGCCATTTTGTAAAACCACCAGCCAATTATGAAGCAGCTAATTATCCGAATATTACGCCTTTTGGGGATTAAATCCACCAACAAAAAAAAGGATCACACTCCTGAAGAAGAACCTCAACCTAAACCGATATCCTCTACTGAAGAGGAAAACACTACAACAGAACCTATGGACAATCAACCCCAAAACCATGAAGGAGCGACTTTGCATGCCCTCCTCATTGCCATCGACAACTACCCTATCAAACACCACCGCCTTAATGGCTGCGTGGCGGACCGAAATGCCTTCAAAGAATTTTTGGAGCGCCGCTTTGATAGCCAGAATGTTGCCCTGAATATTAGAACCCTTACTGACCACGAAGCTACAAAAGCCAATATCATACAAGCTTTTGATCACTTCAAACAAGCTAAAGAGGGTGACACCTGTGTTTTTTATTATTCCGGACATGGCTCTCGGGCCAATTCCCCAAAAGAATTCTGGCACCTGGATTCCAATCGCATGAACGAATCCGTTGTAGCTTATGACAGTCGTACGCAAGGAGGAAAAGACCTGATGGATAAGGAACTGGCCTACCTTTTTTGGGAAGCCTCCATCGATCGCAACACCAATACACCCAAAAAAGTACACTTCACCGCCGTTTTTGACTGCTGCCATTCGGGCACTATCACCAGAAATGCTGCCTTTTTATCTAAGCCTTTTCAGGAAGTGACCGAGCGAATGGCTGAGCCAAGCCCCGTCCCCAATCGGGTAGAAGACTACTACGGCTATGAATTCTATGCAAAAGATCAAACAGAAGACGGACTGCAACTGACCCCTCCTCCCGGACGGTTCATTCAATTGGCGGCCTCTAAAGATGACGAAACCGCTAAAGAGCTCAAAATTAACGGCAAAACCCGGGGTGTCTTTACCTATAACCTGATCGAAGTGCTGGAACAAACCAATAGTCTAATGACCTATGCCGAGCTGGTACGTACCATGCAAATCAGAGTCGCTAGTACGGTCAGCAAACAAACACCCCAGCTATTATCCGAAGATCATGAGCTGCGCAGTCAATTGTTCCTGGGCGGTACCATCAAGGCAGCCGAACCTTACTATACCATTAACCATACCGGCCAAAAATGGGTTCTGGACGCCGGCCTGATCCAAGGCATTCCCGCCGAAGGTGGTTATCTTGAACTGGAAAACGGTGCTCCCGTAAATATTGAAAAAGTAGATGCCAACCATTCTCTCGTACAAGTCAGTGGGAATCCGGATAAAAGCAGACCTCATAAAGTTTTCGCTAAAGGCTTGTCGCTCAAAAAAATGAAAATTGCCTTTGATCCGCAGTACTCAACGGCAGAGGCTAAACAGTTTATCCAGGGGGCCTTCAATGATTCCCCTCCTTATCACATTGATTTTACAGCGGACCCCGCTGAAGCGGATTATTTCATCAAAGTTTGGAATGACACGCTTATCCTGACCCTCCCCGGTAGTCAGCATCCGCTCTTCAAACGTGTCCATCCGATTAATGCTACCACCGCCGATTTCTTCCTCGATCAGGCTGACTCAGTAGCGAAATGGAAGGTTTTACTGCAACTCAGCAATCCCCGTTCTTCCATCCAGGAAGGAGAGCTTGAAATCCAACTTTATCGAACTACCGAGCCTGGTGGGCACGATAACACCGATCCGGCCGAAAAACTGGATTACCGGGACGCCAACGTTTTTTCCTACCAGAAAAAAGGCGACGACTGGTACCAACCGGCCTTCCGATTGTCTATTAAAAATAAAGGTAATCGAACACTGTTCCTCAGTGCGCTATACCTACAGGCAAACTTCAAGATTACCAATAGATACTTACCGCTCAAAGAGATCGTCCCTGGTGGCGAGGCGACCTGGCTGATCGACTATTTTGAAAATGTACGCTATACATCCATTCCTCTTGAGGTTTATGATGCCTTCCACAGCTGGGGTTTAACGGAAACCAGCGAATTCGTCAAGCTGTTTATCAGCACCGATCCTTATTTAAATACGGATCATTACGAACAAAAAGCCCTGGAAATGGACATACGCTCGGACTTTACTCCTGTCCGGGCAGGGCGCAACAAGGGTAAAAGCCCTCAAATCCACGATTGGGTAACCAGAGAAATCGAACTAAAGATCGTAAGGCCGCTCAGCAGTCAGAAAGTAGAGTCCGGAAGGACCTTATCTTTGATGAATGATGCCCTCAGCATCACAACTCCTACAGGGGTAAGTGCTGATGTGGTACTTAACAGCCCAAAGGAAGCCGAACGAGCCCTTTCCAATAATTTTGATGCAGCTGAACCTCATATGATTCCTCCCTCCAATCTTTGGGGCACAGAGCATAGTAGCAGCCTGTTCGACTTTACTGAAAATGCCGATGTACCGGCCGAACTCAGTGTGCTGGAGCTCGAAAATATTGCAGGAGCAGACCTGGTTAATGCCGACAATCCGATCAAATTGAACCTGAACACAGGACTGGAGGACAATACCTTCGTCTTGCCGATGGGATACGATACAGAAACCGGGCAGTATTATCTGCTGGGCCAGTCCAACGAACAGGGCGAGATACTCATCGAGAGCCTTCCGCAGGAAACCCAAACTCGCTCTTTAGGCAGGTCCATCAAGCTGTTTTTTCACAAAGTAGTCTTGGCTCCCCTGGGTTTTGAATACAATTGGCCGCAGCTGGCACTAGCCAACTTCAACTCCGATATTGAATTCGACTATGAAAAAGATATTCAGAAAGTAAAGGAAGCTGTTGAGGGAGCTACGAACATCGGAATTATGATCCACGGGATCATCGGCAATACCAAGGCGATGCCTCCTTGTTTGAAACAGTTGAAGGATGAGCAGGGATATGAAGTCGTCCCTAACTTTGATATTATCTTAACTTTCGACTACGAGAATCTGCACACCCCCATTGAAGAAACAGCCCGTGCATTCAAACTGAAACTCGCAGAAGTAGGCTTAGCTGAAGGTCATTATAAAAACGTGACCATCATCGCCCACTCGATGGGGGGGCTGGTTTCGCGCTGGATGATCGAAAAAGAAAACAGCAGCAACATCATCAACCACCTGATCATGTGCGGCACCCCCAACAACGGCTCTCCCTGGGCCAATGTCCAGGAACTGGCAGGTATGCTGCTTTCAAAAGCGCTTAATGGAGCTGCTTTCCTGAAGCCCTACGTTTTGCCTTTATTGCTGCTACAAAAATTAGGCAAGGGCCTGTTTACGACATTACAGCAAATGCATGCCGAAAACTCTGATTTTCTAAAAAAACTCAATGACGGGACTGATCCGCATATTCCTTATACCATTATTATGGGTAATACCAGCATTATGGATAATCAAATGGAGGACGTTCAAAAGAGGTTTTTGGAAAAATTGTCCAGCCGGTTTATGAACATGACCTATGAGGCCCTGACAAAATTCCTTTTCGAGATCGCTAATGATATTGCCGTGTCCAAGCCAAGCGCCACTGAACTGAACGGCTCAGATCAATGGAGTTGCGAAGTGGCGGTAGAAGAGGTGGAATGTGACCATTTAAGTTATTTCGTGACACCCGAGGGGATGGGCGGCTTAGCAAAAGTATTGAGATAAGGTAATCGTTTAAGCGATTACTTTATCTCAATTTTCTTTAATAATACGGCCCCGCTCTCTTCCAAATCAGAACTCAGCACGATCATTTGCTCCCGGACACCATCGTCTATAGAAACTGCGACGGTATTCGGAATGATATCACCGATATCGTCCGCATACATGACCATGAAGTTATGATCTTCCTTAAGGGTAATGGGAAAAGCATAGCGCCGTTTATTGACTCGATGACGGAACAACACCTGGTCACCGTTTAGAAATATCGTGATCACATCCCCATCCACGGTACCGCTATCCCATGCCCGTAGGCGCAAATTGTGGGAATGCACCTCCACTATTTTCTGTACTTTAATCTTTCGTGGTTTTTCTTCCGGCTCGGGAAGAGGCGCCGGAGGAGGACTTTTCTTTGCAATGGTTTGCTGCAAAACCGGTTTTTCCAGATACATGGTACCCGATGCACAAGGACCGCTTTCCATATCAAACCCTTCGATATGGCCTCGCCAGGAGCCTTCCAAAATATACTTATCACCTTCTCTGCGCATCTGCAATTCCGACGTTTTGATGCACCAGGGCCATTCCGGATTGGTTTTGTCAAGGGTTCTGGACTCAATGATCTTTAATGAACTATTGACCAATCCCCAGCTCCATACCAGTTCAATTCGGGCGCTTCCACTTTCTCCATCGGACACAATAAAGGACGTTCCCCGATTATTTTCAGAGAGGTCTAATTCAAATTGAAAATTGGTGGATCGGTCTTCCTGGCGGAGTAAACCCGTCCACTTTCCTGCCATTGAAAAAGGGACTTCCCGTATACTGATCATTTCTTCTTCA
>JAUIKE010000368.1 GCA_030430845.1 Bacteroidia bacterium | reverse complement strand
CGAACAAATTCAATTCCCAAATCGTCTGTTTCGATATATTGGAGGAATCCATATCCTTTTTGGGTTGGTATTCTATATGTATCTCCTGGTTTTAGTTTCATTTTTAATATTGCTCATAACGGTGGCACACACGATGCCCGTGACTGAAAGGAATGGGTGAACGAGTGTGCTCTGTTAGCGGCCGGCTTTCTTTTTTATAATTCTTTTTACTTCTTTTTTATTCTCAATCAATTCAATCATCAATCCTAAGATCTTCCTAAAATCTAATTCATTATTTGTCCAAATCACACAGGTAGCGCTTTCAGAATCTCCCATCACAATTTCTAACAGATCAGGAGCCTTTTCATCAATATAAATTCTAATTAATTCTTCCCATTCATCTCCATCTATATCTTCATATTTATCAAGAACTTCAAACTCAGCAGTATATGAAATCATTTCCATTCCATCGTATTCCGTTTCTTCTACAGTAATTAAAATTGGGTCAAACGATTCATCCTCCCAATATTCTTCCTCACCGAGAATCTCCATTAAATTTTCAGGAATTGTAAAGTCTTCTATTGATTTGATCTTCATTATCTTCTATTGGCTCCCCAAATTATTATTTAATCCTACTTTTCGTGAAGCTCATCCTTTCTTCTAGCTCCTTGAGCATATCCTGATGTTCGAGCCTAGGGTTTCCCCAATGATTAGGTTCTTTTTCTTCTTCTGGCCATTCTTCCCACTCTTCTTCGATTAACCTTTTTGCCATCTGAAAATCAACATTGGCGGTTTCATAATTTTTCAATTTTAATTCACATATCCCTTTTTGGTAAAATAAATTTCCAAACACCCAATCTTGCTCAATACAAGTTTGATAATCTTTTATCGCCTTTTCATATTCTCCAAATAATTCAAATTGTTCTGCTCTATAAAAGTATAAAGCAGATAGCTCGGGTTTAAATTCAATGGCATTGGTTAACAGTTCAATTTCTTCTAAGCTTTCTTCTCCTTTAATAGGTGAAGCATAAATTTCTCTCTTATCGATTTCCTCAAATGCCTTTTCGTATTTACTCTCGCATCCAAAAATTACAATTATTATCAAAAGTAAACTGATTAAATTATGGTCTCTAATGTTAATCCACAGTTTCATTTTTTTCTTGCTGGCCGCTAACGATCGCACACACGATGCCCGCGACTAATGAGGAGCGGGTGAGCGAGTGTGCAATGTTGCACATAGGTCTTATTCATGTTTTTTCAATTTCTCTTCAATCGACAAAATCCAATCTTTTTGTTCTTCTGTATCCGGTACTTTAAATTTTCGATAGATACTGATTATTTCAAAAACCTCACTCCCTTCAAACCCTAAATTTATCATTATTGCTGCTGCTAAAATGGATGCTCGGCCGATTCCCATTCGACAATGAATTACAACTCTTTTATTTTTGTTTATTTGATTTGATAGCTTGATTGCTAGTTTGATAAACTCTTCCTCATTCTTTGGGGTATTCACATCTTTAATGGGAAAATTAATAAATTCAATCCCCCATTTTTTACATATTTCTTCCTCATTTTGTAATCCTAATTCCCACTGTTCTGATTGTTCCAAGAGAGAAACTAAGCAATCTATTTTTCTGATTTTCAGCCATTTTATTTCATCATCTAACCAATCATTCCCTCTTGGTCTTGCCATTGTCCCAATCCTATTTTCACCAATCTTTTCTTCATTTATCCAATGGATTTCAGAAATCACAGCTTTCTTTTTTTGTGAATTTTATTTTTTTGACTTGTGTGCAACGTATCAATACACGTACTTGTACGTGTATTTACCTTAAAACATCCAATATAACCATCTTCAACCAAACATGCACCCGCCCACCCTCAAAATCCCAAATCATCCAACGGGCTCTTAAACTGCTCCATATGGCACCTAGAAACATGCAAATAAATCTGCGTGGTTTTGATCGAATGATGCCCCAACAAGCGCCGCACAGTCTCCAAATCCGCATGCTGCTCGATCATATGCGTCGCAAAAGAATGCCTCAAACTATGCGAAGTCAAGGGCCTGGAAATGCCTGCCTTTTTTAATCCTCGCTCAAATACCTTTTGCAAACTCCGGATCGAATAATGATCCCCCCTCTGTCCCTCAAATAACCAGATCCTCGGCTGATACTCCACCAGGTACTGCTTTAATAATTTCCCGCCGACCTGTGATAATAAAGTATACCGGTCTTTCCCCCCCTTGCTGTCTCTAATGAAAAGCGTACCTTGCTCAAAATTGACATCCTCAATCTTCAAACGCGTTAACTCTCCCGCCCGGAGGCCCCCACCATACATGACCGCTATCAAACACTTATGCTTAAGGTTGGAAATATTCCCTAAGAGCCGTTTAATCTCTTCTTTGCTCATCACATTCGGCAACTTGAAGTCTTTCCTAGGCCTCTTTAAGTGATAAATCTTTTGATCCTGACCCAAAACCTTTTCATAATATGCCTTGATCGCATTGATCACCTGATTCTGCGCACTCTTTGAAATATGCTTCTTCCGAATGAGATAGTATAAGTATTCCTTAATCTGATCCTCGGTGATCTCTGTAGCTTGGATGGTTTTGTAATAGATCAAAAACTGCTTAAAATGCAATTTGTAAGCCTTAATGGTTGCATACGCTTTGCGCTCAATCACCAATTGCCGTTCCAATGTATCTATCGCCTTTTGAATGTGCGTCGGAAGCTCCCAGTTCACTTCTGGAGAAACTTGTAAAGCCTCCTTCCCAAAAACACCTTCTAACTGTTTAAAAACCCGGTATTCATACGGTACATGCCAATGCTTTTTCTCCTTATTCCAGCGGCGCCCTTCCACTTCCTTAATTTTTGCTATCAGTTCCAGATCATATGGAACCTTCACCGCCATCCAGTCTTGTTTTTCCCACCTAATTTTTGACACTACTATCATACGTACTACTTTTTACCTAATGAAGAACTCAAAACTCCAATATGCAAAACATTCCCCCTATTATTCGTGTGTTTTCCGTTTAATGCCGTTTGTAGCCGGAAGTAGCCGTTTATCAAAGAAAAGTTTTCGTATATTTATAATACGACTGTAGGTAGGTCCGCGCTTTTGGCTAAGCCGCACTTTTAGTCGTATTAACTTTTTAACACCCAATTCATAACCAAAAAATTCAATCATGATCAACACCATCCTTGGGGCAGGTAAGTATATCTACGCTCTCGTTTTTGCCGTATTCGGAGTTCTACACTTTGTCGACGCTGCTAACATGACAGATGCCATGAAACCTCCCGGAGGAGTCTGGACCGTCTATATCTCCGGTGCCCTCCTGATAGCCGTGGCCGTATGCATCATTTTCGGTAAGTTTGACAAATTTGCCGCTGCCCTGCTTGGGCTGGTCTACATCATCTTCGCTTTTACCCTCAATTTCGAAGGCATGATGAGCGGCAATGCCGTGAGCACCTCCATGTTCCTGAAAGATATCGGCCTGGCCGGTGGCGCCTGGATGTATGCCAGCGGGTTGGCGAAGGATAGTAGAATAATTGGAAAGTGATCTGCTTTTAATAAGATCTAGTTGATATGAAGTGATGCTTGGCCCTCCTTCGTCGGGCCGATGCTGTGATGCTATTGCGGCCTTCAGCCGCAGGATGCTGGACGTTTGTTTTATCTGTAATTAAGAGCATAATGCTAGGGCGTCCCTGAAAAGACAAAGGAGGCTGACTACGAGGTAGTTGGCCTTTAATTTTTGGGTAAAAATTCCCCGAAAACAGCCGAAAAAGGCTAAATTCGGGGAAGACAAAAATTCGTTAACTCAA
>JAUIKE010000162.1 GCA_030430845.1 Bacteroidia bacterium | reverse complement strand
TCGTTCCGGTCGATGGGGCGTATTTTTAATCTGGAAGTATTGAATTCGGGAAGCATGTTCGAGTTCTTAACGGACATTGACTGACCATTTATTGATTTCATCCATGGCATAAGCTTCATCCTCCCATCCAAGCAGTTCAGTCGTTCCAAGTCCTTTATAATTCAAAAACCACTCTTCGATGATTCTTTTTGCCGAGTCGTATTCCAAGAGGAATTCAACAAAATTTTCTGCTCCGATCAGGTTCTTTTCAGGGTCCAGGGGTACAGCAATGATCTTGGTATCTATTTCACCGCTATCATTGAGACGAAGTGCCGCTATTGGGCGCGCTTCCACGACCTGGCCGGTTTCCACCGATTCCGCGATGAGTAAGATATCCAGTGCATCTCCGTCCCCTCCTCGTTCAGGATCCATGTATGTGGAAGGAATGAAACCATAGTTTCCGGGATAAGGTAGGAAGCGAATCATTCGGATCTGACCATTTTCAAGGTCATTTTCAAAAACCTCTTTTTCCTTTTTATATTCGATCTTGTGATTCGTACCTGCTGGAATTTCAACTACTACATTTACTCCCCCATTTTCTGTTATTGCAGGAAGGCTTTCGTAATCAATTTTTCCTCCGATATTTTTACAGGAGGCTAAAGAAAAGAGAAAAAGCAGCATGAATAACCAAGAATGCAATTTCATAAATGTTCACTTTTTTGAAGGGATCTGTATTAGGGGCTGAGTAAAAAGGCAATATAGGGGAAGTAGGTTGAAAATTAAGGATCTCCTAAGCATATTTTATCCGATAGATTATATTTATCTAAAAAGTGAGTTCGTTTATCCCTAAATATTGTTAGTACTTATTAATAATTGCAACCTAGGGGCATCTTTAGGGGTCTTACATGGGTATTTGCATCCTCCTACTAGAGGACATTGTCCCTGGACGACTACTCCTCTGAAAAAGATTAATTTTATCAAACACAATCAACAATGATGAAAAGTAAATTATTAATTATTGCGGCTCTCTTATTCACTATTACTTCTCTTCAGGCACAAAGATGGGGAAGCGGAATAAAAGGAGAAGGGCCCATCGTCAAGAAAACCTTAAATCTCTCTGATTTCACTGGTTTTTCTCTTCAAACTTCCGGGAATGTCATTCTACAAAGAGGACCACAATCAGTAGTGGTTGAATCACACCAAAATATCATTGATAATATCGAAACGGAGGTAGATGACAAGGTCTGGAAGATTAAATTTGACAGAAACGTTCGCGGATACAAAGAATTGAACATTTACATCACCATTCCTGAATTGACCCGGGCCTACATCAGCGGGTCCGGAGATATTGTTTCACAGGATAAGTTCAACACGAATGGAGAAGTTCAGGTCGGTATTTCTGGTTCCGGAGATATCAAACTCGATATTGATGCCGATAAAATTTTTAGCAAAATCAGCGGCTCGGGAGATATTGCACTGCGCGGTAAAGCCAACAGCATGGAGGTAAAAATATCCGGCTCCGGCGATATCAAGGCCTATGACCTGGAAGTTGAAAACTGTAATGTTTCCATTTCCGGCTCCGGCGATGTAGAAGTTCATGCCAATGAAGAATTGATGGTGCGTACTTCCGGCTCCGGTGATGTTTTCTATACCGGACGTCCCAGAGTAAATTCCAGAACCTCCGGTTCGGGGAATGTAATGTCGAAAGGCCCCAATAATTAAATAAAAGATATCGGCGCCGGCCGGCGCCGATATCTTTTATTTAATCCAACACTATGCGGGTCTTTTTTATATTTTTGCTGGAAAAAATCATATGAAGTTTCCCATCAAGCTTTGGGTAAGCGTACTTGCCCTGACTTTTTCCGGTGTAGCCTGTCAGCAGGAATCAAAAAGCAGTAAGCAAGATCCCTCTCCAGTTGAATTGCAAACCTACCTTCCCGGCACCTGGGAGGCTGTCTCCATAAGCGTCGACATACCAAGTGTAGACAGCACAGACTACGACTCTGTATTTACAGTTAGTGAAGAATATTGGGTAGACAAATTTCGAATCCAACCGGTAAAAACCTTTTTCCAGCCTGATAAAAAATATCGCCAGGAATTCCGCAATAGCGTGGATTCTCTACTGAATGAAGTGAAAGGTATTTGGAATGTTTTTGGAGATACCTTAATGTTAATAGAGCCCAATGCCACCAATACTTATCTGGTGAATATCAATAAAGGGCTGGCTACCTTCAATGCAGTCGTTGATTGGGATGGCGACGGAGCAGAAGATGATACTTATAAGGCTGTACATCGAAAAGTGAGTAGTTCTTATTAGATATTCAGGTTTTGAGTGATTTTGAAGAAGAAAAACTATGTTTTTCTTCTTCAAAATCACTCAAAAAAAATATTATTGGCTGGGAAAAAAGGCCGAAGGACTTTTTTCACAGCCCCAATAAAAATAGCAGGCTCGAATAACTTCAAGCCTGCCTTATTAAAACGCTATTATCCTAAAAGGAAAATTAATTAACGCTTAAGCTGGAACCATCGCACTTTCAACAGTTTTGATGATTCTGGCTGTTACAAGGTAAGGATCTGCATTAGATGCAGGACGACGATCTTCCAGGTACCCCTTCCAGGTTTGTGCCGTGGAAACAGGAATACGGATAGAGGCACCACGGTCACTCACACCATAGCTGAACTTGGTAATGCTCTGTGTTTCGTGCAAGCCCGTCAGGCGCTGATCATTACTGGAACCATATACTTTAATGTGCTCATCATGAACAGGGCGGAAGGCTTCACAAACGGCCTCAAAATATTCTTTCCCGCCGGAAGAACGCATCATTTCATTACTAAAGTTGGTGTGCATTCCTGATCCATTCCAGTCTCCTTTAACCGGTTTTGGATGTAGTTCAACATGCACTCCATATTTTTCGGAAACGCGGTGAAGCAGGTATCTGGAAAGAATCAGGTCATCAGAAGCTTTCTTAGCTCCTTTACCAAAACACTGGTATTCCCACTGACCCAGCATCACTTCTGCATTAATCCCGGTAATACCCAATCCGGCTTCCAGGCAAAGATCCATATGCTCTTCAACAATCTCACGTCCGGCAACATTTTCAGAGCCCACTGCACAATAATAAGGCCCTTGTGGTGCAGGAAAACCTGAAGTCGGAAAACCCAATGGAAGACCTTCAACTGTAAATACATATTCCTGCTCAAAACCGAACCAGTAATTATCACTTTCATCCTCTATCAATGCCCGTGTATTAGAAGGGTGTGGCGTTCCATCAGGACTCAAGACCTCACAAACCACTAAATAAGCATGCTTGCGACCAGCGTCCGGATACACATTAACGGGCTTCAGCAAACAATCTGAAAAATGCCCCTCCGCCTGTTGGGTAGAACTACCGTCAAATGACCACTCTGGAAGAGATTCAACGTCGCCGTCAAAATACTCCATATCCAATACCTTGGTTTTGCTTCTTAGGTTGGCTTCCGGCTTATAGCCGTCCAGCCAGATGTACTCAAATTTAAACTTTGTCATTTCTTTAATTAATTTTCGTTTAGGCAATATTTTTTTAGAAACTGTAAATCATAGCCATCAGGAACACAGGAATCGTAGAAGTAAGGCCGTCGCCGTCCACAAAAGCATCATCGGAAGCAATGTCTATCCGGAACTCGGGAATAAAGGTCAAGCCACCGGAATAAAAATTACCAGACAGCGTAAAGCTGGTTACACTTCCATCCATATTACCAAGGATCAGGCCGTCTCCATCGCCAATATGCTCACCGCGAAAACCTAATGTAAAGGCATCACTAAAGGCATAATTGGTATAAAGTGCCGCACCAAACCAGGACGTGTTATCCGCTTCTTCGATGACATTGGTTTTATTGGTAGCATTCACTCCAAAGCCGAGTTTTTCGGTTGCCTGAAAAGTAGCGGTCAGATCCACTTGATGCCCCGAGATCTTAGGATCTACATTTGTGCCTTCCTGATCCTGGCCACCGATATAATTCAGGTAAACTTCAGCGGATTCTCCGGCATAGGACAGCTGAAGCCCCAGGTGTTTGCCTGGAACAAAATCCATTTTACTATCTGTATCATCAAATAAGCCGATCATAGCTCCGAAGGTCTCCGACAAAGCAATGTCTGCTTTGATACCTGTGTGATAAAAGGGTCCGTTAGAGAACATGTAAGAAGTACTGTAATTGATGTTAGCAGGTGCATCGATCACCTCGTATCCCACATGAGTACCATAATTACCAACTGAAAGCGTCAGCCAGTCACTTGGTGAATAAGTCACAAACAATTGCTTAATGGCAGCGAGCGTAGTGCCTCCAAAACCATTGGCCACTTCAGCTCTCGGCCCAACGGCGATGTCAGCTACAAAGCCTACTTTTCCTTCCTTTGACAAGACTACGTTAGCCATGCCGAGAGAAAAGGAATTGATGCTTTCTGTGAAGCTGGTCGGTAGCGGGCTATCCGTACCACTATAAGCATAGTAGACATCTACAAAGCCTGATATATCGAAAGGAAGTTCTTTGGTTTCGGCATCTTCCGTTACGACAGGAGGCTGATTCTCTAATTCAAGTTGTGCATTCATAAGGTTCACTAATAGCATTAGTGTAACAGTTAAACATAGGTGTTTAAGGATTTTCATAAGTTTAATTTTTAATAGGATGAGACAATGAGGTGTCGTCCTTGAACAAGGTCAAATGCGAATATCGGCTCACCTCAAAGTGCTTCTTTCCTCCTCAAAATTTTGAGAAACATGAAAATCCAGCTACCTTTGATTTTGGATTAGCGGTTCGCCGTTATTCTTGTGCGGCTCCTGGATATGTTGGCCTTTCCGGGAGCCCACTTATTAATCAATGAATAGCCTGTAGCCGCAATGCGGCTACAGGCTATTGTTATTTAATAGATAAATTGTAAGCAGATTGCTCTATACTTGTTTCGTATGCATGCATGTCGTGCTCGGCAACATCTAGTCCTTTTTCTTCTTCTTCTTCAGAAACCCGGATGCCGATGGTTACTTTCAGCAGGTACATAAGGCCGAAGGCAAATGCAAAGGTGAAAACACCGATAACGGCCGTGCCGTAAAACTGGATCCAAAGCTGTCCTAAGCCGGCTTTAGAGCCGAACAAGCCGACAGCAAGGGTTCCCCACAGACCACAAACCAGGTGCACCGAAGTAGCCCCAACGGGGTCGTCCACTTTTCTTTTGTCGAAAAAGACAACCGCAAGCGGAATGATGCAACCTGCGATCAAACCTACTACAATAGCCTGCATAGGTGTCATTACATCAGCTCCCGCAGTAATACCCACCAAACCACCGAGGATGCCGTTCAATACCATCGAAAGGTCATGTGATTTGAATAAGGCATAGGACACGATGAAGGCCCCAATGGCACCTGCTGAGGCGGCAAGAGCTGTAGTCACGAATACGAGCGAAACGCCTACCGGATCAGCCGATAATACAGAACCTCCGTTAAAGCCGAACCAGCCGAACCACAATAAGAACACACCTAATGCGGCCAGCGGCATGCTGTGCCCGGGAATAGGTTTGATCCCGTTTTTGGTATACTTCCCTTTACGAGCTCCCAGTAAGAGTACAGAAGCCAGGGCAGCCCATCCACCTACAGCATGAACTAAGGTAGATCCTGCAAAATCGTGGAAACCTCTGGTTTCCAGCCATCCTCCTCCCCACTTCCACATACCGGTAATGGGATAGCTGATCATAACGAATATAGTTGCAAAAATAAGGAAGGAGTCCAGCTTGATCCGCTCGGCTACAGCCCCAGATACGATGGTCGCGGCCGTAGCAGCAAACATTCCCTGGAAAATAAAGTCTGTATAATACGTGTACCCTCCATCCGCATATGCGATCGCTCCGGCGTCGCCTTCCGGCATACTCAGGCCGAATCCGCTAAATCCGAACCAGCCGCTGATCAACTCAGAAGACGGGTACATAATGTTAAAACCCATTATAAAGTAAGTCAACAAACCGATGGAAATGATCATGGCATTCTTAAAAAGTATGTTGACGGTATTCTTCCGCTGTACAAAACCTGCCTCCAGGGCTGAAAAGCCGAGGTGCATAATGAATACCAGTACTGTTGCTACCAGCATCCATACATTATTGGCGGTAAATAATGCTTCATTCATTTTCTGTATAATTATAGTGTGAAGAATTAGATTCAAAATATTCGGTCTCCTTCGGACTGAATAAAATTTAGATCAATAGGGTGTTATTGATTATAAAAAAGAGCTTAGTGGTTAAGACAAGATATAAGATAAGGTAAAGGTAAGTTCTAAATAGCCTCTGCGCCGCGCTCGGCCGTTCTGATTCGTACTACTTGCTGTACATCATATACACTGATTTTGCCGTCTCCGACCTCGCCGGTTCTTCCTGCTTCCAGGATGGCTTCAACGATATCTTCAACTTTTTCAGCAGTTGTCAGAATATCCAGTTGCAAACGTGCGATGTAGTCCGCATCATAAACGCTTCCTCGGTAAACAAGTTTTTCCCCTCCCTGAAGGCCAAATCCTTTAACCTCCTTTAAGGTAAAAAACCGGACACCGATTTTAGCAAGGGCATCCCGTACGCTGTCAAAGCGAGATAGGCGAATGATTGCTTCAATCTTTTTCATGCCGTCTAAGTGTTTTTTGTTTTGTTTTTTAAATAAATCTTAACCAAATGTAAATAATAATAGAAATTTCTCAAAACCCCACCAGCTTTGTTAGAGGATCAATAAATACGACAGAGAATTTTATTATTTTTAATTCCGAACATAATTTCATTAATCGCTGAATCAGCTACAATAATTTCCCCAATTGAAAATTATACACCAAATAATTCCTGAATATTTTTTAACTCTTTTTTCAAAAATTTTTTCATTTTTTACAAGCATTAATGGTAAAAATTACGTTTTTGTGGCAAATTTTTGGATTTTTTCAAACTTAATCATCAAAATTCAAGCATTCACCCTCATTTTTTTCGTTTTTCCAAAAACTCCATGCGCTCAAACAGACAGCATCCCTTCGGTACTCCCTCCATATATCCAGGAAACCATCGAGGACTTCCTGCAGAATACAGAAAGCGAAGGTGTTTTTGACTTTAATACCATCCTTGAAAACCTGGAGGCTTTTTACGAACGGCCGCTTGACCTGAACCAGGCAGAGGAGCCGGACCTGCAAGCCTTGCAATTATTATCGGATGCCCAAATTCTAAACTTTCTGGAATACCGCCGTACACTCGGCCCACTAATTGCCGTGTATGAATTACAAGCCATCCCTTCTTTTGATCTGGCTACCGTAAGACGCATTCAGCCTTTTGTAAGCCTGCAATCTGATTTAGACGACTTCCAGGTCCCTTTGAGTGAATTGATCAGGGAGGGAAAAAACGAACTTTATCTTCGATGGAACAGGATCCTGGAATCCCAAAAAGGCTTTTCACAAATAGATGAAGAAACCTTACAGCCACTATATGAAGGTGATCCCAATCAAGTTTATCTGCGTTTCAAACATTCGTATTCCAACCGCTTCAGCTTTGGCCTGACAGCGGAAAAAGACCGAGGGGAAGCCTTCTTCAGTGGCTCTAATCCGGCAGGATTTGATTATTACTCTGCACATATTTATCTGCACCATTACCGGAAGTGGTTAAAAACTGTAGCCATCGGGGATTTTAATGTCAGTTTTGGTCAGGGATTGATTCTTTATTCCGGCTTTGGGTATGGAAAGAGTTCGGTGGCTACAACGATTAAACGGACCTCTCGCACTATCAGTCCCTACACTTCTGTTAATGAAGTTAATTTTATGAGGGGAGCAGCCGTCACCCTCGTCCCGGTCAATAATTTGGAATGGAGTCTGCTGGCCTCTTACAAAAACAGAGATGGAAACCTGATCCAGCCCGACACGACCGATTCTGACAGGGCCTTGCAAAGCCTGACCTCTTTTGATCTGGACGGCCTGCACAGAACCAGCGCCGAAATTGAAGACGAAGATGTGGTGGGGCAATTCACACTGGGATCAAGCTTGAAGTATACGCTGGCCAGGGGGCACATCGCCTTCAATGCGCTGTTTGATCAATTCAACAAACCTTTGATCAGGACGGTACAGCCTTACAACCAATTCTATTTTAGTGGGGATCGTTTACTTAATATGAGTATTGACTATGCCTACCGGTGGCGAAATGTTTATCTGTTTGGAGAAACCGCCTATAGTGATAACGGCAGCCTCGCCACTGTGAACGGCCTGCTGGTAAGCCTTGACCGGTTTATAGATGTCGCTATGGCATACCGGTACTATCCGAAAGATTATCAGGCCTTGAATGCGAATCCATTTGGAGAAACCAGCGGTGGAAGAAATGAGAAAGGATTTTATATAGGTATTGAACTTCGTCCAATAAAAAACTTCACGCTTACCGGCTACTTTGATAGCTGGCAACATCCCTGGCTTCGCTTCCAGGTGGATGCCCCTTCCAGGGGATATGAATACCGGGGAAGGCTGACTTACTACCTCAAGCGCAGATTACGTGCCTATCTTGAAGTCCGCCAGGAAATAAAAGAACGAAACGCACCAGACAATGAAGCGGCCTTAAACTTTTTGATCCCTTACCGTTTATTTCAAACCCGCTTGCATTTTGCCTATACTCTGAATAAAAGTGTAGAGCTTAGAAGCCGGATCGATTATGGCTATGCCTACAATGAAGTAGAAGGCTACCAAAAAGGCTTTGCGGTTTTACAGGATCTGCTCGTCCGGCCTTCGGAAAGTCCCTTTTCTTTCACAACTCGTTTTGCGCTCTTTGATACGGATGGGTACGATATCCGGTTTTACCATTATGAAAACGGACTGCTCTACAATTTTTCCATTCCGGCCTACTATAATAAAGGTAGCCGGTTTTACTTTAACCTCCGGTTTCGGCCCATAAAAGCTTTAACCATTGAAGGACGGATCGCTCAAACCTTTTGGTCCAATCAGCCTACCATAGGGTCCGGTACAGAAGAGATTGACGGCCCGGTCAGAACACAGTTGAGCGCTCAGGTGAAGTATCAGTTTTAGGGCCGTTGGCTGACGACCATGGTTAAAGGTATGGCGCCCCAGCGGGCAGGGCTGATAAGCTCTGAAATCCAAGTGCCTCAGCAAGGCGAAATACCTGCCTGCCGATGAGGTAGCTCGGTAACAAGGAGCTTTTTGTATAGAACTTAACAGTCCTGCCGTGACTCTGCTAACTTTTACACGTCAAAGTAAGCAAAGGAAGTTGAGGTATTTTGTAAGACTTTAACCCAACAAAAGGAATAACTTAGGAGTGTCTTAACATATTAACCTTTAGATTTGTTATTATATAATGAATAAGAGCTATAGTAAAAAAACAGGTTTTCTGAAATTATGAGAAAACCTTCAATAAAACAGAATTAACTAACGTTTTTATCCCAAATAATAAAACTTCATATGAAAAAACTATTTGTTCTATTTTTCGCACTTTTTGTATTCGCCGGCACGTCCCACCTACAAGCTCAAGACACCAAGGATGAGATGGAGAACGCCGTGTCTTTCAAAGGTTACACATATAATGAAATGCGTGATGTGGCCAAGGGTAAAAAGATTGAAAAGGGTACTGTCAAGCTTCTCGATGCAGAAGGAACAGTGGTTGCAGAGGAGACTTTTACGGATGTAGAGCCTTTTATCCTTCGAATTGAGCCCGAAGTACAGTATACACTGCAGGTTTTCGATGCTTCCGGTAAAATGTTGAAATCTGGTCCTTTTGGAATCAGCAGCGGATATTATGAAAAAAATGAGGAGTTGAAGGAAGGAAGATGGGTACCACTGGTAGAAGGTCGCAAAGAATACGGTTTAGCCCTGTTCACTGCCACCGCCAAACTTCCGCCTACCAAATATGCAGAAGCAAGCAGCAGCAGCGGTCAAACCGTCGGAAATATGAAATTACCGGATCTGATGAGTTCACTGACAGAACTGAGAGCCTTCTCCTGGTAATGAAATAGGAAAAAAAAGCGGGGTTGTGTAAAAAGTCCTTCGGCCTTTTCACACAACCAATAATATTCTTTTGGGAGGTCGTTTTAAGAAAAAAACTTTGTTTTTTTCTTAAAACGACCTCCCAAATAAAATTTAATGGGGTGGGTAAAAACGAGGAACGAGTTTTTACACAACCCCGCTTTTTTTATTGATATAAAAGATATTTATTTCTTATTGTATTAAACGTCTCCAGACCAGCTCTCCAACTCTCTCTGATTTCGTTTTCAGACTTACCCGCCAGGATTTGTTCTCTCAAGTCAGGGCCGCCGGCTAACTTGTCGATCCATTTATTTGCCAGAAAAAATTCTTTCTTATTAGGAAAAGCATTGTACATGCTGATTAAGTAGCTAAGGTCAATCCTTGCTTTGGCTCGGATTTCTTCCACTGAGATCGTACTCAGGTCATAACCTTTGCATAATTGTCCTTGCAACTTAGGGTATTTAGCGCCGGGATTTGGCTCGGGTGTGAACGTATAATCTCCCACCGTCAGATCGGGATGCCCGATTAGCTGAAACTGTTTATTAGTCCCGCGCCCTACACTCAGCTGTGTGCCTTCAAAGAAACAAAGAGAAGGATAGAGGTAAATGGCATGCATGTTGGGCAGATTAGGGGAAGGGTTCACCGGTAAGTCATAAGAACTTTGATGTGCATAATTTTCACAGGCAATGACCTTTAATTCGCATCGCACGCCATTGGCCAGCCAAGCTTCTCCATTCACCATCTGAGCATATTCGCCTACCGTCATGCCATGTACAACCGGCACCGGATGCATTCCTACAAAGGATTGATAGCCTTCCTGTCGGATGGGGCCATCTACATAATGGCCGTTCGGATTTGGGCGATCCAGAATGATCAGCGGCTTACCATTCTCGGCACAAGCCTCCATGACATAATGCATGCTGGAAATAAATGTGTAAAAACGAGCTCCTACATCCTGAATGTCGAAGATCAACCAGTCCAGATCGGCTAAATCTTCTTTCGCCGGTTTTCTTTTTTGCCCATATAAAGAAACCACTGGTATGCCCGTTTCGGAGTCCAAGCCATCTTTTATTTTTTCCCCGGCATCAGCTGTACCTCGAAAACCATGTTCAGGGGCGAATATTTTTCCAATTTCGACCCCCTCTTTTTTTAAGGCATCGACCAGGTGCTGATCGCCGACCCGAGAGGTATGGTTTACGACCAGTCCTCCCCTGCCCTCTTTAATCAATGGCAAGTAAGCATCTAATCGTTCTGCTCCTACTTTTATCGCAAGGGCTTCTTCGGGTACAGGATAAGACGAAAGGGATTCAGGAGCCTGAGAATTACTACAATTTAGTTGAAAAAGGAGTAGAAATACAACAATTTTATTTAATTTCACAATCAATTTGTTTTAAAAATGGTGTAAATGGGCAGGAAATATGCCATAATCGATATTGAAACGACGGGAGGAAACCCCTCTCGCGATAAAATTACTGAAATTGCTATTGTTCTTCACGATGGCGAACAAATTATTAATGAATTTGAGTCGCTGATCAATCCAGAACGCTATATCCCTGCCGGTATCACAGAGCTGACCGGCATTACGCAAGAGATGGTCGACCATGCTCCTAAATTTTATGAAGTAGCAAAGCAGATTGTAGAGATGACGCAAGGGGCCGTTTTTGTGGCTCACAATGTGCGCTTCGACTATGGTTTTATAAAAAAAGAATTTTCCCGGCTCGGATATGCCTATACCCGCAAGCAATTGTGCACCGTAAGAATGAGCAGAAAAACCTTCCCTGGTTTAGGGTCCTACAGCCTTAGCAATCTGATCCGTCATTTTAACATACCCATCAGTGACCGGCACAGAGCTATGGGCGATGCCCGTGCAACTACTCAGCTTTTTGAATACATCCTGGAAAAAGAAAGGGATACCAGTGAAATAAAAGACATGATCAACCTGGGCATAAAAGAATCCCTTTTGCCTCCCGGAATTGATATGGAAAAAATACACGCGTTGCCAGAAAGTTGCGGTGTTTATTATTTGCATGACGAGTTAGGCAATATAGCTTATGTAGGAAAAAGCATCAATATTAAAAAACGGGTAGCGGAGCATTTTTCCAATCTCAATAAAAAAGGTAGCAAGGTACATCGCATCGTCCGGGATATTTCCTTTGAGGAGACAGGCTCCGAATTGATCGCTCTACTTTTAGAATCCTATGAAATAAAAAGACTGCAGCCCCCTATTAATCGCGCTCAACGTCGGACCACTTTTCCTTATGTCATGTTTGTCTGGAAAGATGGAAAGGGCTACCTCCGTATCACCACAGATAAGGTAAAACTAAAAGATCGAAAAAATCTGCGCATTATCGGTGAATACCCCAGTATCGCATCTGCCAGAAGTCGGTTAGGCTTGGTTAATGAAGAATTCGGTCTTTGCGGCAAACTAACGGAGAAAGAAAAAGGAACGGGTGCCTGTTTCGGCTTTCATCTAAAACAGTGCCAGGGTGCCTGTCTGGGAAAGGAGTCGCCGGAAGAGTACAATGTCAAAGTAGAGGAAGCGATTCCTTATCTGGGCATCGCCTTTGATGAGGATTTCATTTTAATCGATGAAGGGCGCCATGAAGAGGAACGCTCGGTCGTTATCGTTGAGAATAATCGTTTTCAGGGTTTTGGCTTTATCAGCGCCGAAATTGGTTTCCAGAATGTGGAGGAATTGAAAAACGCGATTGATCCCTATCCGCATACTCCGGAGAATTTGGGGATTATCCAGCGGTATATGAGTAAGGGGAAGAAAAAGGTGCAGGTGGTAAAGATTAAATAGAATGAAGGCTCGATCCGATTCCATCGGATCGAGCCTTCATTCTATTTAATTATCATATCCGCTGCTTTCTCAGCAATCATAATCGTAGGTGCATTGGTGTTGCCGCGTACGATCTTGGGCATAACCGAGGCATCCACGACTCGCAGATTTTTGATACCATGTACTTTTAATTCATGGTCCACCACCGCCATTTCATCCGACCCCATTTTGCAGGTGCTGGTCGGGTGGTAGAGCGTTTCGCCTGTAGCCCGGATGTGATCTTCGATCTCCACATCATCCGTTAATTGTTTTGATGGATTAAAAAATCCGGAGCGATAAGGTTTGAATGCCTCCGTCATACCTAGTTGTTGTGCCAATTTAAAGCCCCAGATGGATTTTCGCACATCCTCTGCATCGCTGAGATAGTTATGGTCGATGACAGGGGGTGTTCTGAAATCGGCAGCAGCCAGGCTGACGGTACCCATGCTTTTAGGAATCAGCACCTTGCCGCCTATGGCAAATCCTTGTCCTTTTTTTGGATTACCCAGGCCGTGTTCTTCAAAGTAGTTAGGTGCGAAATGAAACTGTGTATCAGGTGCTACTTCGTCCGGATGCGTTTTCACGAAGCCTCCTGCTTCACCAATATTACTGGAAAACGGCCCTTTTTTGGTAGTGAGGTATTGGAACAAATGCTTGATCACAAGAGGGAATTTTTCGGCAGCGTCCAAAGTCTTTTTATAAGAGCTATTGAACATGGAGAAATAAACGTAATGGTCCTGCAGATTTTTTCCTACCCCTGGCAAATGCTTTTGAACGGGTATGCCATGTTTTTTCAACATCGCTCCATCACCAATACCCGAAAGCATCAGGAGCTGGGGACTGTTGTACGCTCCGGCACTGAGTATGACTTCCTTATTAGCCATGGCCTGATGTGACTGCCCGTTTTGATGATACACTACTCCCCTGGCCTCTCCTGCCTCGACTAAAATCCGCTCTACCTGAGCTTCGACCTCCACGGTCAAATTAGCTCTGGACCGAACGGGATGCAAGAAGGCCACCGCGGTGCTGCAACGTGCGCCTTTTTTCTGGGTCACCTGATAAAAACCGAAGCCTTCCTGTTTTTTTCCATTAAAATCCGGGTTATGCTCATAGCCCAGTTCCTGACCGGCTTTTACAAAAACGCGAGACAAGTCATTCGTATAGAATCGCTCCATGACTTCCAGTGGCCCATCATTATTATGGTATTCATTTCGAAGTGACTGGTGATTCTCTGATTTCAGGAAATAGGGAAAGACTTCTTTAAAAGACCATCCATCATTGCCCATACTACTCCACTCATCATAGTCGGTCCGGTTGCCCCGGATATAGATCATCGCATTCATGCTACTAGAGCCTCCAAGCATTTTCCCTCTGGGCAGGTACAGTTCGCGATTGCCTGCATGGGTTTGGGGCGTCGTAGAAAACGCATAATCCAGGTCTGTCTTGAACAATTTAGGAAATGCGGCGGGGATGTGGATGTCTTGTTTTTTATCTTCCTTTCCGGCCTCCAGGAGAAGAACGGAATGCTTTTCGGAGAGTCGGTTAGCCAGTACACAGCCGGCCGAGCCGGCACCGATAATGATGTAGTCGAAATGGTTATGCATGATCAGGTAGTAAGCTTAAAATTTTGATTAAGCTAAGCATTTTTTACGAGGACTTCAAAAGTCTCGAGACTTTTGAAGTCCTCATAAAAAAATGAGATCAGAGGCTGTTTTGGGAGACAGCCTTTGATCTCATTCATACAAAACAAATATGTTAAA
Organism: Bacteroidia bacterium; assembly: GCA_030430845.1. Lineage (GTDB taxonomy): Bacteria > Bacteroidota > Bacteroidia > Chitinophagales > Saprospiraceae > JANQPA01. The sequence goes on along the minus strand of JAUIKE010000162.1, from coordinate 6,632 downwards.
CGATTATTTCTTGCGGGTATATTCTGATTTTGAGTGACAATTCTCAATAGCCGTCAAAGCGGTCCGAGTTTTGTCAAAGAAGTTTCTGATGGTAGCGCCTTGATCAGTCATTAAAACATCAGGGTTAATGTTACGAGCTATTTCACTTAGCTTGTCAATTTCGTCAGAAGCATCGGCATAGGTAGCATTATTGCTTACCCCATCCATCATGTCGGCCACTAAGACAAAGGCTTCACGTGCCCAGTCGGCATGTTTGGTGGATTTCCAGTTATCTTGCAATTTATCGGCTATTGTTTCCAAACGCATGGTTTTGGCATACACATCAGCATTGGAAAACACGCCATATTCCTTATTCATTTGACGAACTACTGCTGCCAGGGCCGTTAGGCCATCATGAGTATACTGATGATCTAAAGCGACTTTTTCATCATCTTTTTCTACCCAGGCATAGAACGCTTCGATGGCGCTATTCTTATCGGAAGTACCCGAATAAGAAGTGTTCTGATTCCTTTTCTTAGACTCCATATCAGCGGAAGACCTATTTTTTCTCATCTTTCCGTACTGCTTTTTATCGGATTTCGCGGCCCAGTTTTTCTCTTTGTTGTTGTTTTTGCGGTAAGAAGTAGTTTTTGAACTATCTTTTTCCCAGCTTTCCGATTCGGTTTTCCCTAATTTCTCAATTTCAAGAATAACGGGAAAAGTTTGGATCATTACGGGGCGCATCATCTGATTCTGGATTTCATTTTCGACCACAAAGAACTCAAAGGCTTTCTGATAAGGAATTTTTTCTTCGAAGCGATCGAAATATCTTTCTTTCAGTTTAGATTCTTTGATAGACAATTCCCAGTAATTCTCAATAAAATCGGAAGACTCTTCTGCTTCATCTTTTGCGGTATCATCTTCTTTCATTTCTGCACGATACTCTTTGACGAGTTCATATTTTCTATCGGACAGGGCCGCTCTTTCATTCATATATTCAGCCAGAAGGGGATCGATGGCGACGATTTCCTGTTCGGAAAGATCCAGGGTTTTGAGCATAAAGTTTCTAAAATCAAGCTGCATTCTTGCTTCAAAATATCTATCAAATTCTTCGGTGGTATTATCCATTCCGGCGGTTTCATTTTGAGCAGCCAAAGTTGAGCCCATCAGTAGTGCAGATACTACTAAAAACATAAATCTCTTCATAATAATTTTCATTTGGTTAAAAAATTGATCTGTCGGTTGTGTAACGTAACTGGTGTGCCTATGTTCGATCGTTCAGTCAAGTCGACGCTTAATCGGGCCGGGGAAAGTTCCATCGATGATAGAGGGGCCCTGAATAAAAGGAGTGGGAATTTCCGGGTTCTTTTATTATTTTTACAAAGCTGGCTAAAAGTGGTATTTTTTGCCCTGCTTTTAAAAATATACAACTGTTAATCAAGGCCTTATGCCACTACAATGGCGGTCTTTTTGTTCGAATTTAGACCTCAAAGGTCTCGAGACCTTTGAGGTCTAAGAAAAAATCCAAAAAAATAATAGTGAACTCCAACAACACCATACTCTACCGAACCGCCACCCCCGCTGATGCCCAAGCCATCGCCCTGCTCCACGCCCGCAGTTGGCAGGAAAATTACAGAGGAAGCTGGAAAGATGAATTCCTCGATCATCAGGTCATTCCTAACCGACTGGAAGTCTGGACCAAACGATTTGAGAAGCCTAACGAGCTCCAATATGTACTCGTCGCCGAAGAAGAAGGCAATATCTGCGGTTTCGCCTGCACTTACCTGGATCATGATCCTCAATGGGGAGCCTTCATGGATAACCTCCATGTTAGCCGTAGCCATCAGCGAAAGGGCATCGGACAAGCTTTGATGCAGAAGACTATTGAGAAGATACTGGTACATAGACCGACTTCAAAGCTCTACCTCTGGGTCCTGAAAGCCAACCAGTCAGCTATCCATTTCTATGAAAAAAATGAAGGGAAAAGAGTGGAAGAAACCATCTATAATAATCCCGATGGAGGGCAGTCCCCCATTTATAGATATGTTTGGGAAAACCTTTCTTACTTGGTAGGAAGGTAACTACCTTCGCTAAGGCTTCGGTAGTCAGGGAAGGTAGAAGGAAATACAGCTATTTGAATGCCTTGGCAACTTATTAATTCACAATCAAAACTGAATTTACATTACCATCCCGGTCCTTTTCTCTGAGCGGATTAGCCGGATCGACCATCCAGTTTCCATCCACGATAAATTTGTACCAATGCTTGCCGGCCGTTAGATCGATGTGCAGGATCCAGGCCTCTCCTTCCCGACGCATACGTAGTTCATTTTCCTTCCAGTTATTGAAGGAGCCAGCCAGAATCACTTTTTCAGCTTCCTCAAATCCATCCATTTTAAAGGTCACGGTCTTGGTGACTTCGAGAATGGAATTAAAGGTATTATGCTCATTTCTGACCTTTTTAGAATTGGCCGGATCGTGCATCCATTCTCCGTCGACGATAAACTTGTACTCATAGTAGCCCGGCGGTAGGTCCGCTCGTAATTCCCAGCCACCATCTGCTTTTTCCATATGCAGAAATTCTTCGTCCCACGCATTAAAACTCCCAGCCAGGATTACTTTTTCAGCATTTTGAAATCCACGTAGGAAGAACCGAACCTTTCCTCTATCGGATTGCTTTATCGTATGTAGTTTTAGGTTATACACCTCCTCAAGGAAGTTGTTTTGAAACACTTTATTGGTATTGTGCTTCGCCGGATCAGGTTCAGCCCAGTATTTATTGTTGACTAAAAATTTAAATTCCCACGTAAATCGATCATCAAAATCCGTAATCTTTTTGCGAAGCTGGTATTTGTACTCTCCTACCCTTTTCATTTTCCACCCCTTGTTGGACCATTTGTTGAAACTGCCTGTAACAACCACTTTATAAATATCCAGGTCCGAAAAATCCAGCTTATCAGCCGTCCCGTCAACCGTCGCCTTGGCATAAACCCTGGGGTCAAATTCAAAAACAACCTCGTCCCCTTCAAAATAATACCCATTGGTTTTATCCTGAGAAAACAAAGCAACGGCTCCCACCATCCAGATCAATACGATATATGACAACCTTTTTATCATCACTAAGGTCTGTGTTGTTTGAAGAAAAATAGTTTTTTGCGTTTATAATTAATTAAAGTTCTCCGGGTATACAAAAATTCATATCCCAGAAAACCATCCAGTCGAACCCCAAAGTTTTCACCCATCTCGTCAAGATTGGTTAGCAAGGTACGCATTCCTGAACTATTCTGATTGCCGCATTTCACTCGATATAAAGTACCTGCTAAGACTTCAATCGTCTTCTGCCCGGCCCCAACCATATTCACTCTCTTAATTATTTCAAAATTATCCAGGACCCTTCTTTTCACCTTTCTGTCCAGAAGGTTAAGCTCTGCACCTGAATCCAGCGCAAAACGCAGTTTTTGCCCCTGCACCTCTCCATCAAGAACAATCAAATGCCCGGCTAGTTTGAAATCAAGGCTGTCATAGGGCTGTTCCCATATGGCCGCCGAATCGATCCGATACCCATCCTTATCCAAACGGGTCAGGATGATCTGTTTCAACTGATAGTCCAGAAAAACCTCATATTCCTTAAGTACTTCATAACCGATGATACCGATAAGACGAATATTCTTTTTTCGTTCAATATGGGAAAGGTCTAAAATATTGGCTTGCTGTTTGGGAAATCGCAATTCGTCCCAGTATAGGGTATCTACCCTGTTGTAAAAAACGCTTTCTACGCTTCCGGTAGTACCCGCAGTGGTCACTTCCCGCCAACCCCGTTCCGGTTCAAAATAATTGCTGTTAAGCAGTAATCGCTCCGCTCCGGTATCCAGGAAAAAGATGCCGGCATTCGTATCCACTCTTGCTTGTACCGCTATAAGCCGGCCCACCATTCGAAAAGGTATATAAACTGTGTTGGGGTTGACCTGAACTGCCTGTGGAAAAACAAGGTCGAAGGTTGAGCCTCCGTCGGCCAGGCTTTGGCGGCCGGGGAAAGGGGGGCCCGCCGTCGGCAATACTTTGGCGGTCGGGGGAAGGGCGGAAGAAATAGTTGAATCGGATTTTGAAAAAATGGGCGGATTAAAAACAGGATGAAGGGCCTTAGCCTCCTGAATAGAGAGGAAAAGCCATGATATGAGAAAAATCGAAATGGGAATTAGCCTTTTTTCCATAAAAACTTCACCGGTTTCTTCCTTAGTTGATGCACAAATTGCAGTTTTTTCAATTAAACCTCCTATTCAATAGATAAGTGTTGTCAAAAAAAAGACAGACTTTTTTTCGAAAGATGCCATAAAAAAGTCAACAAGTAAAAAGTACCATCGGATTTCTTGGGTAAAGAAGTAAAAATCACCATTGCCTAAAACACGTTTATTTACAAGGCTTCCGGTCAATTTTCAAGTAAAAATCCCGGGTAAAAAAAAGAAAGGTCTGTGATTAAAATCACTATGCGTAATGACTAAAATCATACAAATCAGCCTTCGTCTTCGCTTACCTTTGAACCGTACCAAATTAAAAAGACATGAAAATCACGCAATTAAGCCAAATTACCATAGCTTTTCTGATAGGATTCATGCTTATCAATGTACAAGCTACTGCACAGACTACTTATACTTTCCAAAGTGGGAATATGACCATTTCCGGCACTTCCACCTTACACGAGTGGGAATCCGATGTCACCCAGATTAATTTCAAGGGTATCGTACAAGCCGGTGATGCAACTTTGGCTTCCATTAAAAATGTCAAGTTGAGTATCCCTGTGGAAGGCATAAAAAGTACCAAGGGAAAAACCATGGATAAAAAAACGTGGGAAGCCCTTGAAAGTGAAGCACACCCCAATATTGAATGCAGTTTAAACAGCTTCGATATTCAGGAAAACTCAAACAAATTTAACATAACCGGCAAGGGTGAGTTGACCATAGCTGGTACAACCAAGCCTTTAACTTTGACCTTCAATGCCAAATTCACAGAGGATGGCAACCTCAAATTTACCGGCAATAAAGCCTTGAAAATGACAGACTTTAATATCGATCCGCCCAGAGCCTTACTCGGCACACTCAAAACAGGCGACGATATCACAATTAACTTTACCGTAATGATGAAGCCGACAGATAGCTCGGCCAATATGAAGTAATTTTTTGCACTCACTTAAACAAACTATAAACAACACACACAATAAAAGCTAGTATTATGAAAACATCACAAAGATTAATATCAGCCCTTGCGTTCTTCCTACTTGTAGGATTTATTAACCTTCAGGCGCAAAAACTAGGTCACTGGCGTTCTTATGACAAAGATGGTGTCGTTTACTTTGAAGATCTAAAATCTAATCAAGTTGAATTCGAAGGAGTGAAAGCCCGCGTAGGTGGTAGCTTCACTCAGCAAATGCAACTGCTTTCACATGAGAACAATGGTAACACAGATCTCTATCCTCTGAGAAACGGTTTTAACCTGGCTACTGCCAACTTAAACCTGGACGTAGCACTAGCTCAGGGAGTTAGACTGAACCTGGTAACTTACCTGTCTTCTCGTCACCACCCAGAATCTTGGGTAAAAGGAGGATACATCCAGTTTGATGAACTACCATTCATTGAGAGCGGATTCCTCGAAGAATTGATGGACAAGGTAACCATCCGCATCGGTCACATGGAAGTTAACTATGGCGATGCTCACTTCCGCCGCACAGATAACGGTAACGCTATGTACAACCCATTCGTCGGTAACTACATCGTGGATGCTTTCAACACAGAGATCGGTGGTGAAGTTTATTTCCAAAATAACGGTCTGATCGCTATGCTCGGTATGACCGGCGGGGAAATCAATGGTAACGTAGCTCCTGCTAACACCAGTGATGTGGATGATAGCGACAAGCGCGCTCCTTCTATCATCGGTAAACTGGGCTTCGACAAGCAGTTGGACGACAATGTTCGCCTTCGTCTGATGGGATCTGTATACACCACTTCAAGTTCTTCTGCCAACCACATCTTCGACGGTGACCGCGGTGGTTCTCGCTACTACCTCGTGATGGTACCTCCTGGAGTTGGCGCAGGTGACAGAGGTGTATATCCATCCGGCCGCTACAACCCAGGCTTTGGCGACGAATTGACTACTTTCCAATTCAACGCCTTCCTGAAAGCTCAGGGACTTGAGATCTTCGGCACTTACGAATCTGCCAAAGGACGTAGCCGCACTGAATCTCCAGATGACATGCGCAACATGAGCCAATTCGCAGCCGATATCCTTTACAGAATCGGCGCTGAAGAAAACTTCTACCTTGGAGGTCGCTATAACACTGTTACAGCTGACGATCCTTCAGGAACAGAAATTGGCATCAATAGAATACAGCTTGGTGCAGGATGGTTTGTTACAAATAACATTCTGTTCAAACTGGAATATGTTAATCAAGACTACAAAGACTTCCCAACAGATGACATCCGCGCAGAAGGTAACTTCAACGGATTCATGATCGAAGCTACTGTAGGATTCTAAAAGGTAAAAAAATCTGGGGTTGTGTAAAAACTCGTTCCTCGTTTTTACCCACCCCCGAAAATTTTGTTTAGGAGGTTGTTTTAAGAAAAAAACTTCGTTTTTTTCTTAAAACAACCTCCTAAAAGAATATT